>JBICIE010000180.1:0-11891 GCA_043101635.1 Phycisphaerales bacterium JB039 | reverse complement strand
ATGTGGCATCGCCCTTCCGGGCGATGTTCCGGATCGGGCGGCTGGGCCACAGCGGCCGCTTGCTGCGGGGGCTCAAGGTAACAACAGCGCCGCGACGACGATGCCGGCGCCCACAATGATGACGGCCAGCAATACCGCCAGCCGCACCGCTGTACCCCGGCGCTCTTTGCTGCGGCACATCGGACAGACGCGCTGGATCTCAACGACTGGTTGGCGGGCCAGGACTGCCTCGGTGAGGTGCCGTACCCAGATGCGCCGGCGCAACCGCGGCGACTCGGTGTTGCACACGTCACAGATGTTCGTTTGCGTCCGCCGCACCGGCACGACCTCCTCACAGGCAGCGCTCCGAGGGAGATTCTACGCCGCGGCGCAGCGATCTTCGGATCGGGCGGCCGGGCCACAGCGGCCGCTTGCCCATCGTGGGGCTCGTGGGGTGATGGCGGCGCCTTCGGCTTCAATACAATCCCGCCACCCCCACGTTCAGGGGCGAGCGGGCCCCGTGCGTTCGATCCACTCAGGTTCTTTCTGTCAGGCCTTCGGTGCTCGACTTCCTCGCTGAGCTTGGACTGAAGCTGACGGGCTGGTCGACCGCCACGCAGTTGCTGTTCTGGGTGTGCTTCGGCTTTGCCCTCGTGGGCTTGGGCCAGTGGAAGCGCTATCCAGCCAAGCGGGTTGTAATCCCCGCATACATCAGCATTCTCACAGTGGCGATGCTTGGACTCCTGGTAATGACAGTCTCGGCGAGCAACCTGCCGTCGTACGCGTCCAGATTCGCCGCGGCCCCTACCGGCGGCCAGAAGTTCGTGGGCAGGCTGCAATACGCTTCGATCGCCGGGCTGCTCCTGACGCTGTACTTCGCCGCGTGGCACCTCGCCCATGGCCTGCGCAGGCGCGCGTCGCGGGAGGGGCCCGACTGACGAAGCGTGCTGATCGGGCGGCTGGGCCACAGCGGCCGCTGTTACGCCCGCGCGGCGATACGCCTGATCAGCCCGAACTGTTGCGCCTGGGTTGTCCAGAGCGCCCGCTTGTAGGCCACAGACGGCCCCGATGCCATAGGTAACCCCACCACACTCCATTGATAACAAACAGGATGGCTGCAAGTATCGTCAGCCAGCGGTCGCTCGGAGCAGTCGCGGCGACAAGAGCAATCCCCAACGCAAGCGGCAATAGCAAGAGCAGCAATCGAGGCGCATGCCGCACTGAGACCGGCATCAACAGCGTTCTGGAGTTGATTCGCGTGTTGTTCATGATCGTCGACTCGTTGAGCACACAGGGCGGGCTCCGGCGCCGGCTGATGCGGCCTTGTCGGCCGATCAGCCGCGGCATCAGATTCTACGCCGCGGCGCGGCGATCTCCGGAGGGCGGGCTTTGGGCCTCGCAGCGCTGCGCGCGGGGGCTGAAGCGCTGCGCGCGGCTTCTGAAGCGCGGGTTTTGGTCCTTGCAGCGCTGCGCGCAGCTTCCGAAGCGCGGGTTTTGGTCCTTGCAGCGCTGCGCGCAGGGACCGAAGCGCGGGTTTTGGTCTTCGAAGCGCTGCGCGCAGAGACCAAAACGGGGCATATCTGGACCTTGGCGCGGGCGCAGGAACTGCCGGCGGGGCGCCGGATCGCCCGAGGCGTGCGGGATAACGCGCGTGGACCCGACCCGGGCGCAGCTGCTGCGCTGCGCCCGAGCCGCCGGCCGCCTGCCGCGCCAGCCGCGCTCACCCGGCTCCGTCCAGACTGAATCGCGCGCCCGAACCGCCCGATGAACCACCGGGATGATGGCATGGCCCGGCTCGCCACAAGGCGCGCCGGGCTTTTCCATGCGCGCCCGCGCGCGCACAACCCAGTCTTCTTCTCTGCGTTCCTCTGCGCCCTCTGCGCCCTCTGCGTTCCTCCCTTCTTCCTCTCTGCGTTCCTGCTTTCTCCTCCTGCCTTCCCCCGCTACGATCGCATCGGAAGGAGTACCGCATGCCACTTGACCATTACATCACCCTCGGCCGCTCCGGCCTGCGCGTCAGCCCGCTGTGCCTCGGCGCCATGACCTTCGGCGAGGAATGGGGCTTCGGCTGCGGCGTCGAGGAGTCCGTCGAACTCATCATCGCCTATCTCGGACGCGGCGGCAACTTCATCGACACCGCCAACATCTACACCCGCGGCCACGCCGAGCAGATCATGGGCGACTACTTCACCAGCGGACCCGGCAAGGGAACGCGCGACCGCGTCGTGATCGCCACCAAGTTCCTCGGGAACCTGTACCGCGGCGATCCCAACGGCGGCGGCGCCAGCCGCAAGACCATCATGGAAAGCTGCGAGCAGTCGCTGCGCCGGCTCCAGACCGACTACATCGACCTGTACTGGATGCACTTCTGGGACTGCCACACCCCCATCGACGAGACCATGCGGGCCATGGATGACCTGGTGCGCCAGGGCAAGGTGCGCTACCTCGGCTTCAGCGACACCCCGGCGTGGAAGGTGGCCCAGGCCCAGACCATGGCGCTGCTGCGCGACTGGTCGCCCCTGATCGCCCTGCAGATCGAGTACTCGCTGCTGGAGCGCACCGTCGAGCACGAACTGATGCCGATGGCCCGCGAGCTGAACCTCGGCGTCACACCGTGGAGCCCGCTCAAGGGCGGCATCCTCACCGGCAAGTACACCCGCGACAGCATTCCGAAGGAAGGCGAGGGCCGGTACAAGGAGGATTCGCGGTATCTCACGGAGCGCACCTTCAAGATCGTCGACGCCCTCAAGGAGATCGCCAGCGCCCACAGCGCCACGCCGGCCCAGGTCGCCCTCGCGTGGGTGCAGCAGCAGCCGGGCGTCGCCAGCAGCATCATCGGCGCCCGCACCATGCGCCAGCTCGAGGACAACCTCGCCGCGCTGGATGTCAAGCTCACCGAGGCCGACGACGCCAGACTGCGCGAACTGAGCGAGCCGGATGCGATCTTCCCGAACAGCTTCCTCGCCGGCATCCACGTGGCGGTCCAGAACGGCGCGACGGTGAACGGCGTTGAGTCGGAAGTCTGGCCGTTGAGCCCGGAGACGGACGAACAGCGCTGGTAGAGAAGCCAGGATCCACAGATGGCACAGATGGGGCACAGATTGTGGCCGATGCAGATGTGCCGGTCGTAGTCTGACGGAGCGATCGCGTGCGCCGGACACGGATTCTCGATCATCGCGGGAAGTCGTTCCGGATCTGCCAGCCGGAGGATCTGCCGGAGGAGGCGCCCGGTCCGCTCGCCGCGGAAGTGAGCCTCGCCAACGAGCATCGCTTCCGAGCCGTCGTCGTGGGCGGCGTGATCTGGGCTGCGATCATGGTCGGATCGTGCTCGCGCCTGCCGACCGCGACGGACTTCCTCAAAGCGCTGGGCTTCGCAAGCGCTGGCGCTGTGATTCTGTGGGGGCTGCATGCGCCGATTGCCAGGGCCCGGGCTCGGGCCGCAGGGCTCGCATGCCTGCGCGCCGGTCTGTGCGCCGCGTGCGGACACTCGCTCGCCGGCCTCACCAAGGAAGCTGATGAGTGTGTGACATGCCCGGAATGTGGCGCCGCGTGGCTGTGCGACTGTTTCCCACCTGAGCACGGGCGACCGGAGTCCGAAACTGCCCTACGGCGCGAGCCGCTCAACTGGGGGACGCTGCTGGATCAGTATCGGGATCCCACGTGTGTTCTGGATCATCGCGGCACGAGGCGCCGACTCTGTACCCCTTCGATGCTCGCGAACTCGGCCCCCGGCCAGGTCCAGAGCCTGGTGTTCCGAGCGAACTACCTGCCGAAATCTGTTGCTTTGATCGTCATAGCTGGCGCAATCATGTATCTCGGAGTGCGGCTGCCGACCGGCGGGTACTCGCTTGGCCAGATTGCATGGTCGCTGGTCGTATCGTGCCTGGCGATCATTGCGCTGCTGGCGCTGTTTCCGTGGGCCAGTCGCGCTCTCGTACGGGCAGCCGGCAGGGCGTGCCTGGAAGCGGGCTTGTGCGCGACCTGCGGATACAACACCGTCGCTATCGAGCCCGAGCCCGACGGCTGCGTCATCTGCCCCGAATGCGGCGCCGCGTGGCTGAGCGACATCACCCCAGCCCCCGGCCGCCCATAGCGTCCGGCATGACCAATCAGCCAACCAGCGCCCGTGATGAGCAGATGCGCCAGCGCATGGCCCGATCCTCGCCGGAGGGAGCGCCGCCTTCTGCCGGCTGGCGGCGCATGAGTTGGGGCTTGCTCACGCTCGTGTTCGTCGCCGTCGCCACAATCGCCGGCTGGGCCGGATGGTCGCTCGCCGGCCGGACCGGCCTGATCGTCGGCCTGTCGCTTGCCGTGCTGCTGGCCCTGCTGCGGGCCGCCCCGACGCTGATTGCGGCCATCTTCCGTCGATCCGAGCGCCGCCGGGCCGAGCAGGACGGCTGAACCGCAAAAATCCTCGGCCGACCCGCACAAGCCCCGGATTTTTCTGGTACGCTGGCCCGCCATGACGCCCAGAGTCGCCATCGCCGCCGCCGCGGGACTGCTCGCCGCCATTGTCACCCTGCTGTCCGCCGGCCCGTCGCAGGCGGCCGACGCCATCGCCGGCGAGGCCCGGATCGCCTTCAACCGGGGCGACTGGCCGGCCGCGATCGACGGCTACCGCCTGATCGTCGAGCGCGAGCCGGACAACGCCCGGGCGTGGTTCCGCCTCGGCTTCGCCCTGCACGCCGACGGGCGCATCGCCGAGGCGCTGGAGGCCCACCTCAAGGCCGCCGAGTTCCCGGAGGGTCGTGGCACGGCCCTCTACAACGCCGCCTGCGCCTGCGCCCTGCTCGGCCACCACGATGCGGCGCTGGCGACGCTGGACGAGGCGGTCACGGCCGGCTTCCGCAACCTGCGCCATCTCCGCGACGATCCGGACTTCGCCCCGTACCACGACGATGAGCGGTACCAGGCGGTCGTCGATCGCATCGAAGCGCTCGGCGTCGAGATTCAACTGAACAACTGACGCTACGAGCGATCGGCCATCTCGCGCAGCCTGCGCAGGATGTCGAACGCCTGCAGCGGCGTGAGGCTGTCGAGCTTGATCTCGCGCAGCTCGCCCACCGCCGGGTGCGCCCCCATGCCGAACAGCGGAAGCTGCGTCAGTTCCTGCGCCTGACTCGCCTTCCCCCCGGCGCCGTGGTGGCTGACATCGAGTGACGCGAGAACTTCCCTCGCCCGCGCCACCACCGGCGCCGGCACGCCCGCCAGCCGCGCCACGTGCACGCCGTAGGACTGATCCGTGCGCCCCGGCAGGATCCGGTGCAGGAAGATGATCTCCTCCCCCCACTCGCGCACCGAGACGTGCAGGTTGCGCACGCGCTTCGGCAGGCGGTCCTCCAGATCCGTCAGTTCGTGGTAGTGCGTGGCGAAGAGCGTGCGCGGCCGCGACCGCCTGCGCTTCGGAGCGCCCGCGCCGGCAGGATCGGAATCCTGCCCCACTCCGTCCGCTGGCGCCCGGGCGTTCTCCTCTGACCCCAGCTCGCCAGACAGAAACTCCACCACCGCCCACGCCAGGCTCAAACCATCGAGCGTGCTGGTGCCGCGCCCGATCTCATCGAGGATCACCAGTGACTTGTCGCTGGCGCCGTTGAGGATGGCCGCGGTCTCGGTCATCTCCATCATGAACGTCGACTGCCCGGCGTGCAGCGCGTCATCAGCGCCCACGCGCGTGAAGATGCGATCGCACAGCCCGATCGTGGCGCTCTGCGCCGGCACGAAGCTGCCGGCGTGGGCCAGCAGCGCAATCAGCGCCGCCGTGCGGATGTAGGTGCTCTTGCCGGCCATGTTCGGCCCGGTGATCAGCGCCAGCCGCTGCGGATGCTCATCGCCCCCAAGCTCGACATCGTTCGGCACAAAGCCGTCCCCCAGCGTGCGCTCCAGCGTGGGGTGGCGCCCCGCGGCGATCTTCAGGGCCGGCTGCGTGACCATCTCCGGCTCGACCCACCCGCGCTGCCGGGCCCGCGCTGCAAAGCACGCCAGCCCGTCAAGCTCGGCCACCGCGTCGGCAAACGCGCTGATCGGCCCGCACAGGGCGGACGCCGCGGCGCACAGCCCCTCGAACAGCACACGCTCCCGCTCCAGGGCCCGCTCCTCGGCGTGCGTGACCTTGTCCTCGAACTCCTTCAGTTCCGGCGTGATGAACCGCTCGGCGTTCTTCAGCGTCTGCTTGCGCATCATCGCAGCCTCGCGCAGCTTCGCCTCCGCCGCGCGCGCCTGGGCGCTCGACAGCTCGATGTAGTACCCGAAGATCTTGTTGAACCCGACGCGAAGCTGCGCAATCCCCAGCCGCTCGATCAGCTCCCCCTGGTACCGCGCCAGCCAGCTTCCCGCGTCCCGCTGCAGCGAGCGGGCCTCATCAAGCTCCGGATCGATGCCCTCGCGGATCAGCCCCCCGTCGCGGATCTTCGCCGGCGGCTGCTCGACGCACATCCCCCGGATCTGCTCCCCCAGCGGCGCCAGCTTCTTCTCCACCGCGCCCAGCGCCTTGACCGACGGCGCAAACGCATCCGCCCCCTCGATCGCCTCGCGGATCGCGCCCAGCTTCCCCAGCGACGCCCCCAGCCCGACGACATCCCGCGGCAACGCCCGCCCCACCGCGATGCGCCCCGCGATCCGCGCCACATCCTGCACATCCGCCAGCGCCTCGCCCAGCGCCCGTGCCGTGCGCTCATCGGCCACCAGCGTCGCCACCCGCCGGTGACGCGACCGGATCTCGCGCAGATCCGCCAAGGGCCGGCGCAGCCAGTCCGCCACCAGCCGGCGCCCCATCGCCGTGCGGCAGCCCTGCGACCGCCCCGCCCCAAGCATCTCCCCCAGCAGCGAACCTTCCAGCGCGCCGGAGCGAATCGTGCGCTCCACCTCCAGGGCCCGCAGGCTCACCGCGTCCAGGGTCAGCCGGTTCCCCGGCGCCTCCCGCCGCGGCGGGCGCACGTGCGCCAGCGTCGGCGCCGGGCCGAGCTTCGAGCGATCCTGCGGCCCATCCTCATCGGCCGCCTGCGTCTCGCGCAGGTAGCGCAGCACGGCCCCCAGCGCCGGAATCGCCGGATCATCCGGCGCCAGCCCGAAGCCCTCGACCCCCGCCACGCCGTACTGCCGCCGGATCGCCTCCATCGCCTCCGCCGCGCGGAACTGCCAGGATGGACGCTCGGTGCGCGCGCATCGCGTGCGCTCCAGCGCGCCATCGAGCGTCGCGCCGAGCGCCCCATCAAGATCATCCGGTACGAGCAGCTCCGTCACGCCATGGCGCGCAAGCTCGTCCGCCAGCGCTTCGCACGCGCAGTCCAGCACCCGCACATCCCCGGTCGAAACATCCAGCGTCGCCATGCCCAGTCGCCTGGGTACCCCCCTCCTGGGTACCCCCCCACTCCGTGGGGGGATTCCGTCCCCGGGCGCATCCGCGCCGGATCCCTGCGACTCCCGACTGCCCCGCGATCCCCCCACCGAGTGGGGGGCTACCCAGATCGCCCCCAGCGCCACCGCCGCGTCTTCCGTCAGCAGCCCGTCATCCACCAGCGTCCCCGGCGTCAGCACCCGCGTCACCGCCCGGTCCACCACCCCCTTGGCGTCTTTCGGATCCTGCGTCTGCTCGGCGATCGCCACGCGGAAGCCGGCCCTGATGAGACGCGCGGCGTACACCTCAAGCTGGTGATACGGCACCCCCGCCATCGGCACGCCCGCCGTCCGCTCCGTCAGCGTCAGCCCGAGGGCCTTGGAGACGGTGACGGCGTCATCGTCGAACATCTCATAGAAGTCGCCCATCCGAAAAAGCAGCACATGTCCCGGGTACCGCTCCTTGAAGCGGTGGTATTGACGCATCGCCGGGGTGTGCCGCGGATCGGCCATGGGTCCTGAGGATACCGGAATGGCCGCCCGTTCGGCGCCCTAGCTGACGGTTCGCCAGAGAACGAACGCCCATCCGACAACGTGCGCCGCCACGATCCCCCACGTCACCGCCTGGAACCCCCGCTTCCGCGTCTTGTGCCGCAGCCAGCGCTGCGCCACCAGCGCCCCCGGCCACCCGCCGGCGAGGGCCAGCAGGTGCAGCGTCTTCTCGCGCGTTCGCCAACGGCCCTTCGCCGCCGCCCGCTTGTCGACCGCGTAGGCGACGACCGTCACCACGCTGGCCAGGATGTACCATCCGGCCGGCCACAGACCCCAGGATGTCCAGGGCATCAGGGCTCCTCGACGACCAGCCGCTGGTCCGGCTTCACGTCCTTGAGCACGGCCTCGCGCCCGGATGGGAAGACCACGCGCACCTCGTCGATCGGCGCCGCCCACCCGACGCCGCAGTGCGCCGCCGGGCGCGGCCCGGCGTGGAAGCTGCCGCCGACGAAGATCTCGTGGAACTGCGTCTTGCCATCGGTGGTGACATACACCTTCGCCCCGACGCCGTTGCGATTGCTCACCGTGCCCCGCGCCACCACCGTCACCCACCCGCGCCCGTCCCGCGCCGTGTCGTTGCGGTACACCGTCACCGGCCCGAGCACATCGTTGATCAGAAAATCGATGTCTCCGTCCTGCTCCAGGTCCACCGGCAGCAGGGCCCGCGAGTTACCCGTGTGGTTGATCCCCGAGCCCAGGCTCGCGTCGGTGAACTTCCCGGTCCCGTCATTGAGGAAGAAGTTCGCCGGCGTCCACCACTCCGGCTGCTGCCAGCCGTTGATCGCCAACAGGTCCTTGTCGCCATCCAGGTCGGCGTCGAACAGCCACGTCCCCCACCCCCACCAGGTGTTGTCGACGCCCGCCTCCATCTCGCCGTAGCTGAAGACGCCGGCGCCGTCGTTGACGTACAGGCGGTTTGGACCCGGCTGATCCACCGGATCCAGCGGCGAAACCGACATGTTCGTCGTGTACAGATCGATATCGAGGTCGTTGTCGATGTCCCCTACCGCCACGCCCATGTCGTTGGCGACGTGCGTCAGCCCGCTGGCGGCCGAGATGTCCGTGAATGTCCCGTCGCCGTTGTTGCGCAGCGCGTAGTCCTCGAAGAAGTCCACCGCGGCGTAGATATCCTGCCAGCCATCGCCATCGAGATCGATGAACACCGGGGCCCAGTGGAACCGGTCATCCGGCGTCTTGGCCCCCGCGGCGTCGGTCACATCCGTAAACGTGAAGTCGCCGTCGTTGCGGTACAGATAGACCGTGAACTCGTACCAGCCGACCACCAGCAGGTCCAAATCCCCATCCTTGTCGTAGTCGCCCGCGGTGGCGCCGCCAAGCGTGGCGTCGGTCGGTGCGAACCCGGACCCGTCGGTCACATCCGTGAACGTCCCGTCCTGGTTGTTGCGGTACAGCCGCGAGCGCGGGAACTTCGGCGAGAACTCCTGCGAGTCGTTGAGCACGATCAGGTCGTCCCAGCCGTCGTTGTTCAGGTCGAGGAACAGCGCCATCTTCGAGTAGCCCTCGTGGGCCACACCCGCCGCCGCGGCGACATCCGAGAACGTCCCGTCCCCGTTGTTGCGGAACAGCTTGTTCGGGAAGCCGAACGAGTCGCAGCAGTAGATGTCGACGTGGCCGTCGTTGTCGTAATCGCCCGCGGCAAAGCCGGCCCCGAATCGGCTGTTCTGCCCGGCCGTCAGCGGCGGGACCGGCTCGGCGTCGTGGTGGGCCGCCTCGATGCCGGAGGCGTCGGTGATATCGGTAAAGCTGACCTGTCCCCAGGCGGGGGTCAGCAGCCCGAGGCTTCCGAGGCTCGTCGCCACAGCGACAGCAGATCCGCGCAGCATGGCTCTTCCTCCGTGCGGCGCCCGGCCGGCGCCCGACAGGCAGGCTACCGCGCGAGCCCCGAGGGTCAAGTGAAACCCGCTCCACATGCGGCCTTTGCCTGTTCTCGGGCCTTCGCGCCGCCGCTGGACGGGCCGGGATTTTATGTTACTATATGGTCACATGTCATGGAAGACAGCCTCGACAATGTGTGGCGAGCACTCGCCGACCCGACCCGGCGCCGCATCCTGGATCTCATCCGGGGCCAGGCCCGGACCACCGGCGACCTGGCCGCGGCGTTCCCGGAGCTGAGCCGGTACGCCATCATGAAGCACCTGGGGGTCCTGGAGGCCGCCGGACTGGTGCTCGCGCGTCGAGAGGGCAGGAAGCGGTACAACCATCTCAACGCCGTCCCGCTGCGCCGGGTCTACGAGCGTTGGGTGAGCCGGTACGAGGACCTGTGGGCCGGGGCGCTGGTGCGCCTCCAGCGGTCCGTGGAGGGCACAGCCATGGCAGTGACAGAACAGCAGACCCAGGCGAGGGTGATCCGCATCGAGGAGGAGGTCCGGATCACCGCCGGCCGGGAGACCGTGTTCAACGCGCTGACGCACGGCATCGGTGAGTGGTTCTGGCGCGGCGAGAAGCAGACGCTGCCGAAGGTCGTGATGGAGCAGGAAGTCGGCGGGCGGTTCTGGCGCCCCGGCCCCGGTGGCAGCGGCGAGCTGTACGCGACCGTCGGGCTGTTGGAGCCGCCAGCGAAACTTCGCCTGCACGGCGCCATCGGCGGGGCCTACGCCGTGGCCAGCGTCATCATGATCACGCTGACCGAGGAGGGCCCCGAGACCGTCGTACAGGTTTCCCATCGCCTGGCCGGCGAGATCACCGAAGAGGAGCTTGCCAGCTACAACGAGGGCTGGAAGGACGAGTTGCAGTCGATGAAGCGGTTCGTGGAAACCGGGAAGGGCAGGGCATGACCGCAACGATGAAATCCGCCGCCGCGCTGGCCATCGCCTGTGCAGCGGCAATGACAATCACCGGCGCCGCCGTTGCCCCGGTGGGCGCCGGCAAGGAGCACGCCATGGGCCAGAGCGACGAGCGGGCCGGATTCGCCATTCTCCTGCGCGCCCCGCGCGACGACTTCGCCGAGACCTCGACGCCGGAGGAGAACGAACGGCTCGCGCGCCACTTCGCCCATCTCAAGAAGCTCCACGACGAGGGGCTGCTCGTCCTCGCCGGGCCGACGCTCGGCAAGCCTCCCATCGGGCTGGTCGTGCTGCAGACCGGCGACGAAGCCGTCGCCCGCCGGGCCATGGAGCAGGATCCCGCCGTCGCCGAGGGCATGTTCACCGGCGAACTGCGCCGGATGCGCCTGTCCCTGCTGCGCGAGCGCGACCGTGGTATCTCCGCCGGCCTGCACGTAGCCGAGCCGACCGACCGCCAGATCACCGTCGAGCGGACCGTCGCGACGCCGGTCGCCGAGTGCTGGCGTCTGTGGACCACCGGCGCCGGCGTCGGCTCCTGGCTCACGCCGGACAACCGCATCGAGCTGCGCATCGGCGGGCCATACGAGATCTACTTCTCCATGACCGCCCCCGAGGGTCAGCGCGGCTCCGAGGGCTGCCGCATCCTCAGCTACCTCCCCGAGAGGATGCTCAGCTTCGAGTGGAACGCCCCGCCGCAGTTCCCCGAGGTGCGCGCGCAGCGCAGCCGCGTCGTGATCCTGTTCGATGAAGTCGAGGCCGGCACGCGCGTGCGCCTGGCGCACACCGGCTTCGGCGACGGCGACCAGTGGGACCAGGTCTACGACTACTTCAGCGCGGCCTGGCCGCGCGTCATGGACCACTTCGCATCCAGCCTCGACCGGTAGCCCCGGCCGTCCTACGCGCAGCCGCCCGCAAACTCGTTCTGGAAGCACAGGAAGTCGAAGAAGTCCAGCTTCCCCGACAGGTCGCAGTCGGCGTACGCCTCGCCAGCGCCGAAGGCGCCCAGGAAGCACAGGAAGTCGAACAGGTCCAGTTCGCCCGACCGGTCGCAGTCGGCGTAGCAGCCGTCGACGGGGGCGATGGCGAACTCCCCGATGCTGAACGCCGTCCCGCCATCGGTCGTGCGCACATCGATCGTGCGCAGCTCCTCGTCGCCGGTGGCGCAGAAGCCGAAGCCCGCGGCCCCGGAGCGGCCCTCGATGAAGTCGGTGACCGCCGCGACCG
>JBICIE010000179.1:0-11549 GCA_043101635.1 Phycisphaerales bacterium JB039 | reverse complement strand
GCCACAGCCACAGCCCCAGCGTCACGCACGCCAGCCCCAGCACCACCACCACGAACCAGCCAGAGAGACGATCGGCCAGCGTCAGCGCCGGCGACTTGCGCCGCGAGGCGTCCTGCACGATGCGCATCAGCCGGCCGAGCCTCGCCTCCTCCCCCACCGCCGTCACCCGCAGACGAAGCGTCGACGACAGCACCACCGCTCCTGCGCCAACCTCCGCGCCCGCCGCGACCGCCACCGGGCGCGACTCGCCCGTCAGCACCGAGGCGTCGATCTGCCCGGCCCCCGAGACCACCACGCCGTCGGCCCCGATGACCTCCTCCGGCCGCACCTCGATGATGTCGTCCGGCGCCAGCGCATCGATCGGGACTTCACTGGCGCCCCCGTCCGCGTCGATGCGCCGCACCGCCATCGGCGTCAGCGACCGCATGAGCTCGGCGGCGTCGACCGCCCGCCGCTGCCGGCTGCGCTGCACCCACCGCCCCAGCAGCAGCAGAAAGACCAGCGCCGTCAGCGAATCGAAGTAGATCTCCCCCGTGCCGCGGATCGTGTTCACGATCCCCGCAACGCCCCCCGCCGTCAGCCCGATGGCCACCGGCAGATCCACGCTCCATGTTCGCGCACGCAACGCGGCAACCGCCCCGCGGAAGAACGCCCGGCCGGGCCACACCAGCGCAATGGCACCCAGCCCCATGCTCGCCCACCGGAAGAACGTCTCGTGCGCCGCCTCGATGTGCCCGAACATCCCGCTGTACAGCGCAAACGCCAGCAGCATCACGTTGCCCGCCAGCGCCCCCGCCACGCCGACATCCATCACCATCCGACGCTGCTCGCGCTGCCGCGCCCGCCGCTCCTCGCCCCCGCGAGCCGGGTGCGGCGTGTACCCCAGCGAGTCGGCCGCCCGCGCAATCGCCGACAGCGAAGTCCGCGTCGGATCCCAGATCACCCGCAACAGCGACCGCGACAGATCCAGTCGCGACTCCACCACCCCGGGCGTCACCCGCCCGATCCGCTCCAGCACCCACAGGCACGCGGCGCAGTGCACCCCCTCGACGTACAACTCCGTCTGGCAACGCCCGTCCGGCCGGCACGTGACGTGCTTCGCCTGAAACTCCACAGCGTCCATCGGCGTGAACCGGTTGCCGCTGACCCGCGCCGGACGCCCCGCCGCGGCCTCTTCCCGCAGCTTGTAGTACGTCTCCAGCCCCGCGCTGCGCAGCGCCCCGCGAACCGCCTCACACCCGGCGCAGCAGAACTGCTCGGCAGCATCCGCCCGGATCAGGCCCGGCGGCACGGGCAGGCCGCAGTGCGCGCACGCGACCGCCCTCTCGACCGGCGCCTGCGGCGCCTTAGCGATCATCGGGCTGCTCCTCGCAGCACGGCGCCGGCGCCGCCGCGGCGTCCCGCACGAACTGGGCGCTCTGCTCGGCCCCCGCCACCGGCGTCGCCAGCGGCCGATCCGTCACGCCGACGATGGGCGCCCGCATCGCCACCGTGACGATCGCCATCACGATCATCGCCACCGGCATCGCCGTCGGCAGCCAGCGCCCCGCCACCCCCATCAGGGCCCGGGCGCCGGCGCCCACCGCCACCAGCGTCGGCAGCGTCCCCGCCCAGAAGGCGACCATCGCCAAAGCTCCCCACAGCGGACTGGCCGTCCCGGCCGCGCCCACCACGAAGATCCACAGCCACCCGCACGGCAGCAGCGTGGTCATCAGCCCGACCAGCAGGGCCCGGCGCGTCGGCGACAGCTTCGCCGCGCAGGCGCACGTGCGATCCAGGGCCGAGCGCATCGCCTTCGGCGCCGGAAACCGCAGCGAACGCCCGCCCCGCGTGGCAATCAGCGCCGAGACCCCGAATCCCCCGATGAGCGCCGCGGCAATGTAGACCGTCACCCGCTGCACCCCCGCCATCGACCCGCCAAGGTCGATCGCGCTGCCCAGCGCCCCGGCGATGGCGCCGAGGGCCGCGTACGTCACCAGCCTGCCCCCGTTGTACGCCACGTGCGCGCGCCAGCGCGACGATCGATCCGCCGGATCAATCCCCACCGCGAAGGCCACGAACGCCCCGCACATCCCCGCGCAGTGCAGGCTGCCCAGCAGGCTTGTCAGCAGCACCGTGACGAGCAGCCCGGTCATGGCCGGCGCTCCGGCCGGATGATCTCGAGCCGCATCCTGTGCAGAAACCGCTCGGCGCCCCGCTCTGCCTCCACCGAGAACTCCCACATCCCCGCGCGCGGCAACAGCAGTCCGCCGCGGTACCGTCCTTCGCCAACAGGCTCCATCTCCAGGATTGCCCGCTCCGAAGCCCGCACCAGCGCAAAGGCCTCGACACGAACATCCGCATCGTCGATCGGCCCATCCGGGCCGCGCAGCGCGATGATCAGTTCCCGACGCCCAAGCACGTCCGCCAACCCGGCCACCGACGCCTCGCACGCCCAGCCAAGGGCGTCGCTGGCCGCCTGTTCCGCCTGGCTCGCGTCCCACTCCAGGGCCCGCTGGTAGTACGCCGGCTCGACCGCCACCGTCGGATCGGTCGTGGCAAGCACTACCGTCACCACGCACACCACCACGCTCGTGCCGATCAGCCCGAAGATCAGCCCCGGCCAGAAGATGTGCGGCGGAATCAGCGGCGTCGACGACTGTGGCTGCTGCGTCATGATCCGGCCCCTGCACTCCGTCCCATCGGCCCCCGCAGATGGTGCGGCACATCCCGCGAGAACCCATCATCATCGCTGATCCGGAACATCAGGTCCAGCCGGCCGTCCACATACAGGCTGCGCGGCGCCACGATCTGGAAGCCCGCCGTCTCCATCGCTCCGGGCGCGACAATCAGCGAGCGGCCGTTGCCGCTCAGGCCGGCCTCCGGCGGCGCCGCGATCTCGATCTGATACGTGCGCTGCTCCGCCGTCCGGTTGCGGATCTTGATGCGGGCCTGGGTGGTGACCATCGCGTCCTCGCTGACGATGTACGGCACGCCCCCGACGCCCCGCAAGACCGTGATGTCCGCCGGCGCCTGCCGGGCCACCACCGCCGCCAGCCCGCCCCCCGTCAGCGTCAGCAGCAGCGGATAGATCACCACGCGCGGACGCAGCAGGCGCGGCCGCTTGCCCTCGACCGCCTCCTGCGAACTGTAGCGGATCAACCCCCGTGGCTTGCCGATCCGCTCCATCACCGCGTCGCAGGCGTCGATGCACTGGGCGCAGCCCACGCACTCCATCTGCAGCCCCTCGCGGATGTCGATGCCCGTCGGGCAGGTCCGCACGCACAGTTCGCAGTCGATGCAGTCGCCCGGCGGCGCAACGTTCAGGGCAACATCGCCGTTCTTTCGCTTGCGGGCCAGCTTGCCCCGCGGCTCGCCCCGCGACTTGTCATAGGTCACGATCAGCGAGTGGCGGTCCAGCATCACCGACTGGAACCGGCCGTACGGGCACGCCACCACACAGGTCTGCTCGCGGAAGAACGAGAAGTCGAACATCATCAGGCCAGTCGTCACGAACATGACGAGGAAGGCCGTCGGGTGCTCCCACGGCGGCGTCCGCACCCACTGCGCCAGCCGCTCGACGCCCACGAAGTACGCCAGGAACGTGTGCGCCAGGAACATCGACACCAGCAGGTACAGGATGTACTTCACCGGCGTCCGCCAGCCACCCTCCTTGCGCTTGCGCCCCGGCTTGCCCTCCAGCAGCCGCTCGATCGGCCGGTACACGAACTCGAGGTACACCGTCTGCGGGCAGGCCCACCCGCACCAGACCCGCCCCAGCAGCGCCGTCAGCAGGAAGACGGTGATGAAGATCGTCATCACCAGCAGCGCCAGCGCCAGCGTGTCGGTCGGATAGAAAGTGCGCCCGAAGAGCGCGAACTCGCGCCCGGCAATGTCCAGCAGCACCGCTGGCTTGCCCCCGATCCGCACGTACGGCAGCAGCGTGAACAGCGCGATCAGGAACCACCCCACGGCCCGCCGCCGGCGCAGGAACCGACCCGGCGACACCCACGGCCTCAGCCACCGACGCGTGCCGTCGGCGTTGAGCGTCGAGAGCACGCGCAGTTGGGTTCGATCGGCTGTCGTCACGGAGACTCTCTCACGATCCTGTCGACTGCTCCGGTATCGGCGGCCACGGATCGATGCGGTTACCCTCCGGGGCCCGCCCGGTGGCGCCCTTGCCTCGGAGCTGCGCCACATAGGCGCTCAGCAGCACAATCTCATTCTGATGCAGCCGATTCCGCTGCGCCGGCATCGCGAGGTTGGCTGCCCCGTTGGCGATCACATTGAAGATGTCCGTGACCTGCGTGACATTCTTGTAGTAGTCATCGGTCAGGTTCGGACCGATATTCCCCTCCGCGCTGGCCCCGTGGCACGTCTTGCACTCGCGGGCAAACAGCGACGCCGCAAAGTCCATCCACTGGGCGTCCTGGGAGTAGACCAAAATCGTCTCCTCCGTCGGCTCCAGTTGGCCGATCTCGGCGAACAGCCGCTCCATCTGGCGCTGCTCCGCGGCCGCGTGCATCTTGTGCACCGTCGGCGCAATCGGGCTGAACTCGTAGAAGACGAAGTACAGCACCGCGAAGAGCACCGAGGCCAGAAAGATCATGTGCCACCAGCCCGGCGTCGGGTTGTCGTACTCACGGATCCCGTCGTACTCGTGATCCATGAGCTGGCCGTACTCGCTCATCGCTTGTCTCCTGCAGGCCGGGCCGTCGAATCGTCGTCAAGCGGCAGCATCGCGGCCCGCTGCATCTCCGGCCGCGGCCGCGCCAGGGCCCGCCACGTCACCGCGATGAACACCAACAGGAAGATGCCCATCGCGATCTCCGCGAAGTGCGCCAGCTCCAGTGCGCCCATGATGTCGCTGAGGCTCATTGCCCCCCTCCTTCCGTCGGCGCCGTCTCCGCCGTCCTGAACAGGTCCGTGCCCAGTCGCTGCAGGTACGCGATCAGCGCCACCACCTCGCGCTCGGAAAGATCCTCGGCGCTCTGCACCGCGATCGGCATGTTCTCGATCCCGCCCACCTGCTCGATGATCTGCGTCGCGATCTCCATCGCCTGCTGCCTGGCCATCTCCGGCGCCGAGGTCACCGCCTCGCCGTAGGGCACGCCCAGCATCGCCATCGCGTTCACCCGCGCCTGGATCTCCTCGAAGTTCATGCGCTTGCGAAGCAGGAAGCCGTACTGCGGCATGATCGACCCCGGAGTCATCTGCTTCGGGTCCTCGAAGTGCAGCAGGTGCCACATGTGCGACTGCCGCCCGCCCTCCCGGGCCAGGTCCGGCCCGATGCGCCGCGAGCCCCACTGGAACGGATGGTCATAGACGAACTCGCCCGGCTTGCTGTACTCCCCGTACCGCTCCGTCTCCGCGAAGATCGGCCGGATCATCTGCGAGTGGCAGTTGTAACAGCCCTCCGAGACGTAGATGTCCCGTCCCGCCAGCTCCAGCGGCGTGTACGGCTGCACCGAGGCGATGCTCGGCGTGTTGGAACGGATCAGGAACATCGGGATCGCCTCGAACAGCGACGCCACGACCACCGCGATGATCACCCACACCGTGAACTTGACCGGCAGCCGCTCCCACCGGCGGTGCCAGGCCCCCTGCAGGAAGCGGTCGCCGGCGTGCCCGAGGTTGATGTTGTTGCTCAGGCGGCTGGCCGGCGCCGGCTCATCCTGATACTCCGGCAGCAGCGGCGGCGCCGTCTGCACCGGCTCATCATACTTCGGCGGGCGGTTGCGCCAGGTCATGTAGATGTTGAACATGCACATGCCGACGCCAATCAGGAAGAGCAGGCCGCCGCCGGCCCGGATCCAGTAGAACGGGATCAGGCGCACCACCGTCTCGACAAAGTCCGGATACGCAAGCTGCCCGCTCTGATCGAAGGCCCGCCACATCAGCCCCTGCGTCACCCCGGCCGTGTACATCGAGATCACGTACAGCAGGATGCCGATCGTGCCCGTCCAGAAGTGCGTCGACGCCAGGCGCACGCTCCAGAGCTGCGTCTGGAACAGCCGCGGCGCCAGCCAGTAGATCATGCCGAAGGTCATGAACCCGTTCCAGCCCAGCGTGCCGGCGTGCACATGGGCAATGGTCCAGTCGGTGTAGTGGCTCAGGGAGTTGACGCTCTTGACGCTCAGCATCGGCCCTTCGAACGTCGACATCCCGTAGAAGGTGATGCCCACCACGAAGAACTTCAGGATCGGGTCCTGCGCCACCTTGTTCCACGCCCCGCGCAGCGTCAGCAGCCCGTTGATCATCCCGCCCCACGAGGGCATCCACAGCATCACGCTGAAGATCATCCCCAGGCTGCTCGCCCACGTCGGCAGCGACGTGTAGTGCAGGTGGTGCGGCCCGGCCCAGATGTAGATGAACACCAGCGACCAGAAGTGCACGATGCTCAGCCGGTAGCTGAACACCGGCCGCTCCGCCGCCTTGGGCAGGAAGTAGTACATCAGCCCCAGGAACGGCGTCGTCAGGAAGAAGGCCACCGCGTTGTGCCCGTACCACCACTGCATGAAGGCGTCCTGCACGCCCGCGTAGATCGGGTAGCTCTTCATGAGGTTGTCGACGCTCGACACCTCGCCGGTCCGGATCAGCTCCACCAGCCCCACCGGAATCCACAGGTTGTTGAACACGTGCAGCAGCGCCACCGTCACGATGGTGGCGATGTAGAACCAGATCGCCACATACATGTGCCGCTCGCGCCGCCGCAGCAGGGTCCCGAAGAAGTTGACCCCGAAGAAGCCGACCCACACCACCGCAATGGCCAGGTCGATCGGCCACTCCAGTTCCGCGTACTCCTTGCTCTGCGTGATGCCCAGCGGCAGCGTCAGCGCCGCCGCGGCGATGATCCCCTGCCACCCCCAGAAGTGCAGTTGACTCAGCAGATCGCTGAACATCCGCGTCTTGCACAGCCGCTGCGTCGAGTAGTACACCGCCGCGAAGATCGCGTTGCCCCCGAACGCGAAGATCGCCGCGTTGGTGTGCAGCGGACGAAGCCGACCGAACGTCAGCCACGACAGCCCGAAGCTCGCCTCCGGCAGCGCCAGCTGCACCGCCAGCACCACCCCCACCAGCATCGCGATGAAGCCCCAGACCAGCGTCGCCAGCATGAACAGCCGGACGATCCGGTCGTCATACGTAAATCGCTCCAGCCCGTCCGCCCCGCCGCCACCCAGCGATATCGACTCCACCTGCGCCATCCGTCGCTCCCGCCGGGATCCCGGCCGCCCTTTGACCCCGGACGCAAGCGCCCGGACCGCAATATTCGGATATCTATATCGGCTATTTGCGTGCCGTCAACGTCGCCGCCCCGCCAGACCGGAAAAACCGCCCAAACCCGCCGGACCGGCGCGGCAACAGTAGCCCCCGCCCCGCGCGCAGCCGAGCCCACTGACCCGCTTCCAGGGGCCCGCCCCCGCCCGGCCCGCCCGGAGC
Organism: Phycisphaerales bacterium JB039; assembly: GCA_043101635.1. Classification (GTDB taxonomy): domain Bacteria; phylum Planctomycetota; class Phycisphaerae; order Phycisphaerales; family UBA1924; genus CAYMJK01. Next base: position 4,130 of record JBICIE010000179.1, on the reverse strand, counting down.
CCCCGGCCGCTGCGCTAGGATCCCCCTAGCGCATGACCAGCAACGCGCCATTTGTCGCGCAGCTTCTCCGGGCCAGCGCCCGGGCCTATGCCGCCCGCGCCACCGAGTTGCTGCTGGAGCGAAGCCCCGACAGCGCGGCCCGCTTCGGCCGCGCCGCCTTCGCCAACTGGCATGACGCCCTCACCCAGCGCACCCTGGAGCTTGCCGCCGCCATCGAGGTCGGCTCCCCGCGGGCCTTCGCCGCCGATGTGCTCTGGTCCGCCCGCGCCTTCGAGGCCCGCAAGGTCCCGACCGCCGACCTCGACGCCAGCCTCCAGGCCCTCGACGCCGCCCTCCGGGAGGGCCTGCCCGAACCCCACGCCGGGACGCCGGCGCCCCTGATCGAGGCCGCCCGCGAGGCGCTCAGCAGCGCCCCGCCCCCGCCGGCGCGCCTGGCGGCCCGCGACGAGCACAGCCGCCTCGCGATGCAGTACCTCGAGGTCGCCCTGCACGGCGACCGCCGCGCCGCCATCTCCCTCGTGACCCGCGCTGTCGCCGCCGGCCTTGCCCTGGAGGACGCCTACGAGGGCGTCCTGCTGCCCGCCGAGGTCGAGATCGGCGCCATGTGGCACCTCGGAGAGGCCAGCGTCGCCGAGGAGCACGCCGTCACCGACGCCACCCGGAGCTGCATGGCGGTGCTCTCCCACGCCGCTCCCCGCGGCGCCCGGCGCAGCGAAGCCGTCATCGTCGGCGCCGTGGAGGGTGACCTGCACGATCTGGGGGTGCGGGCCGTCAGCGACCTGCTCGAGGTCGCCGGCTGGCGCGTCATATGCCTCGGCGCCAATGTCCCCGCCGGGGAATGGCGCCGGGCCGTGCTGGACTTCAGCCCCGCCCTGATCGCCATCTCCGCCACCATGGCCATCCAGGCGCCGCGAGTCCGCAGCGCCATTGAAGCGGCCCGCACCGCCGACGGCCCACTGCGGGCGATCGTCGGCGGTCCCGCCTTCAGCGCAGCGCCCGAACTGACCCAGTGGGTCGGCGCCGACGCCTGCGCCCGCTCGGCCCGCGAAGCCGTCACCCTCGCGGCCACCTGATCCCGTCTCGCCGCGGCGCCCGGCCGTCCGATCGCGCCTGCCTTTACGGAACCTCGGTCACCGCCGCCGGCGGCGCCCAGACCTCCACGCCGTCGGGGTAGGTCACGACATAGTGCGGCGGCACATCCTCGGCCCGCCGGCGCACGTACTGCGGGTACAGCGGCCCGGCGACCTGCGCCGTCAGCCCGCGCATCATCTCCGCGTACTTCTCCCCCGGATCGCTGATCCCGAACTGCCCCGACCCGTCCGAACGCGCCCGCAGGTGCGCAACCGACGTCTTGTCCCGCCCCGACCGGCTCCACACCGTCGCCCCGCTCCCCGTCTCGAGCAGGCGCGCGCTCAGTTCCCCATGCGCCTCGGCGCTCGCCCGCACCTTCAGCAGCGAAGACGACAGATCCACCCGCGGCTTGACCTCCGAGATGTCCACGGCGCCCACGAACACGGCGTCCACGCCGAAGCGTGCGGCAAGCGACCGCACCACCTCCGGGTCCAGGCGCCCGACCGCGCCGAGCGCCTCGGCATCCACATCCACCAGACGCACCCCCGGCTGCGCCTCCAGCACCGCCTCGCGGAACCGCTCGGTCGCGCTGGCCCGCAGGGCCGGATCGTCGCCCGAGAACTCCACCACCCCCACCGCCCCGTAGCGGGACAGGTCCACATCCGGCGGAACGAGCACCAGCACCCGCTTCCCGCTGCACCCCAGCAGGCACGCGCAGGCGACCACCGACACCACCAACTCCCGCAGATTCAGCATGGCAGGCCTCCTGCCAGCCTCATCGGCGCCGCAGAACGCCCGCTTCTCCCGCTCCTACCCGCCGCCCCGCGACCAAAGGCAGCCTGCACCGCGCGCAACCACGTTACCGGAACCGGCCGATCCGCCCAAACCGCTGCGCGCCCTTCATCCCGGTCTCAGCCCCCGCCGTCCCACTCCGGAATCCGCCCCGGCGTCCATGGCAGCCCGGCAGCCTGCAGCGCCTCCTCGATCTCGCGCAGCGCCGCGTCGATCGCCCGCAGTTCATCCAGCAGCGGCCCCAGCGCCTCCGAGGCGTACTCGTACTGGTCCCGCTGCGTCTGCGTCGGCGCGCTCGTCACGCCGAGCTGATCGAACAGCGCTGCCCCCGCCCGCTCCGAAATCGAAGGCGAGGTCGGAAGCTGCCGGCGCGCAGCGCTGGAATCTCCCGACAGTTCGATGCTCAGGGCGTCCAGCCGCCCCTTCAGCTCATGCAGCCTCTCCAGCAGCGCCAGATCGCCCGCCGGATCACCGGCGATCAGGTCCCGCACCGCGCTGTGCCGCTGGCGCACTTCACCGAACGCCCGGCTCGTCCCCTGCACTGCGCTGTACAGCTTCAGCGCCCTGCGCTGGAACGCCAGCGCCTCGCCCGGGTCCTCCGCCTCGAACGTCGCCCGGTCCAGTGCCACCACGTTGAACTCGCGCGGCTCGCCGATGTCCTCGATCACCCCCTCCACGTTCTGCGACAACTGCGCCGAATAGGTCCCCGGCAGCGCCAGCGGTCCCCGCCCGCGCCCTCCGCTGCCGGCCCAGCGCAGGTCCCACGAGATGCGCTGCATCCCTCTGCGCCGCCCGACATCCAGCCGGCGCACGATCTCCCCGTCGCCATCGCGGATCGTCAGGAACAGCTCCGGCGCCGTCTCCAGATCCTCCGCCCGAAGCTCGTCGATCGTCGGATACGTCTCGGCGGTCGGCGGGCCCTTGCGCTGCCGCTTCTCCCGCGCCGTCTGCGGCACATCCTTGATGTGCACCGTGAAGATCGCCCCGAAAGGCGGGTTGTCCGCGCTGTACGTCTCCCCCTGCGACCACGTCGGATACCGCGTGTTCGGAATGTACTGCAGCGCATCCTTCAACTCGAAGATGTACGCGTCCTCCCCCAGCAGTTCGTCGTTGGCCTCCCGAATCGGGCTGTAGTCGTCCAGAATGTAGAAGCCGCGCCCGAATGTCGCCAGCACCAGATCGTCCTCCCGCCGCTGGATCTCGACATCGCGCACCGCAATCGGCGGCAGACCGCCGATCCGATGCCACTGCTTCCCCCCCGTCCGAGTCCAGAAGCACGCGAACTCCGTCCCCACGAACAGCAGGTCCGGGTCGACGTGATCCTCCTTCAGCGCATACACCACGTGCCGCTCCGGCAGATCCCCCGAGATCGAACTCCACGTCTCCCCGCGGTCCGTGCTCTTCAGCGCATAGGACGCGAAGTCCCCCCGCTTGTGATTGTCGAACGTCGCGTACACCGTGTCGGCGTCATGCTGCGACGCCTCGATGTCGCTCACGTACGTCATGTGCGGCACGCCCGCAAACGCGTCGATCTTCCGCCACGTCTCGCCGCCATCCTCCGACACCTGAATCAGCCCGTCGTCCGTCCCCGCGTACAGCAGCCCCTCCACCAGCGGCGACTCGCTCAGAGCCACCACGCTCCCGTAGATCGACGTGTACAGGTGCTTGTCCACCGCCTCCGGCGGCTGGATCTTCCCCATCACCTCCAGCGTGTTGCGATCGATCCCCCGCGACAGCCGCGGGCTGACCACCTCCCACGAGTTGCCCCGGTCATCCGACCGGAACACCCGATCCCCGCCGAAATACAGCCGCGTGTGCGAATGCGGGCTGATCATCAGCGGCGAGTCCCAGTTGAAGACATACGGCTCTTCGCCCGGCGCCTCCCGCGGCCGGATGTCCACCGTCTGCCCGCTCCTGCGGTCGTACCGCACCAGCCCGCCGTACTGCGACTGGCTGTACACCGTGTCGGGATCCTCCGGGTCCACCGCCGGCTCGAACCCGTCCCCCCCGGTGGTGATGAACCAGTGCTGATTCAGGATGCCCTGGCTCTCCGTCGTGCGGCTGGGCCCCCCCAGCGTGTTGTTGTCCTGCGTGCCCCCGTACACGTTGTAAAACGGCAGGTCATTGTCCACCGCCACCCGGTAGAACTGCGTCACCGGCAGGTTCTGGCTCTGCCGCCACGAGTCGCCCGCGTTGAACGTCTCGTACAGCCCGCCGTCGCACCCCACCCACAGGTGCCGCGGATCCTCAGGATCGATCCACACCAC
>JBICIE010000178.1:0-47207 GCA_043101635.1 Phycisphaerales bacterium JB039 | reverse complement strand
CGGCCGGCAGGAAGAGCTGGGCGGGCCGGCGGCGGCGCAGCGCTGCGCCGGGAGCGCCCGAAGCGCTACGACAACAACCTCAACGCCGGTGTGGCCGTGGCGCTGTTCCTGTTCCTGGCCGCGGCGGTGGCGGTGGGCGCGCTGATGCTGCTGCCGGGTGACCGGCGCATCGCAGGGGCGCGATCCATGGTCATCAGCATCGACGGGCCGGCCGCAGCGCCCAAGGGGCCGGCGCAGCTGGCGCCGCCGGCGCCGCCCGCCGCCCCGGGGCTCGACGAGTCGCCGGTGCTGCCGGAGCTGTCGGCCCTGGTGCTGCGCGACCCGATCGCGGTCATGCCGGGCCACTCGGAGCGGGTCAACGACCGTCTCGACCGCCTGCACGGCGCCGGCGTGAGGCTGATCGGCTTCGGACCGAGCGCCGATGAGGACTCGCACACGGAAGCGGCGGCCTCCCTGCGTCAGGCGATCGGGATGGCGCCGTTTGCCTCGGCCGATGCGCAGCAGCGCATCGAGTCGTGGCTGCACGATCGCGATGATGTGGACATGGTCGTGTGGATCGGCCCGGATGCCGATGGCAAGGCGCCGACCGCGTGGATGGTGCGCGGGCCGCACACCGACGCGGCCACGCTCGACCGGGCGTCGTCGCTGATCCGCTGATCCCGCCCCGCTCAGCGGCCTTCCTGCTCCAGCCGCTCGGCGTAGCGGGCGAACACTCTGCGAATGAGATCGTGACGGCGCTTCGGCGCCGTTTCCTGTTCAATGGCGCGCTCGGCGGCCTGCTGGGCCTCGCGAGCCGCGGCGGCCCGCTCGGCAGGTGTCCCGGAAGCCGGGCCGGCCTGGTCACTGAACCACTCGGCGACGGTGCGCTCGGCGACATCGTCTGACGCAGGCGGGCGGGCGTCGACGGTCTCGGTCTCGCCGGTCCAGGGCGCGGAGGGCTGGGCGGGGAGATCCTGCTGCTGGTCGCCGGCGCCGGCCCAGCGGTCCAGCAGGCGCTGGCGCTCCTCGGGCGACATCTGATCGAGCATGTCGCGGGCCCGCTGGCGGAGATCCTCGGCCTGCTCCTGGGACTGCCGGGCCTGGTCGCGCTGCTCGGCAGCGCGCCGCAAGCGCTCGGCGAATCGCTCCAAGCCGCGCGGCTCGGACTGGGCCCCACCATCGCCGGACTGTGGCGGCTGGTCCGGCGTCGCGCCTTCGCGCTGCGCAGGCTGCTGTTCCGCGGCGCCGGGCCGCGGCTCGCCTGCCGGCTCTGCGCCAGGCTGGGGCTGTGAGCCGGGCTGCTGATCGGCGCCGGGCTCGGGCTGGCCGGGACGCGGCTGGGGGGACTCTGGCTGACCCGGCGTGGGCTGCTCAGCGCCGGGCTGGCCGGGTTGCGGCTCGCCAGGAACCGGTCCGGGCTGACCCTGACCGGGCTCGGGCTCGGTTGGCTGGGCGCCGGGCTGGGGTCGGGGCTGAGGCTGACCCTGCTCGGGCGTTTGCTGGCCCGGCTGCCCCTGATCCGGCTGGTCCGGTGGCGCCTGCTGACCCGGCTGGGCCGGCTGCGGCTGGGGCTGCTGGCCGGGCTGGGGCGCCGGCTCGGCGCCCGGCTGGCCGGGCCGCGGTTGGCGCTCTCCGGGGCGCGGCTCGCCCGGTTGCTGTGGTTGCTGCGGGGCCTGCTGCTGACCGGGCTGCTGCGGCGCCTGCTGGCCCTCCGGTGGGGCCTGGCCAGGCTGCTGCTGTGGCTGCTGCTCGGCGCCCGACTCGGGCTGATCGGGCGGCGCCGGCGGCTGTTCCGGGGACTCGGGCGGTTGACGAAGCTCCTCGGCGGCCTCGCGGGCCGCCTCGCTGAGATCGCGCAGGGGATATGACTCGGGCCCGGTTGACGGCGGCTCGGCTGGCGCCTGCGGGGCAGAGGCGTCCGGCGCATCGGGCGAGCCTTCGGGCTGCGGCGGGATCGGGGGGATCTGCTGGTCCGGCGCCTGCGGCGCCTGGGGGGTCGCTTCTTCGGGTTGTTCAACGGACGCGTCGGCGCCGGGCGGCTCGGGCGCGGGGGCTTCCGGCGCCAGTTGCGATTCGCCGGCGGCGGGCTGGTCTTCGGCGCTGTCGAGTTCCGCCTGGCGCGCGGCTTCATCGAGCATGCGCGCAAGTTCGTCCAGATCGCTGGCGAGGGCCTGACGCTCTTCGGGCGTCAGACGCGGGGCTTCGTCGAGCAGGCTGCGGGCAAGGTCGGCAGCGCGCTCAAGGTCGCCTTCGCGCAGCGCCTCGGCGATGGGCGAGGGCGGACCGTCCTCCGGGAGCTGGTCCGGCAGCTCGGCCAGGCGCTGGCGGAGGGCGTCAGCCTCCTGCTGCTGGCGCTCGGCCTCCCGCGCGAAGCGATCGGCGAGCCGGTCGAGCGTGTCGGCGGCTTCCATGCGACCGTCGGCAGGGTCGAGGCGACCTTCGGCAAGCTCTCGCTCGATGGCATCCAGCCGCTCGAGCTCGGCGGCGACGGCCGGGTCGGGCGCGGCTTCCTGGAGCGGGGCAACCGCCTGCCGGGCCTCGCTGACAGCGCTGGCGGCGGCGGGCGCCGCGGCAACAGCCGGACGCTCCGGCGCCCACGCCATGGCCGGGATCCAGAGCCAGGCGGCCAGGAGGGCGGCGCCGGCGACCGGCCACAGGGCCCAGGACCAGTCGCGCCGAATCGGCGCCACCTCGCCGGCGCGCACCGCGCCGGCAATGCGCTCGGCGTCGGCGACAGCCAGTCGTGCAAACGGGTCGGAACTGGAGGCAAGATTGAGCGCCGACGAGAGGCGGTCGCGCAGGCCAAGCCGCCGGTCGATCTCGCCGGCTGCGCGGGCGGGGTTCCAGCGGCGCGCCACGGCGAGCCCGAGCCCGGCAACGGCGCCGAGGCCGGGGCCGGCGACTGCGATCGCCAGCGCAGGCTCGTCGAATCCGGCGAGGCGCGAGGCGGCCAGTCCCGCCGCGCCGGCGATCGCGCCGATGACCAGCCCGCGCGGGGCGTAGCGCAGCATGTCGCGCAGCAGCGCCCGGCGGGCGACGCGCGCCGCAGCGCGGCGTGTCTGCGGTGGAGCATGGTGCGCATCAGGCTGCGGCATACCTGATTGTACGTTTGACGGGTGAAAAAGGTCCGCCGAACGTGACGCCGCGGCGGCCGCCAGGCACGGCGCCGGCGAGCGGACGCTGGAAACGCGGCCTCGGGCGCCGGATTGGGGCTTCTTCATTCGTCGAACCCGTTCACCGGCGGCGCGCCCTGGCCGATATCCTGACCGCCGATGGAGATCACCCGCACGCTTTCGGACCTGCTCGCCGGACGCTCGCTCAGCGAGGCCGAGGCGGAGGCGGTGTTCGAGCAGTTGCTCTCCGGGGCCCTGTCCGAGTCGCAGATCGCGGCGCTCTTGACGTTGATCCAGCAGCGCGGGGCGACGGTGGATGAACTGGTCGGGGCCGCTCGGGTGATGCGCCGGCACGTGACGGCGGTGGAGTGCGAAGCGCCCGATGGCGCAGTGGTCATCGACACCTGCGGCACCGGCGGAGCGCCGAAGACGTTCAACATCTCCACGGCGGTGGCGCTGGTGGTGGCCGCGGCGGCGCCGCGGAAGGTACTGGTGGCCAAGCACGGCAATCGCAGCCGCAGCGGGCGCGGGTCGGCGGAAGTGCTCGGACAGCTTGGCGTGAATGTGGACGCCCCGCCCGAGGCGCAGGCGCGGTGCCTGCGCGAGGTGGGCGTGTGCTTCTGCTTTGCCATCCACCACCATCCGGCGGCGAAGCACGCGGCGCCGACGCGCAAGGCGCTGGGCTTCCCGACGCTGTTCAACATCCTGGGGCCGCTGACGAACCCGGCGCGGGCCTCGCGCCAGCTCATCGGCATCTACCAGCCGGACCTGGTCGATCTGGAGGCCGAGGCGCTGGCGCGGCTGGGCGCCGAGCGCGCGATGGTCGTGCACGGGCTGGATGGGATGGATGAGATCTCGACGACCGGGCCGACGAAGATCGCGCACGTGGAGGGGGGCTCGGTGCGGATCGAGCAGTTCGACGCGGCGGACCTGGGCGTGCCGCGGGCGTCGCTGGATGATCTGAAGGCGAGCACACTCGATGGCGCTGCGGAGCTGATCCGCGCGGTGCTTGCGGGGCGGGAGGGACCGGCGCGGGACATCGTGGAGCTGAACGCGGGGGCGGCGCTGATGGTCGCGGGGGCAGCGGCGGACATCGGGGCGGGGATGGGCATGGCGCGGGCGGCGATTGACAGCGGGGCTGCGGAGCGGACGCTGGGCGAGCTTGCGCGCATCTCGCAAGAGCGGTAGTGAGCTGCGCACCGGCTGCGCATCGGGAGCAAGTGTCGCACAGGCGAGATGGCTGGGCCACCTGCGCGGCCGGCCTCGTATCCTTCCGCGATGGGTCTGACGCTCGACGATCCCAGGTGGCTGCTGGTGGCGCTGCTGGCGATTCCGGCCGCGGCGGTGGCGCTACGGGCGTTTCCGTCCGCGACGCCGGTGCGCCGGGGAGCGATTGCGCTGGTGCGGGCGGGGCTGATCGCGCTGCTGGCGATCCTGCTGGCGGGGGCCAGCCGCGTGCGGGAGACCAGCGACGTGGCGGTCGTGGCTGTAATCGACATCTCGGGCTCGGTGCGCCGGTTCGGCAGCGCGGTGGACGAGGAGACGGGGCGGCGCATGAGCGCGATCGAGCGCGCAGAAGCGCTGATCGAGCGGCTGAATGAGGGGCGCGGGCCGGATGATCTGCTGGGCGTGGTCGTCTTCGACGGGCAGGCGGGGGCGGTGGCCACGCCGACGCGGGCGGACCCGACCGGGCGGGCCATCGACCTGCAGATGCGCGACGGCTCGGACCTCGCCGGGGCGCTGCGGACGGCCGCGGCGATGATCCCCCCCACCGCGACCGGGCGGATCGTGCTGATGAGCGACGGGGCCCAGACACGCGGCGACGCGCTGGACGCCGCGCTGGATGTGTCCGCGGCGCGCGCGCTGGGCGAAGGATCGCGCGGGGCGATCCCGATCGATGTGGCGCCGGTGCAGTACGACGAGCCGCGGGAGGTGCTCGTCGAGTTCGTGGACGCCCCGACGCGGGCGCCGGCAGAGTCGGCCGTGACGCTGCGCATCGGCCTGCGGTCAACGACCAGCGCGCGCGGGACGCTGCGCATCCTCGCCGATGGCGAACCGGCGCCGATCGGGCCGGACGGGGCGATGTCGCGCCCGGTGGAACTTGCGCCGGGGCGCACGCTCGAACTCGTTGATGTCAATCTCGGCGAAGGGCGGGTGCACCGGTTCCAGGCGGTCTTCGAGCCCGAGCAGCGGGCGGGCGAGCCGGTCGGCGATACCTCGCTGGAGAACAACACGGCCGAGGCGGTGACGCTGACGCCGGGCGCCGGCTCAGCGCTGATCGTCGACGGCGTCGGCGAGGGAGCGCCGGCGGGCCCGGGCGCGACGCTGGCCCGGGCGCTGGAGCGCAGCGGCGTGCGCACGCAGCTTGTTGCGCCACTCGGCGTTCCGGACAACCTGCTCGACCTGCAGGCGTACGACATCGTGCTGCTCCAGGATGTGCCGGCGGACGCCGTGCCCTTCGCGTTCCAGGAACTGCTGGTGCGCTACGTGCAGGATCTGGGCGGCGGGCTGGTGATGATCGGCGGGCCGGACTCGTTCGGCGCCGGGGGGTGGCGCGGGTCGGACCTGGAGGCGATCCTGCCGGTGCGGCTCGATCTGCCATCGCGCCTGATGCAGGCGCAGGCGGCGATCGTGCTGGTGCTGGACACCTCCGGCAGCATGGGGCGGCCGGTGCTGGGCTCGTCGCGCAGCCAGCAGGAGATCGCCAACGAGGCGGCGGCGATGGCGGTGGCGACGCTGGACTCGACCGATCTGGTCGGCGTGATCGGCTTCAGCAACGCGCCGTACACGGTGGCGCCGCTGGCGCCGAATGACGATCCGGAGGAGCTTCAGGCGCGCATCCGCGGCATTCGTCCCGGCGGCGGGACGAACCTCGGTCCGGCGCTGGAGCAGGCCCGCGAAGCGCTGCAGGGCGTCGACGCCCGCGTCAAGCACGTGATCGTGCTGTCGGATGGGCGCTCGATGAACGCGGAGATGCTGCCGCGCCTGGCGCAGCAGATGCAGGCCGATGGCATCCGGATCTCGACGATCGGCGTCGGCGACGGCGCGGATGTCGAGACGCTGGACCGGGTCGCCGCCGGCGGCGACGGCGTCTTCTACCGCGTCATCAACCCGAACGTGCTGCCGCGGGTGTTCGTGCGGGCGGTGCGGGTGGCGCGGTCGCCGATGGTGCGCGAAGGAGCGTTCGATCCGGTGGTGACGGCGAGCGGGTCGCCCTTGACGAGCGGGCTGGGCGACCCCCCGCCGCTGCTCGGGGTGACGCTGACGGCCGAGCGCGAGGATCCGCTGATTGCGCTGGCAATGCGCACGCCGGAGGGCGAGCCGCTGCTGGCGCACTGGACGGTCGGGCTGGGGCAGGTTGCGGCGTTTACATCGGACGCGCACGACTGGGCGGCGTTGTGGCTGGAGTGGAGCGGGTATCAGCGGTTCTGGACGCAACTTGTGCGCGTGATCGGACGGGCGGCGGACCCAGGCGGGGCGGACCTTGCCCTCGATGTCACCGACGAGCAGGTGCGCATCAGCTACGAGTCGACCGATGAGCAGGGGCGGCCGCGGGACCTGCTGGATGTCGCGGTGACGGTGTACCGCCCCGATGGGGACCCGGTGGAGACGTCGCTGGTGCAGGTCGGACCGGGGATGTACGAGGGGGCTGTCCCTGCCGCGGGCAGCGGCGTGTACGTCGCGCTGGCGCGCCCGAGCCTCGGCGGAACGCCGCTGACACCAACGGTCGGCGGGGCGACGGCGCGCGTGGGGCTGGAGTTCGGCTCGCTGTCGTCGAATACGGACCTGCTGGAGCGGATCGCCGCGGCGACGGGCGGCGCCGTGCTCGATCTCGACGCAGTGGATCCGAGGGCGATCTGGGATCGATCCGACATCGAGCCGACACGGGCCCGCACGCCGATCTGGCGGACGCTCGTGCTGTGGACGCTGGCGATCTTCCTGCTGGATGTCGGCGGGCGGCGGGTGGCGTGGGACCGCTTCACCAGTTCACGCTACGGCGGGGGCTGGGGCGCGATTGCCGCTTCGGTGCGCGATCAGGCAAAGCGCGGCGGGCTGGCGCAGGCGACGCTCTCGCGGGTGGGCGAGGCAAGGGGCAGCGCCGCGGCCGAGCTGCGCAAGACGCTCGGCGACCGGCCGGCGCTGGGCGCCGAGGAGGCGCGGCAGCTCAAGGAGTCGGCCCAGCAGCAGCGGCGTGAGCGGATCATCAGCGAGATTCGGCAGAAGCGCGAGGGACGGCCGGCGGATGCAGGGCAGGCGCCGGCGACCCCGGAGGCGTCCGACGCTCAGGAAGGCGAGTCGGGTCTGTTCGCTGCAAAGCGCCGGGCGCGCCAGCGCTTCGAGGAGGACCGGCGGGAGGGTCGAGACGAGTAGGCGGCTGGCGGCTCGAAGACCCCCCACGGAGTGAGGGGTACCCATGGCCGCGGAGTGGGGGATACCCGATCAGCCGCCGCCCGGGGGCGCTTCGCCGGGAGGAGGCGCTTCGCCCGGCGGCGCAGGCAGCGGCTCGGATGGGCCCTCGACCGGCGCCGGCAGGGCTTCGGGCGCGGGCGCTTCGACCACCTCGCGACCCAGCGCCTCGTTGATGGCCTTGCCCACCTCGGCGGCGATGTCGACCTCGTAGGGCTCGACCGGGATCTGGGCGGCGTCCGCCTTGGCGGTGACCTTGGCGATCATTTCGCGCAGGTCGGCCTCGGTGACCAGATCGGGGTCCTTGAACTGCCAGTTGTGCTCGCCGGTGCGCATGGCGATCTGGTCGATGGCGTCCTCGACCTCGGTCAGCGGGATGGACTCTTCGATCACGCCGCGGGCCAGGCGCTGCATCTGAAGCTGGGCGTTGGCCTTCTCCTCGGGGGTCAGCCCGGAGGGTTCGATATAGGTCTTGTAGGTGGCGTAGGCGGCGCCAAGGGGAATCAGCGGGCTCTGGGCGAGAGCCTCACCGACTTTGAACAGTTCTTCGTAGCTGATCTTGCCGGCCTTGAAGTCATCGGTGACCTCGTCGATGTGGGCGATGATGCCCTGCTTCTGCTCTGCGGAGAGGTTCGAGTCGTTGATCACCTGGGTGGCCGCCTGACGGGCCTGCTCGGCGAGGTAGGGCGGCAGCTTCTTGTACGCGATGTATCCGCCGATCACGAGCAGCACGATCAGCCCCGCCAGCACGCCGAGGCAGCCAACGAGGAACGAGCCGCGCCGGGTCGGCGAGCGGAAACGAGCGGATCGGGTCTGTGCGGTCATGGGAGGCCCCCTGCAGATGCCGCGGCTTCCGGGCCGCTGGCGCCGGGATTGTACGAGGTTCTTCGGAGCGGCGGGTCGGGTCTTTCGGGGCGCGGCCCGTCAGCGGGCCGTGCGCCTGGGTGGCAGTTCGACGACCCGGCGACCGTCGAGTTTGTGCAGCACCGCGAGGATGGGGTGGCGCAGGGCCATGCGCGGGCCCGAATAGCGCATCACGGTCTTGACTTCCTCGCGCTTGTCCTTCTTGTAGCAGTGGATCGGGCAGTTGGCGCAGGTGGGCTTGGCCAGCCAGAACGGGCACTTGTCGATCCGCTGCATGGCGTAGTCGTGCAGCCCGGCGCAGGTTTCGCACAGCCCGTCGCCCTCGTGGTGGGCGCGGCAGTACATGTCGATCATGACGGCGATCGTCTTCTTCTCGCGCCGGATGCGTCGCGTGTCTTCGGCCATCTTGGATCATAACAACGAGGCGTGCGTGACTTATTCGGCGTCTTGCTCGTCTGGTGTGACGCCGTGGTTGTCGGCGACTTCGCGGGCGGCCTCCTCGAAGCCGGTCCCGGCCAGCACCAGCAGCGCCAGCGCGCCGATCACGACACCGAGCCAGATGAGCCCGACACCGACGGCGGCGCCGGCGGAGGCGATCACCCACATGCCCGCCGCGGTCGTCAGCCCGCGAATCTTCGGACCGGCCTGGATGATGGCGCCGGCCCCCAGGAAGCCGATGCCGCCGACAATGGCGGCGATGATGCGCGCGGGCTCACCGGCGCTGGTCACGCCCTGGCCCTGGAGCCATGCGAGCATCTCCATGGCGATGAGGGCAAAGCCGGCAGAGCCGAGGGCGATCATCATGTGGGTGCGCAGACCCGCAGCCCGGCCGCGGATCTCCCGCTCGAAGCCTGCGAGCGCGCCGACGGCGACGGCCAGGACCAGCCGGGCCGGCCCCTGCCACCACGCGTCCGGAGCGGCGAACTCGCTGCCGAAGATGGGCTCGAGCATCTCGACAGCGTACCGCAACAGGGCCGCTCGTGGATGAAAGCGTCTGCATCCGGCCAGCGGCGGCGCCGAACCGCTTCCCATGGCTCAGTTCCCCTCTTCATGTGTCATCATCGGGGCCACCGGCGGCGTCGGCAGCGCTCTGACGCGCCGGCTGGCGGGCAAGACCCGCCTGACGCTGGCGGCGCGCGACGCCGACCGTCTCCAGACCCTGGCGGACGAGGTCGACGCCCGCTTTGTCCGGGCGGACGCCTCCAGCTTCGAGCAGATGGCCGATCTGTTCGAGCAGGCCGGTGAGATCGACGCCGCGGTGAACCTCGCAGGCTCGATCCTGCTGAAGCCGGCCCACCTCACCAGTGAAGCGGACCTGCACGACACGATCAGCCAGAACCTGGTCACGGCGTTCGCGACGGTGCGGGCGGCGTCGAGGGCGATGCGCGGCGGGGGCGGCTCGATTGTGCTGATGTCTTCGGCGGCGGCCCGCTACGGGCTGACGAACCACGAAGCGATCGCCGCGGCGAAGGCGGGCGTCGAGGGCCTCACGCGGGCGGCGGCGGCCTCGTACGCTGCCCGGTCGATCCGCGTCAACGCGGTTGCGCCCGGGCTTGTGGACTCTCCGATGGCAAAGGGCATCACCGGCAACGAGACGGCGCTGGCGGCCTCCAGGGCGATGCACCCGCTGGGGCGCATCGGCGAGCCCGATGAGATCGCGCGCGTCATCGAATGGCTGATCAGCCCGGAGTCGAGTTGGATCACCGGGCAGGTGATCGGGGTGGATGGCGGGTTGTCGGCCGTGCAGTCGAGGGCGGCCCGGTGAGCACAGCGCCGCGCTGGGCCCGGATGACGCTTCTGCTCGCGGGCGCGTACAACCTGCTCTGGGGCGCGGCCGTGGTGCTGGCGCCGAATCTGGCGTTCAATCTCGCCGGGCTGGATCTGCCGCGGTATCCGCAGATCTGGCAGTGCGTCGGCATGATCGTCGGCGTGTACGGGATCGGGTATCTGATCGCGGCGGGCGATCCGCGCCGGCACTGGCCGATCACACTCGTCGGGCTGCTCGGCAAGATCTTCGGGCCGATCGGGTTCATCGGGGCGGCGATGGACGGGACGCTGCCGTGGGCGTTCGGACTGACGATCGTCACCAATGACCTGATCTGGTGGATTCCGTTTGGTCTGATCCTGTGGGACGCGGCGTACAACCGTGACGCCCCGGCGCCGGACGCCGCGACGCTGCCGGCCCGAGATGCGATGGCGCATGTGCAGACATCAGCCGGAAAGAGCCTTCTCGAACTCTCGCAGGTCCGGCCGGCGCTCGTCATCTTCCTCCGACATAGCGGATGTACCTTCTGCCGCGAGGCGATTGTGGACATTGGCCGGCGGCGGGCGGCAATCGAGAAGGGCGCGCAGCTCGTGCTCGTGCACATGGGGCCGCCCGGATCGCTGGACGGGCTGCTCGAGCGGCACGGGCTTGCCGGCGTCGCGACCATCAGCGATCCGGAGCGTGTGCTGTACCGGGCGTTCGAGCTTCGGCGCGGCGGGCTGCTGCAGCTTCTGGGCCCGAAAGCCTGGTGGCGCGGGTTCCTCGCCACGCTGCGCGGGCACACTGTCGGAAAGCTCGTCGGCGACGGGTTCCAGATGCCGGGGGCATTCCTGGTGCGCGATGGATCGATCATCAGCGCGTTTCGGCACGAGTCCGTGGCCGATCGCCCGGACTACGTGCAGATGGCGTGCGCGGCGGTGTGACTCGTGGCGGGCGTTGAGATCATCCTGGCGCTGCACGCCCTGGCCACAGTCTTCATGACCGGGCTGATCTGGTTCGTGCAGGTGGTGCATTACCCGCTGTTTGCGGGCGTCGGCAGCGACGGGCTCGGGCCGTACTGCGAGCGGCACCAGCGGCTCACGACGCTGGTCGTGGGGCCGGCGATGCTGGTGGAACTCGCGACAGCGTGCGCGCTCGTTGCGCTGCTGGAGGGCAGTGAGCAGACGCTTGCGCTCGCCGGGCTGGGGCTGCTCGTTGTGATCTGGCTTTCCACTGCTCTGGTTCAGGTTCCGTGTCACCGGAGGCTGCTGGGCGGACGTGACGAAGCGCTCGTGCGCCGGCTGGTGGCCGGGAACTGGGTGCGGACGGTGTGCTGGAGCGTGCGGGCGGGGATTGCGCTGGCGTTGATGTGAGCCGCATTCAATCAGGCGTGGCTGATCTGGTTGTGACAACTGATCGCGGGCTCTACTGCCCCCCGGCCGTCGCGTTCATTGATCCCTGGGCGCCGGCGCCTCGGGCCATCGTGACGCACGCCCACAGCGATCACGCCGCGCCGGGGTGCGGGGCGTATCTGACCAGCGCCAGCGGCGTCGGGCCCTTGCGGGCGCGGGTGGGCGTTTCGGCGTCGATTGAGGGGCTGGCGTGGGGGGAAACCCGGCGCATCGGCGATGTGATGGTGTCGCTGCGCCCGGCGGGCCACCTGCTGGGGTCGGCGCAGGTCGTGCTGGAGGCGCCCGGCTCGCCGCGCTGGGTGATCAGCGGGGACTACAAGGTTGATCCGGACCCGACGTGCGAGGCGTTCGAGGCGGCGGCCTGCGACGTGTTCCTGACGGAGAGCACATTCGGGCTGCCGGTGTTCCGCTGGCCGGATCAGGCCGAGGTGGTCGCGTCCATCAACGAGTGGTGGCGGCGGAACGCCGCGGCAGGACGGACGACGATCCTGCTGGCGTACGCCCTGGGCAAGGCGCAGCGGGTGCTGGCGGGGCTGGATCCGTCAATCGGCCCGATCGGCGCGCACGGCGCCGTGCTGGGGATGTGCGAGGTGTACCGGGCGGCGGGGATCGCGCTGCCGGAGACGCTGCACGCGAATGCCGACAATGCGCGCGCGCTGCGCGCCGGCGGCGTGATCGTGGCGCCGCCGGCTGCCGCGGGGTCGCCGTGGATCCGCAGGTTCGTGGGTCCGGAGGGCGTGCGGGCCGCGATGGTGAGCGGGTGGATGAGGATCCGCGGCAGGCGCCGGTGGCAGTCGCTGGACCGGGGGTTTGTCCTCAGCGACCACGCGGACTGGGACGGGTTAATCGGGGCGGTGAAGGCGACGGGGGCGTCGCGCATCGGGGTGACGCACGGGTACGCGTCGCAGTTTGCGCGCTGGCTTGGGGAACAGGGATACGAGACGTTCGTGGCGCCGACGCGATACCGGGATGAGGAGAACGCCGAGCGGGATGGGGCACGGCAGAACGGCGGCGAAGGCGACGGCGCCGACGACGCCGGCGAGAGCGAGGACGACATCGCGGAGGAGCGCGAGTAATGCGGCGCTTCACGCGGCTGTACCTGGATCTGGACGCCACGAACTCGACGTCGGAGAAGATCGAGCTTCTGGAGGCGTACTTCCGGGAGACGCCGGCGGCGGACGCCGCGTGGGCCCTGGCGCTGCTGGCGGGGCAGCGGCCGAAGGGATCGGCGAGCACCCGGGCGCTGCATGATCTGGCGGTGGAGGTGGCCGGCGTGCCGGAATGGCTGGTTGCAGAGTGTTACAGCGCTGTCGGCGACATGGCCGAGACGGTCGCGCTGCTGCTGCCGGAGGCCGGCGAAGCCCGCGATGAGCCGCTGTCGGTGGTGATGCGCGATCGCGTGCTGCCGCTGGCGGGAGCCGGCGAGCAGGAGCGGCGCCGGATCCTGACCAGCGCATGGCGGGCGTTCGACGCCGATGAACGCTTCATCTACCACAAGCTGGTGCGCGGCGCGTTCCGGGTGGGCGTGCAGAAGCGGATGGTGGCGCGGGCGCTGGCGCGGGTTGCGGGCGTCGAGCCGGCCGCCATGGCGCATCGGATCGCAGGGACGATCTCCCCCACTGCAGAGGCCTTCGAGCAGGTGATCGCGGCGGAGTCCGGCGCGCAGGATGCGTCACGCCCGTATCCCTTCTTCCTGGCCCATCAGCTCAACGACCCGCCGCAGACACTCGGCGACATCGCCGAGTGGTCCGCGGAATGGAAGTGGGACGGCGTGCGAGCGCAGGTGATCCGGCGCGCCGGCCAATGCTGGATCTGGTCGCGCGGCGAGGAACTGGTGACGGAGCAGTTCCCGGAGATTGCATCGGCCGCCCGGGCGCTGCCGGATGGCACGGTGCTGGATGGCGAGGTTCTGGTGTGGCAGGGCGATCGGCCGGCGCCGTTTTCGGCCCTGCAGCGCCGGCTGAACCGGACGGCGGCGAAGGCGGCCCAGCCGGGGCTGTTCGATCAGGATCGGGTCATCTTCATGGCGTACGACGCGCTGGAGGTTGGCGGGGAGGATGTGCGGGCGCAGCCGCTCGAGGCGCGGCGGGGGATGCTGGAGAAGCTGCTCGCGTCGGCCGGGGAGGGCTTCCGGCTGTCGGCGCGGATCGAGGCGGCGTCGTGGGACGAGCTTGCGTCGCAGCGGGCGGAAGCCAGGGATCGCGCTGTCGAGGGCGTCATGCTCAAGGCGCGGGCTTCTCCCTACGGCGTCGGACGCACCAGGCCCGGCAACGAGCCCGGCTGGTGGAAGTGGAAGGTGGACCCGCTGACGGTTGACGCGGTGCTGATCGCCGCGCAGCCGGGCAGCGGGCGGCGCGCCGGGCTGCACTCGGACATGACTTTCGCGCTCTGGGACGACCGGGACGCCGAGGACCGGCGTGAACTGGTCGTCTTCGCCAAGGCCTATTCCGGCCTCACGCAGGAGGAAATCGAGACGCTGGACCGCTGGATCCGGGCCCACACGGTGCGCCGAACGGGGCCGGTCCGCCACGTCGAGGCGAAGCACGTCTTCGAACTGGGCTTCGAGGATGTGCGCGAGTCCAAGCGGCACAAGTGCGGGCTGGCCGTGCGGTTTCCGAGGATCCTGCGCTGGCGCCGGGACAAGCAGCCGCAGGATGCGGACTCGCTGGAAGCGCTGCGGCAGCGCCTGCTCGGATGAGGCCCGGCGCCGCTCCCTCGATCTCGCCGGCTTGCGGCGTCTTGTTTGGGTTCCGGCAGGGACTCCTGGGAGGGAGCTGCGGGCGGGATGGGCAAGCTCCGGCGCGTTTGACCCCCGATGTCGGGGCGGAGTTGACGGCGGGCTCAGGATTCGGTAGTTTGGAGTTTCTCATTCCCCCTATGGCGGGCGGACGGGGTTTTACCCCTCCGCCCGTCTTCTGCGCCCTTCCCGGAAGGGCCGTCGCGCCTGGTCTGGCGAGACGGCCGAGGAGGCAGTCAGGAGCGTCCCCCTACGCGCTCCCGCGCCTTGGAATCCCCGTCCGAAGCATGTGGGGCGCCGGACGGGGCGGGACCCGGAGAAGGTCCACATCAATGAACGGGCAGAGGGCGCCCCGGCTGCCGCAATCTGTGCGATGCGATCGAAAATTTGTTACTTTGGGGGGAGATCGAGCGACGTCGGCGTCTCGCCCGGGGCGGCTTCGGCGGTCATGGCTGCCGAACCTGTCGCTTGCGGCTCGTCCGCAGCGCCCTGGGCCGGAATCCCGCCAGCCTCTCGCGGCGTTCCCACGAACCGGCGAAGGGCGGCGAAGCCCTTGATCACGGGTTCAAGCGGGCCGCGGAGGTCAGCTTTCAACTCCCTGGTCTGCGCTTCGGCGCGGCGCTGGGCTTCGGCTTCCATCCACTGCCAGCCGGCCCCGGCGCCGAACGCCAGGAGCAGCCCCAGCAGGATGGTCGCGGCCTGAAACGGGGCGCGCCGGCCCCAGAGAGAGAGCCGGAACACCGGTGAGGGGTTCTGCCACCGGATCGGACGGCACTCCAGCCAGGCCTCGAAGTCTCCGGCCAGTTCGGTGGCGCTGGGACGGTCGTCCGGATCGGCCGAACTGGCCCGCTCGATGATGCGACGGACCGGCGGCGGCGCGCCGGGGAGCATCTCCGCGAAGACGCGCCCAAGGCTCCAGATGTCGGCGGCCGGTGTCGGGTCGCCGCCCTCGGGCGGGGCGTATTCGTCGGTGCGGCCCCCGCCGAAGTCTGCGATCACCGGGCCGGCCGGACCGCGAAGCAGGTTGGCCGGCTTGAGATCCCCGTGGGTGACGCCGCGCGCGTGGGCGGCTGCGACGCCGCGGCAGACCGCGGCCATGAGCCGCGCTGCAGCCTTCGGCTCGGTGAAGGTGACCCCGGCGAGATCATCGCCGTCGATGAAGTCGGAAACGAGGTAATGAATGCCCCGATGAACCCCCCGATCTCGGAGCGCAACGACGTTCGGATGATCGATCCGGCGCACGCGCTCGAACTCATAGGCGGCCATCGGTTCCCGGCAGATCTTGAGCGCGACCCAGGCGGGGCAGCCATCGAAGCTCAGGCGCTGGTCAAGCGCCCGATACACCGTGGAATGAGCCCCGACACCGACGATCTCGTCCAGCCGGTACCGATCGCCGATCTCCTCACCGGGCAGGAAGGGCGCCACGGTCGCGGCAAAGGCCTGGGCGAGTTCACTCGACAAGGTCGTACCCCCTTGCGGCCAGGAACTCGCGCGCATCCTGCCAGCGGCGGAAGACCGTCCGCTCGGGGGTTCCCAGAACCTCCGCGATCACCTTGAAGGGGACCGCGCGGGCCCGGAGGGCGACGATCTGCTGCTGTTCCCGATCCGGCAGTTCGCTCAAGACCGCGGTCAGGGAGGGCGCCGGCTCGGCGTCCGGCCTGGCCCCGGGCCTGGGACGACGCCGGACGAACTCCAGGGCCGTCCGGTCGATGGCGGCGTGGGTGGCGACGACCCGGATGAACTCCCAGGTCTGGGCCTCGGTCGCGGACTCGACGCCGGATTCGAGGATCCGGCGGTACACCGTCGCCGCCAGGTCCTCGGAGTCGTAGACCCGGCGGGCCTCGGATGAGAGGTATCGCCGGGCAATCCGCCTGATCCCTTCGCGATTCTCGAAGGCCAGCGAGAGGATTGTGGCAGCGTCGGCCATGTTCACACGTTCAGGATACCGGTAAGACCTCTGTGGAAGCAAGACCCATCGTGGGTCCGGGGCGCACGTGGAGGACCGTTATGCAATGGCTGGACAAGCTGATTGATTTCCTGTGTGAGATCCTCGAGGTGCTCGATGGGGACTGCTCGGAACTCATCGGAGACGCATCGGATCCGGAGGTCGTGATCGATGCGATCGAGGAGCAGTACGACCCCAACAGCCCGCCGCAGCCGGCCGACAACGCGGAAAAGGGCCAATGGTGCGGGCTTTTCGCGGCCACCGAGTCGCACCTGGACCTTCCGGAGAACTCGCTGAGCCCGGCGTACGACACCAAGATCCGACAGATGATCAACAGCCTGCAGTCGGATGTCGGGTGCTGAGGCGGGTTGTACCGGCTCGTCGGTCTTGAGGCCGCCGCGGCTGGCGCGCCGGCGCCGGCTGGATCGTGGCAAGCTCGGGCGGAGCCCCGGGGCGGCGGCCTGTGCGGCCGATGCGCCATAAATTTGGCGTTTTGTGGCCAGCGGGCCTTGACAGAGCCGCCCAGACGCCAGATATTTGGCGGTCAGGCTCTGGCAGGGAGGGCGCCATGTCCCCGGTGCACGATCACGAACTGAGCATGCGCGAGCGGCAGATCATGGATGTGCTGTACTTGCTGGAGCGCGCCACGGTCGCCGAGGTGCGCGCGCGGCTGCCGGACCCGCCATCGGCCAACGCCGTCCGGACGATGCTGGGCATCCTCACGAAGAAGGGGCTGGCGCGCAGGTCGCTTGCCGGACGGGCGGCGGTGTACCGCCCCGCCTCCAGCCGCGACCGGGCGGGACGCAAGGCCCTGCAGCGGGTGCTGGATGTGTTCCACGGCGGCTCGCTGGCCGCGGCGCTGGCGATGCATCTGACCGACCCCAGATCGAGGCCGTCGGAGGAGGAACTGGAGCAGATCCGGCGCCTGCTGGACGCACAGAAGGAACCGCCAAGTGCATGATCTCGACCTGATGGACCTGTTGCGGGCTTTGCTGCCGAATCTGGCGGGCGTGGCGATCATCACCGGGCTGCTGGGCAGCGCGATGCTCGCGGTGCGATGGAGCCGGCGCGATCTCCCCGCCGACCGGCACTTCGTGCTGCTGCTGAGCCTGGGCGGAGTCGGGGCGGTGCTGCTGTTCGGCGTGGCGCTGCGGGCGGTGATCGGAACGGGCTGGGTCGGCGACTCGGTCACGACCGGGCGGATGCTGCGCGGCCTGGCGCTGCTGTGGGGCCTTGGTCTGTCGGCGCTGGCGCTGCGCCTGACGCTGGGCTGGCTGCAGGTCGTGAAGCTGCGCCTCGGGGCGGACGCCCGCGCGCCGCAAGCCCGCGTGCTGGCCGTGGCGTGGCGATGCGCCGGGGAGATGGGGCTGCGGACGATGCCGACGATCATCGTGAGCGGGCGCTGCGCCTCGCCGATGGCCACGGGCATTCTGGATCCGGCGGTGATCCTGCCGGCGTCGATGGAGCAGGCCGACGAGCTCGAGTTGCAACTCGTGCTTCGCCACGAGCTTGCGCACATTGCGCGGCGAGACTGCCTGGCGGAGCTTCTGGTGCAGCTCGTAGGGGGGCTGCTCTGGTGGAACCCGCTGTACTGGATGGTCGCCGGGCGGGTGCGCGTGCTGCGCGAGATGGCGTGCGATCAGATCGCCGCCTTCGGCTGCCGGTCGCAGCACCGGTACGCCCAGTTGCTGGTGCAGTTTGCAACACGGGGGCGCCTGCCGTTCGGGCCCGGCTTCTCGGCGGTGCGCATGGCGGATCGGCGCAGCCTGCACGCGCGGGTGGACTACCTCGTGGGAGACGGCGCCCCGAAGGGCCTGCGACTGTCGCGGTTCCTTCCGAACACGATGTCCAACCTGGAGACGGCGGGCTTCATGCTCTGCGCCGTGCTGGTCATGGTGTCGCTGGACGCCATGATGCTGACGATGCTCGAGGAGATCTGCGCCGAAGTCGAGCCGTGGTCGGCTTCCGGACTTCCCGCACGGTGACCGGATCGGCAGCCGGCACGTCCGCGCCCCGCGCTGCGGCGCCGGATCGCGCCGTCGCTCGCCCCGCCCGGCTCAGAAGATGTGCACGCGCCGGGGGGTCACGAAGATGCGCTCGCCGGGCCCGGCGCCGAGGGCGGCCAGGCGCTCCTGCGGGATCTCAGCGCAGATCGTCGTGCCGCCGGCCAGTTGCAGGTCGAGCCGGGCGATGGCGCCGGCAGCGCTGGTGCGCTGGATCGTGGCGCACAGGCTCGCCGCAGCCGGCGGCTGGCCGGACAACTCCAAGTCGTGCGGCCGGATGAAGACGCGGACCTCGCCATCGCGCTCGCCCTGATCGGCGGCGACCCGGATGTCGGCGAACTCGACCTCGCGCCCCAGGGCCCGGCCGCGGAAGATGTTGACGCGCCCGAGGAAGTTCATCACGAACTCGGTCTGCGGCGCGTGGTAGACCTCCGCCGGCGAGCCGATCTGCTCGATGCGGCCGGCGTTCATCACGATCACGCGGTCGGCGATCTCCAGCGCCTCTTCCTGGTCGTGGGTGACGAAGACGCTGGTGATGCGCAGCTCATCGTGCAGGCGGCGGATCCAGCGGCGCAGCTCCGCCCGGACGGTGGCGTCCAGGGAGCCGAAGGGCTCATCCAGCAGCAGCACGCGCGGCTCGACCGCCAGGGCCCGCGCCAGCGCCACCCGCTGGCGCTGCCCGCCGGAGAGCTGGCTGGGGAATCGGCTGGCCATGCCATCCAGTTGCACCAGCGAGAGGAGTTCGTGGACGCGGCGGCGGATGGCGTCCCTGGAAGGCCGCCTGCTCCGGGGTCTGATGCGCAGCCCGAAGGCGACGTTCTCGAACACGGACATGTGCCGGAAGAGGGCGTAGTGCTGGAAGACGAAGCCGACGCGGCGCTTGCGCACCGGAGCAGCGCTGAGATCCTCGTCGCCGTAGCGGATCGAGCCGCCGCCGGGATCCAGATCCTCCAGTCCCGCGATGAGCCGCAGCAGCGTCGTCTTGCCGGAGCCGGACGGGCCGAGCAGCGCGACCAGTTCGCCGGTGAGAATGTCGGCCGACACGCAATCGACGGCCCGGAAGGCGCCGAAGGTCTTGCTGACATCGCGGATCTGAATGCTCACGGGGGCGCCTCCCATGTCGCCGCGCGCTGGCAGCGGCAGCGAAGCCAGAACTCGAGAGTGGACTTGAGCGCGAGCGTGACCAGCGCCAGCGCCGCCAGCAGCGATGCGGTGGCGAAGGCGGCGACGAAGCTGTACTCGTTGTACAGGATCTCGATGTGCAGGGGGAGCGTGTTGGTCTCGCCACGGATGTGCCCGGAGACGACCGAGACGGCGCCGAACTCGCCCATGGCGCGGGCGTTGCACAGGATCACGCCGTAGAGCAGGGCCCAGCGGATGTTGGGCAGGGTCACGCGCCGGAAGATCGTCCAGCCGCCGGCGCCGAGGGTCATCGCGGCCTGCTCCTCCTCCTGGCCCTGCGCTTCCATCAGCGGGATCAGTTCCCGGGCGACGAAGGGGAAGGTGACGAACAGCGTGGCGAGCACGATGCCAGGGACGGCGAAGATGATCCGGATGTCGTGCTCGGCCAGCCAGGGCCCCAGCCAGCCCTGCAGCCCGAAGACCAGCACGAAGATGAGCCCGGCCACGACCGGTGACACGGCGAACGGCAGGTCGATCAGCGTGACCAGCAGGGCGCGTCCCGGGAAGCGGCCGCGGGTGATGGCCCAGGCGGCGCAGACGCCGAAGACGATGTTGACCGGAAGGCTGATCGCGGCGGCCAGCAGCGTGAGCCTGATGGCGGCCAGGGCGTCGGGATCGCGGAAGCTCGCGAGATAGGCCGCAGCGCCGTCCCGGAAGGCCTCGCCGAAGATCACCAGCAGCGGAAGCGCCAGGAACAGGGCCAGGAAGCCCAGCGCGACCGCGATCAGCGCCCAGCGGACGAGCGGGGCGTCCCGGCAGCCGGCGGCCTGCGACGGGCGATCGGCGACGGGCTTGGTGGAAGCGGCAGACATGGCAAGAGCTCAGCGGGCGCGCGAGGCGCTCCACAGTTGAAGGATGTTGATGGCAAGCAGCATGAGGAACGAGAAGGCGAGCAGGACCACGGCGATGGCGGTGGCGCCGGCGTAGTCGTACTGCTCGAGCTTGGTGATGATCAGCAGGGGCGTGATCTCGGTGCGCATCGGCATGTTGCCGCTGATGAAGACGACCGAGCCGTACTCCCCCACCGCGCGGGCAAAGGCAAGCGCGAACCCGGTCAGCGCCGCCGGCAGGACGGCCGGGATGGTCACGCGCCGGATCGTCTGGAGCCGGCCGGCCCCGAGGCTTGCGGCCGCCTCCTCGACCTCGGCCTCGAGATCGGCGAGGGCGGGCTGCAGCGTGCGCACGACGAAGGGAAGGCCGATGAAGATCATCGCGATAATGACGCCGAGGCGCGTGAATGCCGCTTTGACTCCGAGGTCGTCCAGCGGCCCGCCGAGCCATCCGCCGCGGGCGTACAGCGTCGTCAGCGCGATGCCGGACACGGCAGTCGGCATGGCGAAGGGCAGGTCCACGAGGGCGTCGACGATCCTGCGGCCGGGGAAGGCGTAGCGCACCAGCACCCAGGCCACGATGAAGCCGAAGACGGTGTTGATGGCTGCGGCGATCAGCGCGCCCCCGATGCTGAGACCAAACGACGACAGCACGCGCGCATCGGAGATCGTGGCCCAGAACTGCCCCCACCGCATGTCGATCGCCCGGATGACAAGCCCCAGCAGCGGGATCAGCACGATGAAGCTCAGATAGCTGATCGTGATCCCGATCGTCAGGCCGACGCCGGGCATGCGCCCGGGGCGGCGGTGAAACATTCGCGGGAGGGTGATGGCGGTCATGGTCGGCGCCGGGGGCGAAGGGTCAGGGGCGAGCGGTCAGGGGCGGTAGATCTGGTCGAAGATCGCGCCGTCGCTGAAGTGGTCTTCCTGGGCCTGCCGCCACCCGCCGAAGACTTCATCCACCGTGAAGAGCGTCAGTTCGGGGAAGCGGCGCAGGTCGGCCGGGTCGGCCTGGTCCGGGTAGCACGGGCGATAGAAGTGGCGGGCGACGAGCCGCTGGCCGACCGGCGAGTACAGATACTGGAGATACGCCTCGGCGATGTCACGCGTGCCGCGGCGATCGGCCACCTTGTCGATCACCGCGACGGGCGGCTGCGCCAGGATGCTGACCGAAGGGACGATGATCTCGAACTTGTCGAGCCCGAGCTGCTCCACCGCGAGGAAGGCCTCGTTCTCCCATGTGATCAGAACGTCGCCGATCCCGCGCTGCACGAAGGTGGTCGTCGATCCGCGGGCGCCGGTGTCCAGGACGGGCGCCTTGCGATACAGCGCCGTGACGAACTCGCGGGCCTTGCGCTGCGCCGCCGCGACCTCGCCAGCGGCGGAGGGATCGGCGAGCCTGCTGAAGTCGCCGATCTCCCGACTGAGGGCGAAGCCCCACGCGGCAAGGTAGTTCCAGCGGGCGCCGCCGGAAGTCTTGGGGTTCGGGGTGATCACCTCGATCCCCGGGCGGAGCAGGTCATCCCAGTCGTGAATGGCGCACGGGTTGCCCTTGCGCACCAGAAAGACGATGGTGGAGGTGTACGGGGCGCTGCCGTTGGGCAGGCGGCTCTGCCAGTCGGCGCCGAGCAGTCCGGCCCGCTCGGCGATGGCGTCGATGTCGTAGGCGAGCGCAAGTGTCACGACATCGGCCTCGAGGCCATCGATGACAGCGCGGGCCTGCTTGCCGGCGCCGCCGTGGGACATCCTGATGTCGATGGCCTCGCCGGTCTCCACCCGCCAGTGGGCCTTGAAGGCCTCGTTGTACTCCTTGTAGAGTTCGCGAGTCGGGTCGTAGGAGACGTTCAGGATGGTCCGGATCTGGGCCGCGCCGTGCAGCCGCGGCGCGCCCGCCGCGGCAGCCAGAAGCGCGAGCGCCACGACCAGAGATCGCCGCAAACCCCTCATGACCACTTCCTCCAGGGGGCGAAGGCGCCCGCCCCACCTGAAACAACCGGCGTGCCAGCGGATCTGAGGCGCCCGAACCGCACTGGGGGGCTGCAAACGCGGCTGAGCGGGCCTGGCCGTGAAATATCACGGCAGAGAACCGCTTGATTTCACGGCTTGCTGTGGTATATCACAGTCATGGGCTCGGTCGCGGACCTACAGCTTGCCCTCTGGCGCGAGGCGCGTCATCGAGACCTCGCCGCGGCGATCCCGGACTTGGCCGGCCAGATACGCCGCTTCGTCCCGATCGAGGCCATGATGGTCCTCGCCCTGGAAGGCGACCGGTGCCTGCTGGTTGCCACAACCGAACCGGCGCCGGCGGCAGGCCTCGAGGTCGTCGGCGCCGAGGCGGCGTCGATCGCCCGCTTCATCCGGCGGGGCGAACTGGGCCTGCTGGAGCCGAATGGGCGCAGCGCGCTGAGTCCGCTGGTCCGACGCCTGGGCACAGCCCCGCTCGTGTGCGCCCCGCTGCCGGGCGGGGGCGCCGCAGAAGGGGTGGTGGTGTGGCGGCTGGCGCCGGGCGCCCGGCTGGATGACAGCGCGCGAAGCCTGCTCGCCGGCGCCCTGGAGCCGCTGAGCGCCGCGCTCAACACGTCGATTCGTTTCCACGAACTGGAGGCGCTGCGACGGGCCGCCGAAGCGGACAGCCAGGCGGCCCTGCGCCGGCTCGGACGCAGCTCGCTGCGCGAACCGATCGTCGGCGCCGAGCGGGGGCTGCGGACCGTCATGGAACGCGCGCAGCTCGTTGCCGCGTCCGATGTGCCGGTGCTGATCCTCGGGGAGACGGGCTCGGGCAAGGAGGTCATCGCCCGCGCGATTCATGATCGCTCGCGCCGCCACGACGGTCCCTTCCTGCGAGTCAACTGCGGCGCGATCCCTGCCGAACTGGTCGACTCGCAACTGTTCGGGCACGACCGCGGCGCCTTTACCGGCGCCACCGAGCAGCGTCAGGGATGGTTCGAGCGGGCCGATGGGGGCACACTGTTTCTCGACGAGGTCGCCGAGCTTCCCCTGGCGGCACAGGTGCGCCTGCTGCGCGTGCTGCAGGATGGCGCCCTGGAGCGCGTCGGGGGCGCCCAGACCATCCGCGTGGATTGCCGCATCATCGCGGCCACGCACCGCGACCTTGCCGAGATGGTGCGCCAGCGGACCTTCCGCGAGGATCTGTGGTATCGACTGGCGGTGTTTCCGCTGGCGCTGCCGGCGCTGCGCGAACGGCCTGAGGACCTGCCCGACCTGGTCGGTCACTTCGCGCGCCGGGCGTCGCTGCGCTTCGGCCTCCCCGAGTTCGAAGTGACGCAAGGAGACCTGGAGCGGCTTTGCGCGTACCCATGGCCGGGCAACATCCGCGAGCTTGCCGCGGTCATCGACCGGGCGGCCCTGCTGGGCAGCGGCGGCCGACTGGCGATCGACCAGGCCATGGGTGCCGGCGGCCCGGGCCCGCGCACCGCCGCGGCGGCCCCGCCGACGCCGGGGCCGGGCCCCGCAACGCTGGACAGCGCGATCCGGGCGGCGATCGAGTCGGCGCTCTCGGCAAGCCGCGGCAGAGTGGAAGGGCCCGAAGGCGCCGCGGCCCGGCTGGCGGTCAACGCCAGCACGCTCCGCTCGAAGATGCGCAAGCTCAGCATCGACGCCACCCGCTTCCGGTGAGCCGCGGCGTCAGTGCGCAGCGCCGGCGATCGACGCGTGCGACGCGTGCAGTGCGATCGAGCCGGGCGTCCGTGGCAAGGGCGCGCCGGGGAGATACTCCGGATAGCTGCGTCCTTCGTGACACCGGTCGCAGGCGGGCGCGGCGGCGGTTCCGCCGTAGTGGCACGCCAGGCAGTCGTAGTCGGCGTGGCTTCCGCTCAGCGGGACGCCGGTGATGATGTGATCAAAGCCGACGCCCGGGGCCCCGCGATGGCAGTCGCGGCAGAAGTCCGATGTCGGCGCGGTGAAGTTGGTCCCGGGGCCGTGGCACTCGGCGCAGGCCACGCTCGCGTGCGACGCGTCGAGGCTCCAGCCGGCGTTGACGGCGTGCTGGAAGCGCGGGCGCGGCGCGACATCGTGGCAGAAGACGCAGGAGCGCTCGGCATGGCAGCCCATGCAGGACTGTTCGCGGCTCGGACGCGGCGACGTCGCCCGGGGCCCGTGGCACTGCGTGCATGACTGGCCCTCGTGGCAGTCGATGCAGGCGACGCCGAAGACCTCCGTGTGGTCGGCGTGGTGGAAGGTGACCACCGGCACGCCGGCCCGCTCGGTCTGATAGACGAACGTCGGCTGCACTCGCAGCCGACGCATCGTGGCCGTGCCGAAATCGGCGCCGAAGGCGTTGGCTGCGCTGTGCGCCTCAGCGGTCACTTCGGTGTGGCAGAAGCCGCAGCCGTTGGCGCCGCTCCAGTCGCGGTGGCAGTCCAGGCACTGGCGGTGGTAGGCGGCCTTGAGGCTGGGCTGGCTTTCGGTCGAGCCGAAGTCGCTGAGGCGGTGGCAGGTCACGCAAGCAGCGATCGCCTCGCCCTCCTCCTGCTCGTGGTGACAGTTGTCGCAGCGGCCGGTGAACTCGCACATGCTCTCGTGCAGGGCGTGATCGAAGAGCACCGGGCCGTAGTAGTGGACTAGTTCATCCATGATGACGACCGCCGGACCGCGCTGAGGCGCGGCGGCGGCCAGCGCGCCGGCGCCGGTCGGGGGTTGTGGCGCCGGCGGCGCGGCCTGTCCCGGGCCGGCTGCGCCGATGGTTGCGGCGCCGGCGGCCAGCAGGAGCGAGATGAGCGTGATGCGGAAGGTCGTGTTCATCGCTTCAGTTCCCCAGCGCCTGCGCTGTGGTGAAGGAGGGCGCCCCCGCCGGCGCCGGCCAGCCCGACGGCAGCGATGCCGGCGAGGTTCTGCGCCCGGGCCGAGCCGGGCGCGCCTGAGGCGTCCGCTGCGGGACGTCGCCGCGGGCGCGGGCCGCCTCCAGATGCTCGATGACCGGGAAGTTCAGGACGACGAACCGGTACAGCAGGATGATCATGGCGATGAAGCCGGCCGTCACAGCGACCTCGGTCCAGGCCGGGATGTAGGTGGCGCCCGCCTCCAGCGGCGTGTAGCCGAGCAGGAAGACGTTGATCCGGTTGAACGCCACGCCGAGCACGACGAGCAGAGCTGCCGCAAACAGCCACGGCATCGAGCGGCGCAGCGGCGGCGTGAAGAAGATGACGATCGGGACGATGACGCCGAAGGCCACCTCGATCAGGAAGAGCGTGCTCGCCTGCGAGCCGTCGAAAGCCTGCCAGAGCACGCCGCGCCCGATCAGATCGCCGATCTTCACGCCCAGATAGGCGGTGAGGACGAATGGCGTAAAGCGGGCCAGCATGGACAGCGCCGTCCGCTCCGGCGGCAGGCGGAACGACCGCGAGGCAACCAGCGATTCAACGATGACCATCGGGAAGCCCACGCTGAATGCCGAGAGCAGGAACAGCAGCGGGAGCAGCGGGGTCTGCCACAGAGCGTTCAGCTTGTCGGCCGCGATGACCATGAGCGTGCCGAGCGAGGACTGGTGCATGCAGGAGAGCACGCACCCGAGAATGATGAAGACCGTGATGATGCGACCGAGCCCGGCGTTGAGCAGGCGCAGCAGCCGGTCGATCGGACGATTCAGCCGGGCCAGCGCGCCGGGCAGGTTGACCTTGCCGATGAATCGTTCACAGACCACCGGAAGGAACTCGATGTAGAGCACCGTGAGGTAGGTCATGACGCAGATGGCCACCTCGAAGAGCACGGAGTTGGGCTGCCACATCCAGGGCAGCATCACGTGCCACATGGCCCAGAAGCGGCCGAGGTCGGTCATGACACCGAGGGCGACGAAGGTATAGCCGATCATCGCCGTCAGCAGCGCCGGGCGGACCAGCGCGTGGTACTGCTCCCGGTGCAGCAGGTGCGCGACGAAGGCGGTGGTGAAGCCACCGGCGGCAAGGGCGACGCCGCAGGCGACATCGATCGCGATCCAGATGCCCCAGGGATAGGCGTCGGAGAGGTTGGTTGCGCTGTGCAGCCCGAAGGCGAAGCGGTACACCCAGACGGCGGCGCCGATCAGGGCGATGGCGGCCACCACGAGCACGCCGGGCGTGAAAAACCGCGTTTGCGGAACAGCATGCTGGGCCAGAGCAGTGGTCACGACGCCCGCTCCTTTCGACGGCCGGTGGCGAAGTTGACGGCGCCGAGGGCCGCAAACAGGCCGATGGGCGCCGCGAAGCCCCAGAAGATGCCGTGCTGGATCGCCTCGGTGACCGCCGCCGGGCTCGTGGGCCCCAGCGCCGGGAAGCCGAGCTGGCTGAACGGCCGGTCGGCGATGTAGAGCCAACTGGTTCCGCCCGCCTCCGTCTCGCCGTAGACCTGGTCGACGTATCGGTCGGGGTTGTCGGCGATGCGCTGGTGCGCGATCTTCAGCAGTTCGGCCCGGGGACCGAAGGTGAGGGCCTCGACCGGACACATCTCCACGCAGGCGGGCGTCCGGCCTTCGCGGGTCCGAGCCCGGCACATGTCGCACTTGCCGACCCGCGGGGTGAGCGGCTTGTCGTACTCATAGGTCAACCGCTCGAACGGGCAGGCGACC
This sequence comes from Phycisphaerales bacterium JB039, assembly GCA_043101635.1. Classification (GTDB taxonomy): domain Bacteria; phylum Planctomycetota; class Phycisphaerae; order Phycisphaerales; family UBA1924; genus CAYMJK01. The sequence continues at coordinate 20,432 of JBICIE010000178.1, read as the reverse complement.
ATGCAGTATCGGCAGCCGATGCAGCGCGAGGCGTCGTAGGTCACCGGGCCGTCCGGCTGCTTCTGCATGGCCCCGACCAGGCAGGCCGAGACGCACGCGGGCTTCTCGCAGTGCATGCACTGGATCTTCAGGTGAACGACGCCGGGATCATCCGGACCGGCGCCGACGCGGTTGACCACGGTGAGCTGGTCGGGCGTCGGGCGGCGGGTCTGCTCGAAGACGGAAGCGTCGTCATACTCATGCAGCGGACCGTGCGGGGCGCCGCGGGCCTCGGCGCAGGCCCATTCGCAGCGACGGCAGCCGATGCAGAGCGTCAGATCGGCCAGCACGCCGAGGCGGTCTTCATCGAGCGTCCGGCGCTCGGATGCCGCGGCTTCAGGGATCGCCACGGTCGCGGCGGCGGCGCCGAGGAGCTTGACGAACGTGCGCCGACTGGGCGAGTGCTCACGGGGAGACCGGGTTGCGCGCCGGGAGGCAGACATCGCGTGCATCTCCTGCAAGGGGCGGACTCGTGCGAGATCGGCTCAGGCGGACCAGAAGGCGTCCCGCCAACTGCGCTGCCCGGCCAGCACCGGTCGAAGCGCATCCCACATGGGCCGGTCGATGCGGCGATCGAGGCTCTCGGCGCCATCGCGCACGGGCAGCCGCGCCAGCAGGGCGTCGACCTGCCCCCGCATCCAGCGCCAGGCCCGGTGGCCGACCAGCAGTTCGGGCCGCTCCTCGGCCATGCGGTCTGCGTGGATCAGCGCAACCCAGCCCTCGGTGAAGGGGCTGGTGTTGATGAGTTCGGGATGCTCGCGCAGCGCGGGATTGACCCCGATGACCACGCCGGAGACCGGCGACGGCAGCGCAATGCTGCGATCCTGATGCTCCAGCAGGCACAACGGCTCGCCGCGGGCGATGCGCTCGCCCTCCGCGGGAAGGCCGACATGATCGATCGGTCCCAGCGCGGCCTGCACCAGATCATCGGCGCCGACCACGACATCGCCATCGGCCCAGGCCCAGCAGTGGCCGCGGTCGAGAGCGACATCACGGGCCAGGCGGATGCCGCGGTAGCTTCGCACCTTCGGCACGATGCGGGTGCGCAGCTGGCGCTGGCGCACGCGCGGCTCGGCGAGGCAGTACAGGCCCGCCCCGACCACCAGCGCAATGGCGATCGGGCCGAGCAGCGGCCGCAGCACGAACATCGCGACACCGATCAGCGGCAGACAGAGCATCGCCGCGACGACCAGGGCGCTCGCCAGCAGGGCCTCGCGACACTTCGAGATCAATGGGGTTTGAACGTACATGGCAACCTCCTCGAGGCTTCCTGCCGGTTGGGTTTCTTCGCTGAGGCTTCTTGCAAAGGCCGTACCGGGACGCCGCGGAGCGGCTCGTGCCGCCTGGGCTCATCCGGGAGGCCCCAGGGCCCGGCTCGGGCGCCCCTGATGCAAAACAGGGCGCTGCAGAATGCAGCGCCCTGTTGTGAATCTCAGCGCTGGATCAGTGCACAAGCTCTCGAACGAGCGAGAGATAGCGGACCGCGCCGAGGATGTGGGGCAGATCCGGCCCGATCTGCCCGACGCCATCAGCGCCGGGCTCGTCGGCGTCGGCGAGCAGTTCGAAGGCGACGCGCCGCCGGAAGCGCCGGTCGTCGAACTGCGCCTGGCGTCGGGCCGCGCCGCTGTGCAGCAGGATGGCGGCGTCGGCTTCCGGATCGAGCGTCATCTCTGCGATCCAGCCGGCGCCGTACGGATCGGCGACCATCGCGCCCGGATCGGTCGCAAGGGCGGCGTTCCAGGCGCAGATCTCGGCGGGAAGCGGCGTGCTGAGCGGCAGCAGGCCCCCTTCCACTTCGAGCATGCAGAAGACCTGGTCCTTCTGGAGCTGCAGCAGGTTGGGGAGCTGCCGGGCCCGCCTTGGCGACCCGAGGAAGACCGCGGCGAAGCCGTCAAGACCGAAGCGGATGCGCATGCCGGACCCGGCGGGCTTCATCCATGTGTGCGTGCGCGAATACAGACGGTCATCCGGGAAGCTGACCGCAGGAGCGTGACAGGGGCGCTCCGACAGGGGCGCCGGCATCAGTGTGGCGCCGCGCAGGGCGGCGTCCAGCGGGCAGTGCTCGCAGTCGAAATCGCGGTCGCACAGCTTGTAGGCCAGCAGCCCGGCCTCGGCCCACACGCAGTTCTGGTCGGCGCATCTGGATCCGGGATGCACGGCAAGGCTGACCATCGGCGCGCTCCGGCTCGTGGTCCAGCAGCTTGGGGCAGCGCCCCCAGACCAGCGCCGCCGGACCGGTTCGCACGGGATAGCTGCAAAGTCCGAACCAGCGCGCGCCGGCGCGCCGGTACTGGGTGGGCTGGCGAACCCGGCCGCCCGGACGTTGACAATCTCAACACCGGCGCTTGGCTCTTCAGCGCGCCGGCCATAAAATTGTCTGCTCAGGCTCCCGCCTGAACCTCGGAGGCTGTTCGATGCGGCGCACCCTGTTCCGTGCCCTGGGGTCGCTGGAAGCGCGGCTGCTGATACCGCTGTGCCTCACGATCGGGGTGGTGCTGGCCGCGCACGCCGTGCTGGGCTTCAGGGCCACCACCGATCACTTCGCCCGGCTGGTGCACTCCGAGCTGGAGCGCTGCAGCCAGATGGTGATCGGCGCCACGCACGACGCCATGCTGCTGAACCGCCCGCAGGAGGTCCAGGCGACCATCGAGCGGCTGGTCAACGCCCCGGAGATGTCGGCGATCCGCGTGTACGACAAGGGCGGGATGATCACGCGCTCGACACATCAGGCCGAACTGGGCACGCAGATGGCCCTGCAGGACGCCGCCTGCGCAAGCTGCCACCCCGGCGGGCTCGAGACCGGCCCGGCGGTGGTCCAGCACGGCATCCTGGCAAGATCGCTGGACGGACATGATGTGCTGCGCCGCCTGACCGTGATCGAGAACCAGCCCGCCTGCACGGAGGCGGCGTGCCACATTCACCCGGCCGAGCAGGAGATCCTCGGCGTGCTGGACATCGAGATGTCCATGGCGCCATACGACCTGGCGATCGCGGCCGCCCGGCGCCATCTGCTGTGGACCACGCTGCTGCTGCTGGCGATCAGCGCCTTCGTCTCGTTCTTCTTCGTGCGCCGCGTGGTCCAGCGGCCGGTGGCGGATCTGCACAAGGGCACGCTGCGGATCGCCGCGGGAGATCTGGACACCCGCATCGACGTGCGCGGGGCCGATGAGCTGGCCCGCCTGGGCGAGGCCTTCAACACCATGGTGGCCGATCTGCGGCAGGCCCGCCAGGATGTCACCCGGTGGTCGGAGACGCTGGAGCAGCGCGTCCAGGCCAAGACCGAGGAACTGCAGCACGCCCAGCGGCAGGTGCTGCACATGGAGACGATGGCCTCGCTCGGCAAGCTGTCGGCCACGGTGGCCCACGAACTGAACAACCCCATCAGCGGAATCCTCACCTACGCGCGGCTGGTCAAGCGCGAACTGGCCGAGCAGCCGATCGACGAGTCCATCCGTGCGCAGCTCGAGCGTTACCTCACGCTGGTGGACAAGGAGTGCACCCGCTGCGGCGCGATCGTGCACAACCTGCTGACCTTCGCCCGGCGCAAGGGCAGCGCCATGGCGCCGGTCGATCTCAACGAAATCGTCAATCGCAGCGTCATGCTCATCGACCACCACCTGCACATCCACGGCGTGCGGTGCCTGGTCCACCATCTCGAGGGCGATCCGATCGTGGTCGCCGACGGCGGGCAGATCGAGCAGGCCCTGCTGGCCCTGCTGATGAACGCCGTCGAGGCGATGCAGGCGGCCGGCAAGCCGGAGCCGACCCTCACCGTCCGCCTCAGCGCCGATGATGACCGCGTGACGCTCGAGGTCTCCGACACCGGCGTCGGCATCGCCCCCGAGACGCTGGAGCAGATCTTCGAGCCGTTCTTCTCAACCAAGGGCAACGAGAGCGGCGTCGGCCTGGGGCTCGCGGTCGTCTACGGCATCGTGAACCGGCACGAGGGCAGCATCGCGGTGGACAGTGAGCCGGGAGTCGGGACGACCGTCCGGATTCAACTGCCCCGGCGCCCCGCCGCGGCAGACGCCCCCGGCGCCGGGCGCGGCAGCCCGATGGAGGTGCGCTGATGGCCGGCGAGATGGGCAGCGTCCTGATCGTCGATGACGAGTTCTCCGTGCGCGACTCCCTCAGCCACTGGCTGACCAAGGACGGCCACCACGTCCTGACGGCCGAGCACGCCGAGGAGGCCCTGCGCATCGCGTCGGATCGCCGCTTCGACGTGGCGGTTCTGGACATCAAGATGCCGGGCATGGACGGGCTGGAACTGCAGGCCAGGCTGCACCACGACGATCCGGAGATGGCGATCATCATGATCACTGGCTTCGCCTCGGTGGACAGCGCCATCCGGGCCCTCAAGGAGGGCGCGTTCGACTACATCACCAAGCCGGTCGATCCGGATGAGCTCAGCCACCTGATCGCCCGCGCCATCGAGCAGCGCCGGCTGCGCGAGGAGAACACCCAGCTTCGCGCCACCATCGACGAACTCGTCTCCGTCGACACGATCGTCGGACAGAGCCCCGCGATCGAGAAGGTCATGAGCCTGATCCAGCATGTCGCCCCCACCGACGCCACCGTGCTCATCGTCGGAGAGAGCGGCACCGGCAAGGAGCTGATCGCCCGGGCGATCCACGCCAACAGCAGGCGCCGCTACCTGCCGATCGTGCCGGTCAACTGCGGCGCCATCCCGGAGACGCTGCTGGAGAGCGAACTGTTCGGACATGAGAAAGGCGCCTTCACCGGCGCATCGCACCGGCGCAAAGGCAAGCTGGAGATGGCCGACGGAGGCACGCTCTTTCTCGATGAGGTCGGGGCCATCACGCCGAAGATGCAGGTCGAACTCCTGCGCGTGCTGGAGAGCAAGGAGTTCACACGCGTCGGCGGCGGCGAGCCGGTCCACGTCGACTTCCGCGTGATCTGCGCCACCAATGAGGACCTGCACACCGCGGTGCAGGAAGGGCGCTTCCGGGAGGACTTCTACTACCGCATCAACGTCTTCACCATCGAGGCGCCGCCGCTGCGCGACCGCCGGGCCGACATTCCGCTGCTGGCCGGGCACTTCCTGCACCGCTTCGCCCAGCAGATGGACAAGCGGATCACCGAGATCAGCCCCGAGGCCATGAAACTCCTGACCGAGCACGACTGGCCCGGCAACGTGCGGGAACTCTCCAACGCCATCGAACGGGCCATGGTCGTCGGCGCGCCTCCGGCGATCCAGGCCCGGGATCTGCCGCTGCAGGTCGCCGCCGCGCCGGCGCCCGCCCGCCAGCGCGCCGATTCCCTGGAGCAGGTCGAGCGCCAGCACATTGAGGACATCCTCCGCCGAACCGACTGGAACATCACCCAGGCCGCCAGGATCCTCAAAGTCGACCGGGTTACGGTCTACAACAAGATCAAGAAGTACGGCCTGTCACAGTCGGCGTGAAGACGGCTGGCGCCGGTCCGCGCCTACGGCCCGATCGCCTCGCCGCCGGCATCCACGTTCTCCGGCGTGAACAGGCGCGTGCCGAGCGTGATGGTCTTCGGCGCCTCAGCGCCCTCGAGGATTCGCAGGGCCGTGTCGATCGCCTCGGCAGCCCCGTTGGGATACTGGAACGTGGCGTCGAGGATCCCGTCGCGAACGGCCTTGACACCCTCGTGCGGCAGGGCGTCGACGCCCACGAAGATGATCTCAGCTTCCCGGCCGGCGTCCTTGGCGGCGTACCAGGCCTGGATGGCGGCGGGGTCGTTGGCGCCATACACGAGATCGATCGACCCGCCCGCAGCATTGACGGCGAGCGCCGCCTGCATCTTCTCGCGGGCGATGTCGCCCTTCCACTCCATGTCGGCGTCGTAGACGATCTCGATGCCCGTGCCGGCGATCGCCTCGTGGAACGGCTCGGAGCGCTCGATGGCGGGCGTCGAACTGCTCAGGCCTCTCAGCTCGACGACACGCCCCTGGCCGCCGAGATGGGCAATCACCCATGCCCCGACCGCGGCCCCGATCACCCGGTTGTCCGCGCCGATGAAGCAGGTGTACTGGTCGCCCTCGACCTTGCGGTCCAGCACGATCACCGGAACGCCCGCCCGGTAGGCGTCCGCGACCGCGCTCGTCAGCGAGACATCCAGCGGCGAGATGATGATGACGTCGACATCCTGGGTGACATACTCGCGAACGTGGGCCTGCTGCGTGGTCGAGTCGCTCTGGGCGTCCTTATAGATGAGGCGAATCTCGGGATGCGCCGCCGCGGCAGCCCGGATGTCGCGATCCATCTGCTCGCGCCACGGCTCGTCGCCGGCGCACTGGGAGAAGCCAATGACGTACTGCGCCGGCCCATCGCCCCCGCCCTGCTCGGGCGCCTGCGCGGTCCGCGGCTGTTCGCCGCAGCCACACAGCGCAAGGATCGCAAGTGAGGCGGCCCATCGAGCGTGCTGTAGCATCTCGCTGCTCCTGGTTCCGATCAGCGCGGCCGCAGCCCCTGCACCAGCACCGCGGCGACGATGATGCCGCCGGTGATCATGAGCTGCGGCGCCGTCGGCACACCGTTGATATCGAGGATCTTACGCAGATACCCGATCGTCAGCACACCGAGCACGGTGAGCGTGATGCCGCCGCGCCCGCCCATCAGCGAGGTGCCCCCCACCACCACCATGGCGATGGCGGTCAGTTCGTAGGCGACGCCGGCGTCCGGGTTGCCCTGCCGTTCCTGCGCTGCGATCACGACGCCGGCGAGCCCGGCCATCAGCCCGCAGAGCGCGTAGGCCAGGACCTTGGTTGCGCGCACCGGCGCCCCGGAAAGCCGGGCCGCCTCCTCGTTGTCACCGATGGCGTAGATGTAGCGGCCGAAGCGCCGCCGGCGCAGCAGGGCCCACGTCGCCGCGGCGCACGCGAGGAAGATCACGACGCGCCACTCCAGCCCGATCAGCGGCGCTGTGCCGTTGAGCGCCTCGAACGCCTCCGGCGCCGGCATCTCGAAGATCTTGCGCCCCGAACTGACCTGCTTGGCCAGCCCGCGGGCAAAGGCCATCATCGCCAGCGTCGCAATGAACGGCTGCAGGCGCAGGTGGGCCACGCACACCCCCGATGCCGCTCCGCAGGCGGCGCCCACCAGGGCGCTCAGCGGCAGCGCGATCCAGAGGCCCTGCTCGTAGCGGATGACCAGAATCGCAAAGACCACGCCGGCCAGCGCCGCCACGCTGCCGACAGAGAGGTCGATGCCCGCCGACAGGATTACGATCGTCATGCCGCAGGCCAGTATCCCGAACGCGGCGACCTGCCAGAGCGCCTGCGCATGCGTGGCGAGCTTGAAGAACGTCCCGCCGCTGTGGAACACGCACCCCAGCAGCAACACCAGCGCCAGCGCGCACACGGCAAAGGCGACATCGTGCGGCACGCGCAGCAGCAGGCGTCCCGGATTCACGCCGCCTCCCGCGTCTCGCCAAGCGCGGCGGCCATGATGCGCGGCGGTGTCGCCTCATCGCGCCCGAGCCGGGCCGTGATGCGCCCGCGGTGCAGCACGATGATGCGGTCGGACATGGCGATCAGCTCCGGCAGATCCGTGCTGGCCAGCAGCACGCCAATGCCGCGGGCCGTCCACGCATTCAAGAGGCCGTAGATCTCCTGACGGGCGCCGATGTCGACGCCGCGGGTCGGATCGTCCAGCAGCATGACCAGCGGCTCGGTCTGCATCCATCGCCCCAGCACGACCTTCTGCTGGTTGCCGCCCGAGAGGCGCCCGACCGGCTGACCGATCGATCGGCAGCGTATGGCCAGGGCCCGCGCCGCCGCCCGGGCGCACTGCGCCGCAAGTCGATCGCGAACCAGGCCGAGGCGCGTAACGCGGTCCAGCGACGCAAGCGTGATGTTCTCCATGACACTCAATTGCGGACAGACACCGAGGGCCTGGCGATCACCGGTGACCAGCGCCAGCCGGGCACGCACCGCGGCCCGCGGAGAGTCGAGCCGCGCCCGGGCGCCATCCACCATGATGCGCCCGCTGACGCCCGACCGGTCCCCGAATAGCGCATGGAGAATGTCGCCGGCGCCGCAGCCCCTCAGCCCGGCAAGGCCGACGATCTCGCCTGCGCGAACATCCAGCGAGACGCCGCGGACCCCGCGTCCCGTCCGCGGGCGCACGGTGAGATCATGCGCCTCCAGCAGTGTGCGCCCCGGCGCGACCGAGCGGCGCGGCGTCTGCTCCTGCAGCGAGCGCCCGACCATGGCGCCGATGAGCGCATCGGGCGGACAGTCGTCTGCGGCAGCGCTCAGCGCCAGCTTTCCGTCGCGCAGCACCGTAATTCGATCCGCGATGCGCTCGATCTCCTCCAGTCGATGCGAGATGAAGACGACCCCGGCCGGCGGATCGGCCTGCGTGATCTCCTCGATCAGCGCAAACAGCCGCTCGACATCCGGCCGGGCCAGCGAACTGGTCGGCTCATCCATCACGACCACGCGGGCGTCAAGGGCCAGCGCCTTGGCGATCTCGACAAGCTGGCGCGCCGCCAGCGGCAGGGCGCCGACCGGCGTCTGCAGATCCATGTCGAGTCCGACCCGCGCCAGCGCCGCCCGCGCCCGCGCAGCCGTCTCGCGCCGCCGGATCCAGCCCAGGCGCGTCACCGGCTCGCGCCCCAGCGCGAGATTGTCAGCCACGGACAGCGACGGGCAGAGCGACAGTTCCTGGTGGATCACCGCGACGCCCGCCGCCGCGGCATCCTGCACCGAGTGCAGCCGGATGGGCCGGCCGCCGATGCGGACCTCCCCGGCGTCCGCCCGCAGCGCCCCGCCGAGGATGCGGATGAGTGTGGTCTTGCCGGCGCCGTTCTCGCCGGCCAGCACGTGCGCCTCCCCCGGCCGGATCGTGAAGTCGACACCGCTGAGGACTTCCTGGGCGCCGAACGACTTGTGGACCCCGACCATCTCGACCAGCGGGGCGTTGGCCGGGCTGTCGGCGTCCGGTGGCATCGGGCGTCAGTTGGCCGGCTCGAGGACGATGCAGTCGATCCCGAAGAACGCCCCGCTGCCCTCTGATCGCTCGTTGGAGCCGACGACCTCGAGCCGCAGGTGCAGCGCTCCATCGACTGGCTCGAACACGCCGAGTTCGATCGGGCCGGTCGGCGCCGCGGCCCGCTGCTCGGCATTGTACAGATCGACCTCCCGCGCCTCCCCGCCGTTGACCGTGAAGCGCACGATGCCATAGTCCCAGCTCTTCGTGCCGTACACGATCACCTTGACCGGCTCGGCCGATGGCGCCGGCACGCGCAGCTCGACGAAGTCGCCGGCCCGCGCGCCCTGCACCCACAGGTGCTGCTCGCCGCTCCACTTGCCGCGCCCGAAGCCGCGCATGTCTTGCGCGCCTGCCGGCAGGTCCGGGCGGGACCTCGCCGTGATCTCGAGCTTCTCGGCCTCGATGGCCCCCTCGATCGCAAACGGCGGGGGCAGCGGCTTCGGCGTCAGGGCCCCGCGGGCCGCCTCCCCGGTCATGGGCTCGATGTTGGCCGAAGCGCCGGGCGCCCCATACCAGTACGTCGTCGCGGCGTAGGCGACATCGCACTCGGCCCAGTGCCAGACCTCCATGTCGAAGCGGAAGTCCGTCGTGAACGGGATGGCGTCCAGCGCGCGCACGCGCGTGACCGTCGTTCGCCCCCAGTTGCCGCCGGCGGTGTACCCGTCGCAGCGGGGCTGGGCGTTGAACGGGCGCCAGAAGACCTCGTTGCTGCACCAGGCGTAGCTGTAGTAATCCTCTGTGCCCGTGCCGAAGTGCGACGGGAAGTCCTCGCCGTCGACGTAGATCTTCTCGTCGCCCTCGCCCCACCAGGTCTCGTTGTCGTTGATCACCGCGAGGGTGTCGCCCATGTAGACCCCGCGCCCGTCGATCGTGATGTAGTTCCAGTCGCGCATCGGGCGGGTGTGGATCGGGTCCTCCTGGCGCCAGTTGGCGTGGAAGCGCATCGAGCGGTCATCCCACTCCCACGGCGATTCAACCATGGTGAGGCGCGCCGTCACAGGCGCCTCGCCGAGGTTGATCAGCCGGATCGATCCGGATCGCCGGTACGGCATCACCCATGCGCATGCAAGCTGGGCGCCGCCATCGGTCGCCGTGGCGCCGCGGTAGTGATCTTCGAACTCGACAAGCTGCTGGCCCACCCCGAAGAAATCCCCCACCGGCGCCCAGATGGTCCGCTCGCCATCGAAACTGGACTCGATGACCGTGGATCGCAAAGCGTTGTCCATGTCGTCGCTCGTCAGCGACAGCGTCAGGCGGCGGATGGCGCGCGGCCCGGCGGGCAGACGCCGCTCGACACTGTCGCCCGGCTCGATGACCACCCCGGGGGCGCTGGCGTCCATCGGCGCGCGCAGGCTGGCCTCAGCCTCGGCGTCCGGGATCGCGAGCTGGCGGGCGACCCGCGCGATCATGCCGCCGAGGCGCTCCAGTTCGTCCGCCGTCACGCTCTGCGCCTCCGTGCCCGGCTCATAGGTCCGGTAGTTGATCTGGTAGTAGAAGCCGTCGGAGTCGCTGGTCACCTTGCAGCGCTCGGCGTACGGGATCGGCAGCCACAGGTTCCAGCCGCGCCCCGCCGTGTAGCTGAGCGGATCTGGCGCGATCCACCTGCCGCCAAGAGCGTCTGCCAGCGGGACCGTGATCGCCGGCTCGGCAGCGCCATCGAGGTAGATGCGCATGGTCCCCTTCGGGTTGGCCGACCACATGCGCACGATGGCGCCGGGGCCCTCTGCATCCATCATGACCCACTCGCGCCGAACGCCATCGGGCGTCTGCACTTCCTCGACGCGCAGGTACTGGCTGGCGTCAGCGTTGGCGAACCAGGCTTCGTGATCCTCCGGCGTGATCGACCGCCGGTCATAGCTGCTGAACTGGCGGCAGGTGTACGCCGGCTCCGGCCACCTCGCCGCGGCGTCCCGATCGAGCATCTCCTCCAGCAGCGACTCGACGGTGATGGGCTGGGCCCAGGCCGGCAGAGCCAGCAGGAACACGGCAAGAGCGCACGCGCTACGCCACATGTTGCACCTCCGTCGGCGATTGTAGGTGGGCAGGGATCTGCGATCAGCGATCAGGGGAAGAGCCGCTCCCACGCCGTGCCCGGTGGCCTGGGGAGAGACTGCCGCGATCCGCCGGGCGCTTCGCGCTTCGGATTGTGGACCGGGCGATCCGGCATAGAATCGCCGCCACTGATCCACGTTGATCAGCGCGAGCGGGAGGAGCCTCATGAGTCACTGCCAGAGAGCCGGCGCACTGCTGTTTGCAACGCTCGTTGCCCTTTCGGAGGTCGGCTGCGGCGCCATGACCCGATCCCGGGCCGACACCCCCGACCACGGGGAGTGGGTCCACACGCTGAGGTCGCTCGGGTTCGTCGCGGTGTTCCCCCCGCGGGAGGATGTCCAGGTCGGGGACATCTACGCCTACGCGGCCAACCCCGAGGGCGCCGGCCCAAGCCAGTCGCTCTGGAGTGACGAGCGCGCCATCTCAACGCATCCGCGCTGGGCGATGGTGGACGCCCTTGACGCTCTCGACGCCGAGTACAGGCTGCGGCCGCAGTGGCCGCACACCGCAAGCCGATTCATCGACACGCAGGACGCCGCGGCAAGCGACCCGTTGGAATCGGCCCAGTCGCGCGGCCTCTTCTCAGCAGCCCCCGGCACGGCGCGAATGCCGATCGTGGCGCTGGGCTCGTGGACCGAGAGCAACATCGGTGGCGATGCGGCGGTGGCGATGATCCCCAGCGAGGCGGCGATGCTGCTGGACAACCTGCGGTTCGAGCAGTTGTTCGTGACGGCGTCGATCGGCGCTGCCGAGGCGTACTCGCTCTCGATGGAGCAACTCGCCGAATTGCTGCTCGACCCGGCGCCGGACGAAGATGGCGCCCGCTATGCGCTCAAGCAGGAGTTTCGCGACTACCTGCCGCTCGTGGCCGACCCCAGGACCGGCAGAGCGTTCATCCGCGTGGTCACCGACGTCGTCTACGCGCGCAGCGCTGACATCACGATCACCAACCGCAACCCGAAGGCGAACGAGACCAGCCTGATCACCGAGAACTTCAAGGCGCTCGAGGCGGCGGTCGGACTCAGCGAGCCAGCAGAGCCTGATGATGGCAACCCGTCGCAACCCGGTGCGCACGAGGAGATCGAAACCGAGACCGCCAGCGCCCCGGACCAGGCGCCCGGCGCCCGGGCGGCTCCGAGCACGGGCCCGGCGCCGAAGCAGGTGGCCGCCGCCGCGGCGCTGGATCCGATCTACGCGGCGTTCGTCCGCGCACAGGCCATCAACCGGCTCATGCGGGAGGCAGGCAGCGACGAAGAGCCCGGGTCGGTCACGCGCTTCCTGAGCGTGACGGATGACACCGTGGCGCTGCGCACGATCTGGCAGCGCGGCGTCGCCGTCGGCGTGCGCGGCTTCACGCTCGAGGTGGACGCCTCGACCGGCCATGTGCTGGACTCGACGGCCATGGGCCAGCCATTCCCGCGCCGGCCGCCCGCTCCCCCCGCTGCCGCCGTCTCCCCTGAACCGGAACCCTGACCGCCGATCACGGATCGCTCAAGTCGCAAGCGGCGCCGACCTTACCCCTGCCGCGCGCAGTAGCAGGCGCGCCCCGGCGCGCACTGGGCCGGCCCCACCGGCTCGGCGTCCGGGCCGAGAGCGTCGTGCGTGCGCGCGCAGAAGAAGACGGTGGTGTCGCTGGAAACATCCACCTGCCCCGGCGTCTGCTGGCGCACGTCGCAGTACATCATCTTGTGACGCAGCTTCATGCAGGCGGGCTTCAGATCCAGAGGGCGCGGCTCGGTCATGATGTCGGCTCCTCGCCGCGTCCGGCGGCTCGCAGCACCGCCCGGCGCACGGCCACAGGCAGCAGCTTCAGCTTGTAGGCGTTCTGCGACAGGGGCTCGGCGCCCTCGATCGAGATGGCGCACGCGGCCCGCAGGGTCTCATCATCCTCGACCGACACGCCCGCGAGCGCCTGCTCAACCTGCGGCAGCGGCCACGGCACAGGCGCCACCGCCCCGGCGCACACGCGGGCTGCCCGGATCACCGGGCCATCAAGCTCCAGCGCCACCGCCGCTATGGCCAGCGGCCAGTCAAAGCTCTGCCGCTCCTTGATCGCGTAAAAGCCGCTGGCGGCGCCGGGCCTGACAGTCAGATGCGTGATGACCTCGCCGGTCGCCAGGTTGTGCTCGTCGAGGATGCCCCGGTCCGGCATGTGGAACAGATCGGCGATGGCGATCGAGTCGCGCTGCCCGCCGACCAGGTGCGCCTGCCCGTCCAGTACGTGCAGCGCCGGCGCCAGATTCGACGGATGCACGATCACGCATGGCCCGCGGTGGAAGATGGCGTGATAGCGATTCTCGCCATCCATCGCGAAGCACTGGCTCCCGCCCTTCTTGTTGCAGTGGAACTTGCGATTGCGGAAATACCAGCAGCGCGGCCGCTGCAGCAGGTTGCCCGCGGCTGTCGCCACCGTGCGCACCTGCGGCGAGGCGGCGTCGTACACCGCTTGAGCGATGACCGGCGCCTGATCGCCCAGCAGTGGATCGGCCGCGATCTCCGCGAGCGTCGCAGCGCCGGCGATGCGGATGCGCCCTCCCTCGCGCCCGATCGGCGGGCCATCCCGCCCGAGGCGCTTGACATCGACGAGGGCGTCCGGCTCGATCAGCCCTTCCTTGAGCAGGTCCAGCAGGTCCATGCCCCCGCCCTTGAGCACCGGCAGCGCGAAGCGGTCTTCGGCGAAGGTCGCCGCGGCGGCCTCCAGCGAGTTCGGCCGTGTGAGCGAAAACGGGTTCACGCGGCGCCTCCTTCCAGCGCGGCGAGCACCTTGTCGGGCGTGATGGGCAGGTTGCGCACCGGGGCGCCGATGGCGTTGAACACAGCGCAGGCGATGGCGCCGGCGGTCGGGATCGTCGGCGGCTCCCCGAGCGACCGCACCCCGGTCTGGCCCTCGGTCCACAGCACCGGCTCGATGTGCGGCACATCGCGGGCGCCGGCGATCTTGTACTGCTCCAGGTTCGGATTGACCATCGAGCCGGTGCGCCGGTCGAGGATCTTGTTCTCGAAGAGGGCATAGCTGACGCCCTGCGTCACGCCGCCGATGATCTGGCTCTCGGCCGTCTTGCGGCAGATGACCTTGCCGCAGGCCTGCATGGCGATGATGCGCACGGGCCGCACGATGCCCGTCTCAGTATCAATGACCACCTCGGCGAACTGCACGCCGTCGCTGGTTCCCTCGCCGCCGTGGCGCTCGACGCCGGTGGCCCGGTCGCCGCGCCCGGTGATGCGCTGGGTGGCGATGCGCTGGCACAACTCGCCCCAGTCGCAGATGCGTGCGTTGTTCCGCGTGACGACGCCATCGGCGATGGCGTACTCACTGGCGTCACCGCCTTCCCGGTCGGCCAGCGCCGACAGCAGTTTGCCCTTTGCGTCCTCGGCGGCCACCATCACCGCCGGCGCGGTGTTGTGCGCGGTCATCGAGCCGCCGGAAGCCGGGCCGATCGGATAACGTGAGTTGCCGATACGCACCTGCACGTGATGCAGCGGAATCCCGAGGTACTCGGCGACGACGACGGCCATCGCGGTGCGCTGGCCGGTGCCGATGTCCTGCGTGCCGGTGAGCAGCTCGACCGAGCCGTCCGGGTGCACGATCACCTCGGCCTCGGCGTTGGCGGGGAAGCGGCCCCAACTGCACGCGCCGATGCCAAAGCCGCGACGGCGGGCGCCGGTCTGCGAGCCGGTCGGCTGGCGCCGCCCCCATCCGATGCGGTCTGCGCCAGCGCTGAGCATCTGGCGACGGACCTCGGAGGTGTCAAGGCGCAGGCGCAGTTCCAGCGGATCGACGCCGGCCGCCGTGGCAATCTCATCCAGCATCAGTTCCTCGGCGAAGACGCCCTGCGGCCGCCCGGGCGCCCGGAAGGGGCGCGGCGCCCCGGCGTTGAAGCCGACATCTTCGTGGCGCTTGTCGATCTCGCCGAGACGGTACTGGCCCGATGGAATGCCCACGCCCCCACCGCCGCGGGAGACGCCGACCCCGCCATAGGTCTGGATCATGCCGCCGAGGATCTCGCCATCGTTGTTGAAGCCGACCTTCACGACGGTGCGGCTGGAGGGCCGGTTGCCGGTATCGAGGTGATCTTCCTCCCGGCTCGTGAAGCACCAGGTCGGGCGCTTGTACTTGACGGCCAGGCGCGCTGCAAGGGCGCCCTCCTTGCCGGCCCCGTTGAGCTTGCTGCCAAAGCCGCCGCCGATGTACTCGCAGCGCACCTCGTACTGCGACTCGGGCATGCCGAGGGCGTCGCCGAGGCCATCGCGGGCGGAGAACGTGCCCTGCGTGGAGACATACGCGATGACGCGGTCCCCTTCGAAGTCGATCGAGGCGCCGTGGGTCTCCAGCGGCGAATGCGTCTGCACGGGTGTGCTGTAGACCGCCTCGTGTACGTGGTCGGCCCGCTCGAGCAACTGGCGGGTGGAGTCGTTCGGCTCGGGCTCGCCCTCGATGTTCTCCTCGATCGTGGTCGTCAGGTTGCGGGGGCGCCACTGGGCGTTGAGCGCGCGCAGCCCGCGCCCCATGGCGCTCTTGGATTCAGCCACGATGTGCCCGATGTTGTGCCCGTCGTAGTTGCCGCGCTCGCCATCGATTTCGACCTCGAGCACGCCGGGCACGGCGAGGGCCGCCTCACGATCAGAGGAACTCAACTCGCCGGCGCCGTACGGGCAGCGCACGAACGCCGCAAACAGCGCATCCTTCGGATAGACATCGCGCCCGTAACGGGCCTTGCCCGTGACCTTGGCCACGCCATCGAGGCGGGCCGTGTCATCATCCATCGAGGCGCCCAGGTTCTGCGGGCGGTTCTGCGTGGGCATGACCGTCGGGATCTGGTCGGCGATTGACATGTCAGGCCTCCCCTCCATCGCGGACCGGCGGCTGGCCCGAGGCGTCCAGCACCGCGTTGTAGATGTTGGTGTAGGCGCCGCACCGGCACAGATTGCCGCTCAGCCCCGCCTTGATCTGGTCCAGCGTCGGCTTCGGCCGGTGATTGAGCAGGTACCTGCTCGCCATGATCAGCCCCGGCGTGCAGTAGCCGCACTGCAGGGCGTCGTGACGCAGGAATGACTCCTGCACCGGATCGAGCGTGTCGCCATCGGCGAGGCCCTCGATGGTGGTGATCTCGGCGCCGACGGCGTCGTGGGCCAGCATCATGCAGGACGCCACCAGTTCGCCATCGACCAGCACCGAGCAGGCGCCGCACGCGCCGCGGTCGCAGACTTCCTTGGACCCGGTGAGATTGAGATGCAGTCGCAACGCGTCCAGCAGCGTCGTCGACGATTCGATCTGCGCGCGCATTGCCTTGCCATTGACCTTCAGCGTCACCGGCGCCGGACCGGGTCCGATGACCTCCGGCTGTTCCTCCTCCGGCGCGCGGGCTTCGGCGACGTGCGCCAGCGAGCCTGCCGCGGCAGTCACGCCGAGCGTCTGGATGAACTCTCTGCGGCTGACACCCCCCTGCCGATCCGGCGGAGCCTGTTTGCCGCGGGCCTGTTCGCTGCGGTCCATGCCGGGGCCTCCTCGCTGTGCGCCATGGTACCACGGATGGCGCGGGTCCGAAAGGGCGCCGGCAGAAACCCCCGCAGCCGCCCTCAGCCGGCGCCGGGCCGGTCCCGCGCCGGAAGATCGGCCACCGTGTTGATGTTGGTCGTCACCGACGGCGACTCGCACTCCACCAGCGTGATGCGCTCTTCATGACGCTGCATGAGTTGATTGAGTCCCTGGTCGCACAGCGGCGAGAAGATGTCGGGCGACAGCCCGGCCGGGATGATCGCGGGGTGCCCGCGCCGGCCCCCATGCGCCGCGATGACGATGCGCGAGGAATCGGCATCGAACCGCTCGATGCAGCGGCGAACATCCGCCGGATCCAATCCGGGCTGATCGCCCGGCGTGATGAGCCACCCCGCCGGGCCGGGCCCGGGCCGCTGCGCTGCGCGGATGCCGAGCCGGATCGAGTCGATCATCTCCGCGTCGGGATCGTCGTTGCAGACCACCATGACGCCCGCGGCATCAAGATCGAGCGCGGCCGCGATCTCGGACCTGGTCACGACGATCACCTCCAGGCCCGGCTGCGCACGAAACGGCTCGATTGTCGCCAGCAGCATCGGGCGGCCATCGACCGGCACGAGCGGCTTCGGCCGACCCATGCGCTGCGATCGCCCCGCGGCGGGGATGATCGCGACGACCCGGGCGCTGCGACTGGACTGGCTGGGCTGCACCATGCGCTCCCGAAAGGGTCCAACTATAGTAAAGAGGAGGCGCCAGCCATCGATGGACACGGTTCCGCACATCCTCGCATCCGCAATCGCCGAGGCCCAGCACGGACGCGCGTGCGCGCTGTGCATCGTCACCAGCGCCCGCGGCTCGACGCCGCAGGTCGCCGGCGCGATGATGCTGGTGCGCCAGGACGGCTCGATCGAGGGCACGATCGGCGGCGGCTTCGTCGAAGCCCAGGTCATCTGTGACGCGCTGGAGGCGAGCGCGGCAGGGACCGGTCGGCTGGCGACCTACGACCTGACGCACATCCGCGGCAAGACAATCGGCGCGATCTGCGGCGGCGTGATGGAGATCGCGCTGGCCCCGGTCCCGGGCGCCGTGCCGATCGACGCGTGCGAAGCGGCGCTGCGCCGGCGCACGGAGGGCGAGGACCTCGAACTGATGTTCGAAGTCGCAGATGGCGACGCCACCCGACGCCGGTTCACGCTGCGCGCGCAACCGCCCCCGCGCCTGCTGGTCATCGGCGCCGGACACTGCGGCCAGGCGCTGGCCAACCTGGCCGTGACACTGGACTTCGATGTGACCATCATCGACGATCGCGCGGAACTGACCACGCCGGGCCGCTTCGACCCGCGAGTCCGGACGCTGCCGGCCGATCCGGCGGCCGCCCTGCGGGCGCAGTTGCTGGACCATCGCAGCTACATCGCGATCGTGACCCGCAGCCACCAGCAGGATTACGAGTCGCTGCTGGCGACGCTGTCCCGGGATGATCAGCCCGGGTACGTCGGCCTGATCGGCAGCCGCAGAAAGCGGAAGATGGTCTTCGACGACCTTCGGGCCGCCGGCGTCAGCGACAGGGCGCTGGACAGCGTCTCAAGCCCGATCGGCATCGACATCGGCGCCCAGACGGTGCAGGAGATTGCGGTAAGCATCTGCGCAGAACTGATCCGCCACAGGCGCAGCAGCGCCGCGGCTGCCAGCAGCGTCCAGGTCTCCGAGATTCCAACAACCGCGACCCGACCCGGCTGAACACGCGAGAGCGGCGTCTTCAGGAGCGGCGTCACGCCCCCGGCTGGCTCAGGTAGCCGTTGATCCCGCGGTGAATGTAGTCGGCAGCGCGGATGATGAGCACGCCGCGCCATCGCGTGACGATCGCCCCGTCGCCGCCGCGGCTGGCCCACTCGTCCGGCTCGACGAGGTCGGTCAGCAGGCGCTCGATCTCTGCGGCCCGCTGGTCCAGGCTCGGGCGCGGCTCGGGATCGGTCTGCTCCGCGCCGCGAAGCGGGCTCTGCCCGCCGGCGCCGCCCTGGCTCTGCAGCGCGCTCTGGAGATCGATTTCCAGGGCGTGCGGATGGTCCGGCGTCTGCATCAGCAGGTCGCGGACATCGTAGATGACGGTGCGCCTGTACCGGTTCAGCGCCGCCCTCGGCCCGATCTGGATCGCGCCGGTCGCGCTCATCTGCCAGGTCGGGCTCTGGCCGAAGTCATCGCCAAGTTCCGCCAGCAGGCGCTCGATCGCCGCCAGAGCCGGCAGGTCCCGGACCCGCAGCGTGACAATCGCATCCTTGTCGAGTCCGTCGACGGAACGCTGGTCACCCCACAGGGGCTCGATGTCGGCGCCGGAAAGCCGCCCGATGAGACCGATGACATCCTCGAGTCGCTGCGCTTCGACATCGAACGTCAGCGGACAGCGCAGCTTCTGCATCGTGTCATCCTGCGCCGCCTGCAGCGCGGTCCGCACCGGGAACGCCTGGGCGGATGCGTTCAGCGGGAGCGCCCCCGCGGCCGCCGCGGCCAGCGCCAGGGTGCGTATGCGTCGGGTCTCGTGCATGGCTGGCTCCTTGGCGCAGGGACAGCATCGCGCATCATTGTGATGGCGCTGCGCCGGGTGATGTCTGGTTTCGGACCGATGCCGCCGGCCGCCCCGCGGCGCCCGTCCCAATGTCAGACGCCTCCGGACGCCGCCGGTTCCAACGGATCAAAGCGATCACCGCATCAGGTGTGCAGGCCGCACTCCGTCTTGCCGATGCTCGCCCAGCGCCCGGTCCGCTCGTGCTCACCGGCGTACACCGGCACGGTGCAGTGCGTGCAGCCGACGCTCGGGTAGCCGCAGTCGTGCAGCGGGTTGTAGGGCAGCCCGTGGGCCCCGATGTAGTCCCAGCACTGCCGGGCCGTCCAGCCCGCCAGCGGGTGGATCTTCAGCACGCCGCGCCCGTCGAGGCGGACGACATCGATCTGCGCCCGCGACTGGGCCTGGTCGCGCCGCAGGGCGCTGAGCCAGGCGTCGCGCGTGTGGATGATGCGCTGCAGCGGCTCGACCTTCCGCAGCCGGCAGCACACATCCGGGTTGACCTTCCAGGGCGGCGACCCGGCAGCGCGGACCACATCCTCGTCGCTGACTTCGGGCCGCAGGATGATGAACCGGATGCGTCCGGCCCCGGCCGCGTCGCTCCACGCCTCGATGCGCCCGAGCAGTTCGATCGTCTCGTCGAAGTGATGCCCAGTATCGATGAAATGCGCTTCCACCAGCCCCGTGCGCCGGCGCAACAGGTCCAGCAGCACGATGCCGCCGTACCCGAGCGCAGTGGTGAAGCCGAGGCCTGCGCCAAAGATCCCCAGCGCCCAGTCGATGATCTCGCCGGGCTCCCTGCCTTCCAGTTGGCGGGCCGCCTCGGCAACGCGCGCGGCCCGCTGAGCACTGCCCGGAAGCAAGTCACCCAGCGTGCAAGAAGCGCTCATCCTGACTTCTCCGCGCACAGCCCGCGCCCGAGCCGGCCGCCGCGCATCCGATCATACTCCGCACGCGGCTCAATCAGTGAAGTAGGATGCCAGCGCCGCCACCCCGTCGGCGCTGACCTGGTCCGGCGCGACCTTCAGGCTCGGCTTCAGCGTTCGCAAGGTGTAGTCACGGCGCAGCAGGGCGTCGTCATTGCCCGTGATGTTCAGCAGGACCGACTCGTGCGGCCGGACCCGGGCGTCGCCCACCGCCTGCATCAGCGCCCCCACCGCCACCGCCGCGGCGTCCCCGATCGGCAGCCGCTCGGTGCGCAGAAACATCGCCGCCGCCTCCCGCGCCTGGCGATTGGTCACGGCGTAGGTGCGCCCGCCGGTCGCCTCCAGCGCGTCGCGCACGCCGCCCGGGTTCGCGTAGGGCG
>JBICIE010000177.1:0-4062 GCA_043101635.1 Phycisphaerales bacterium JB039 | reverse complement strand
GCGGCGGGTTCTTCGTGCCACTGACGGGCTCTGCCGTCAGTGCTCCCCACCCCGGTTCTCCGCGCAACAAAGAAGCCGCGCTCCGGCTGGCGCCGGGGCGAAGGCGGTCCGTTTCCGCTTATCCGCGGCCGCATCGGCGATCCCGGCGATCGGGCCAGGTTCTCGGGCGGGGCCGGCGAAACAATTCCTGTTGCCGGCGAGAGTCTTCCTGGCCGGCCGAAACATTTCCCGGCCCCGGCGGAAGGTTTCCTGTTGACCGCGGAACATCTCCCGGCCCGGCCGAAAGCCCTCCGGGACCGGCCGACGACATTCCGGGCCCCGGCGACAACATTCCTGGCCCGGCCGAGACCTCTCCGGCTCCCGGCGGGACATTTCCCGTCCCCGCCGGGAGCGCTGGCGCCCTAGCCGACGACCGCCCCGCATGCGGGGCACGCGCGCCCGCCCGGGTCCGAAAAGCCCGGCGCCGCCTGACGGGCCGGCCGGGGCCCGCCAGCCGCAGCGCAGAATTCTAAGCCGCTGCGCGGCCATCTCCGGAGGGCGCCCTGCTGCTACGGACAGCCCGCGCTGAAAGCGTTCTGGAAACACAGGAAGTCGAAGAACGTCAGTTCGCCATCACCATAGCAGTCGGCCGCAGGATCGCCGGCGCTGAACGCGTTCTGGAAGCAGAGGAAGTCGAAGAAGGTGAGTTCGCCATCGCCATCGCAGTCGGCGAAGCATGACGGACCGCTGAACACGAGTCCGGCGCTGGAGCCGATGCTGCTCGGCAGCGTGGTGGCGACGACGACGCCGGCGCCAGGATCGATCTCGAGCAGGCGATGCTCGCCGATGTCGTAGGCGAACAGGACCTCGCCGTCGCTGGTCAGGCCCGGGCACCTGGCGTCGATGAAGAGAGTGTCAACAGGCGTAGCGCTGCCGCCGGCCACATCGAGTTCGTACGAATACAGACTTCGAGTGAGTTCGCCTGAAACGTACACGAGGCCGCCAAGCGATGCGACGCCGCGCAGGCCCCCGTCTACGCGGGGGAGCTGGATAGTTGCCTCAACAGCGCCAGTTTCGGGCTCAAACACGATCAGTTGCTCTTCTGAAGGCGCGAGGCCGATCAAGTACTTCCCGGATGGATCCAGCGTGAGCCCATCAATCGGGCAGTCGGGCGAGGGGTAAGAATCGATGATCGCGCTCGTGCTCGGATTCAGCCGGTACACCCGGTCATCGCTGCATCCCGTGTAGTTGTTGACCAGCAGTTCGCCCTGGTAGCTCGCAAGGCCCGTCGCGAAGTTCCCCGGCGCCGGGATCGATCGAAGGAGGGCGCCGGAGTCTCGATCCAGTTCGTGAATCAGGTCCTTATCAAAGTCCGCCAGATACAACTCCTGCGCCGACACCATGCCTGGCAAGATCGCCGATGGCGTGAGTGTGAACGCGAGCAACGATCGAACGCCGTGCAACCTTGCGAATCGAGCATCCATCATGATTCTCCCCATGTGAAACCACAAGCCGCGTTGCTACGGGCACCCCGCCGAGAACGCGTTCTGGAAACACAGGAAGTCGAAGAACGTGAGTTCGCCATCACCATCGCAGTCGGCCGCAGGATCGCCGGCGCTGAACGCGTTCTGGAAGCAGAGGAAGTCGAAGAAGGTCAGTTCGTCGTCGCCATCGCAGTCGGCGGGGCAAGTATCGCATGACCACTTGGCGATGTAGTTCACCGAGGAGCCGCCAGCTGAACTGAAGTCGCCGCCAAGATAGAGAGCGCGTCCGGCGCCGTCAGCGTAGACCGTGCTATCCGCGACGAACCCCCCGGAGATCCCTGCGCCCAGAGGTGACCAGGAGGCGCCATCCCAGCTCGCAACATTGCTGGCGCTGATGCCCCCCGCCGTCGCGAAATCACCGCTTGCGTACAACATATCCCCGGACCCGTCGTTGTAGACGGTAAGACAGTCGACGGTGACTCCGTCAACTCCGTCGCCGACGGCGGCCCATGTTGCCCCGTCCCATCGCGCAATGTGCGCGGCATCCACGCCGCCGGCAACCAGAAACCGCCCACCGACGAAGAGTGCCGGACCGGATCCATGGTCAAACACGCGAAGCGAGCGGGTCCCGTACTGGGTCTCCGGAACCACACCGCCGCCAAGCGAGGACCACTCAGTTCCATCCCATTTCGCGATGTGATTCACCAGCACGCCACCGGCAGTTGCAAAATCGCCTGCGGCATAGAGCGCTGGACCGGATCCATCGTCAAAGGTCTCAAACTGAAAGACGATCGGATCACTGATCCCTCCTACGCCGAGCCCCAGTGGCGACCACGAGGCGCCATCCCATTTCGCAACATAGTTTGCGCTGCTGCTCCCAGCTCGCGCAAACACTCCACCGGCGTAAAGCGATGGACCAGTGCCGTCGTCGAAGACATGCAGGCAGTACACGTCCGAATCGAGGCCACCACCGACAGCGCTCCACGAAGCGCCATCCCACTTCGCGATGTTCGATGCGCTGACCCCGCCGGCGCTACTGAACGCGCCTCCGGCATACAGCGCCGGGGCAGTGCCGTCATCAAATACGGTCATGGCATAGACGCGACTGCCGCTAATGCCGCCTCCCACACTTGCCCATCGCGTTCCGTTCCACTTTGCGATTCTCGATGTGCCGCTGATCCCGCCCGCTGAAGAGAACCAACCTCCGACAAACAGCTCTTCCCCGCCGCCATCATCGAAGACCGCCAGCCCTCGGACGCCCCGCCCGGCCGCGCCCGAGCCAAGGCCCGACCAGTCGCACTGGGCGGTCCCTTGCGTGCTCAGCGTCGCGACGCCGAGGACCGTGATGGCGGCAAGGCCGGAGATTCGCTGACGCATGGACTCACTCCCTTTGCAGCTGGCAGGTCTCGCAAGCAGGCTACCAGAACAACGCGGAATCCGCTACCGGCGAGGGCCGCCATCCCGGGAGAATCCGTCCTCAAGCCCCCAGAGCACTACATCAAGGCGCATCAGTGGCGCGGAACCCGCCGCGGAGCGGCGTCTACCCAAGGCCTTTCCCTCTGTGCCTCTGTGCCTTTGTGCCTCGGCGCCTTCTGGCCTACCCCCCCACGCGCCCCAAGAGCTCATCCACCGCCGCTTCGAGTTGCGGATCCGTCCCCTCCACCTCGCTCGCCGGCGTCTGCTCCACCAGCACATCCGGCTGGGCGCCGTTGTTCTCCATGTCGGTCCCGTCCGGCAGGTACCAGCCGCGGAAGGGCATGCGCACGCGCGTGCCATCGATCAGCGTGAAGCCGCCGGTCGAGATCACGCCGCCGAAGGTCGGCCAGCCGATCAGGCTGCCGCGCCCGGTCGTCTTGATCGAGTGGCTGAAGATCTCCGCGTTGCTGAAGCTGTTCTGGTTCATCAGCACGTTGATCGGGCGCGAGTAGCCATAGATCAGCCGGCGGTCGCGCGGGTAGGCGTCCTCGGGGACCTCGGCCGGGTCGGCGCCGCGCGGGATGGTGTAGGCGTGACGCGGGGCGGTCAGGCTGCTCAGCAGGATGTCGGTGGTCGAGCCGCCGCCGTTGTCGCGGACATCGATGATCAGGCCGTCGCGCCCGTTTGCCGCGGCGTACAGGTCGCGCTCGAAATCCCGCACGCTCGACATGTTCATCGAGCGGATGTGCAGGTAGCCGAGCCGGCCATCCGACAGCTCGTCGACGGTGGCAGCCCGGCGCAGCACCTCATCCTCGTAGCGGGCCCCGGAATCCGCCCCGGAACTGGCGGGCCTGATGAGCAGGTACATCTCGGCGCCATCGCGCTGCAGCGTCAGCAGGATCTCGCGCCCGGCGGTGTCGACCATGGCCGTGCGGATGTCGAGCTGCGGCAGCGCATCGGGCGCCGGCGCCAGCGGGCGGCCATCGATGGCGGTGATCAGGTCGCCCGCCTTCAGTCCATCGTGCTCGGCGGGCATCTTGGGGATGATCCGCTCGATGCGATACCCGCCCGGGGCCAGCGCGACATCGGCGCCGAGATAGCCGACGTTCGGCGCCGGCTCGGAGAAGATCTGCCAGCCGCCGCTGATGCCGGTGTGCGAGCCGTTGAGCTCGCCCAGCATCAT
>JBICIE010000176.1:0-9661 GCA_043101635.1 Phycisphaerales bacterium JB039 | reverse complement strand
GAGGTTAGCGTGGGTCGGCAGTCCCTGCCGACTTCTGCTGGGGTCTGCCGGCCGCTGATGCGCCGCCCTCGGAGGTCGGCTGGGACTGCCGACCCACCATATCCTTCCCCATGGCTGAATCGAAGAAATCGTGCGGCAGCGGCTGCTGCTGCAGTTCGCCCCGCGCCGAGATGCGACTGGATGAGATGACCCTCGAGCAGGTCGGGGCCCTGCCGACCGATGACCTCATCCGCCGCTTCAGCGTCGGCGTCGAGTGGCTCGACCCGCGCCTGTTCCATCTCAGTGACGAACAGCTCGACCAGCCCTTCCTGCCGGACGCCGGCTGCGGCCGCTGGTCGCTGCGGGCCCTGGCTGCCCATCTCGCGGATGCCGAGATGGTGCTGCTGATGCGCATCCGGTCCACAGTCGCCCAAGACCGGCCCACCCTCGCCATCTTCGACGAGGAGGACTTCCTCGCCAGCGACCTGTACGGCCCCGGCGCCCGGGCCGGCTCGAAGATCACCGCGCCGGTCGCCGGTTCGCTGGCGCTGATCCACACGCTGCGCCGCTGGGCCATCGACTGGCTCGCCGACCTGACCGAAGACCAGTTCGCCCGTGTCGCGCTGCACCCAGAGCGCGGCGAGGTCGCCGCCCGCACGTGGCTCGCCTACGCCACCTGGCACCTCGAGCACCACGCCGCGATCGCCAACCGCAAGGTCGAGCGGATCCTCGGCCCCATGGGCGCCGAATCGGAGAAGCAAGGTTGCTGCGGAGACGATTGCGCCTGCAGCGCCGAGAGGGCCGAGCAGGGCGGGTCAGTAGAGGGCAGAGATTAGAGAACAGAGAACAGAGAACAGAGATTAGAGAACAGGCAGCAGCAATCCGGTTCGCCTCCTCTGGATCCCGGAACTCTTCTGATCGGGAAGCGTGTTCCTCTCTCCTCGCTTCCCACGCAACTCGCGCGACGGCCGCTCACGCCCCAGCCCACGAAGCCCCCGTTCGCGCTCCGGCCCGCGAAGTCGCCACGCTCGTCGCAGCCCGCGACGCGGGCGACCCGTGCCTTGCCCCGGGCGCCGTGAGCGCAGCGAGCAAGCCCGGGGTCAGCGCCCCCCAAACCCACAGAGCCCGTGAAACGGGCGAAGGCGCCCCTCATCGCGTCCGCCGCGCCGCCTCGGCGACGCCCAACCGGTGCACCCAGGCCCCCGGCGCCTCCCTCCTCCTGTTCTCTATTCTCTTCTCTCTACTCTCTTTCTCCCCAGCCTGCGAGCGCACCCTTTCCGAACGCGCCATCAACCCCGCCTTCAGCGGCCTCGAAGGAGTCGAAACCCAGGTCAGGAAGAAGCCGCGCGATGATGTCGCCCTCGGCTCCCGCGAGCCCGATCAGATCGTCATCGAGAACGAGGACGGCTCGATCACCCTCGTCGCCACCCGACCCGCCCACGTCATGGCCCACATCCAGCGCACCCTCGCCCGCGATGAGAAGGAACTGTTCACCGAGCAGGTGCTCAGCGAGGTGACAAAGGCCGAGTATCGCTCCCGCAGCCTGGATCCCGGCGACGCCTTCGACACCCTCAAGGCCCACGAGTCCGACATCGCGCTGCTGTTCAGCCGCATGCCCTTCGGCGAGGCCTCCCCCAGTGTGATCATGAGCATGGTCGACGGCAAGACAATGCGCCTCAAACTCACCGGCGCCGGCACACGCGACCTCCACTGGACCACGATGGACCTGGTCTACGAAAGAGGCGGCTACCGCCTTCGCTGGTTTGGGCGGTAGGGGCCATGGCGCGCCAAGCCGGATGAGCGCGCGCCGCGCCTCTCTGCTCTCTCCTCCAACTCCTCACCCTCCCCCCGCCCTCCCCAATATCACATACCCCGTCACCCGCTTTCCGTCCCGCAGCACCGCGATCTCCACCAGATCCCCCGGCCCGTGCTGCTCCAGGATCGTGCGCCACCCCGCGATGTCGGTCACTTCCTGCCCGTTCCACTCGATCAGGATGTCGCCCTTGCGCAGCCCGCCCGCCGCGGCAGGCGAGTCCGCCTCCACATCCTCCAGCAGCAGCCCGCCCTCGACCTCGCTCGTGCTCACGCCCACGCTGATCGTCAGTGCGGGAGGCGGCGCTTCCTGCAACTGCTCGGCAAGTTCGCGCTGGCCCTCGGTATCCACGAACGGCGCCTCCGCCGTGTGCTGGGCGTGCGCCAGCGCCAGCGCCGCGATCAGGCGCACGATCTGCACCGCCCCCGCCCGGTTGATCAGCGCCGCGACATCCCCCGGGCGGTGATACTCATCGTGATACCCGGTGAAGAAGCACAGGATCGGTACCCCCGCCTGGTGAAAGCTGGCGTGATCCGAGTTGTTCTGCACCCGCTGCTGCCGCGCAAACGTCAGCCCCGACTCCTCAAAGTACGGCGTCACCCACGCGTCCAGCCCGTCGGTCGCGTAGGTCCCCTCGATCTCGACCTCGCCGTTGCGCAGCCGCCCGATCATGTCCATGTTGAACATCAGCGACATCGAGTCCAGCGGCATCGGCGGATGGGCGACGAAGTACTCCGAGCCCACCAGCCCGATCTCCTCCGCCGTGAACGCCACGAACGCGATCGACCGCAGATCAGTATCCTCCGGCGTCTGCTCGTACGCGTCGCGCAGGATGCTCGCCGCCAGCAGCACGCCCGCCGTGCCCGAAGCGTTGTCATCGGCGCCCGGATGCACGCGCCGCCCACTCCCGGGTTCAGCCGAGTTCGCCCCGCCCCAGCCGACGTGGTCGTAGTGCCCGCCGATGATGATCCACTTGTCCGCCAGCGCCCCGCGCCCGGGCAGCGCTGCCCCGATGTTGTCGCTCCTGATCGTGGTCACCGAGGTCTCGATCTCCACGGTCGCCCCTTCCAGATCGATCGGCGCCGCTCCCCCGTCCGCCAGCGCCCGCAACTCCGCCAGCGACCGCCCCTGCGGATCCCCCGCTCGCACAAGCGCATCGGCCGCCTCGATCGACAGCATCACCACCGGCTTCTCGAACGTCCTGTCCGCCGGACGGGCGTCCGGGTCGATCAGCCGCCGCGCCCGCGGATCATCCGCCCCCGGCGCGTTGACCAGGATCACCGCCTCCGCCCCGCGCGCAATCGCGGCTCCGATCTTCCGCTCCAGACTCGCCTGCACGCTCCATCCCTGCGCGGCCCACCGGCTCAGCCCCTCCTCCGTCATCGGCTCGTACCGCAGCATCAGCGCGATGCGTCCGCGCAGATCGCCCTCTCCCGGGTAGCTGGTGTACCCGTCGCGCCCGTCCTCGATCGAGTACCCCACGAATGTCACGCCGCCGCGGGCCCTCCCGCTCCCCGTGTACCCCAGCGTGACGAAGTCCGTCCCGCAGGTCAGCGCCCGCCCATCGGCGCCCATCTCGATGCGCACCCGCTGGGCGCTGTCCGGCCCAAGCTCGCGCCCGAGGTTCGGCAGCGTCTGCCGGTAGCTGGCGCCCGGTGTCAAGACCTCCGCGCCGCCCGCGGCCAGCTCGCTCGAAGGAAACAGCGGCGCCAGCCCAAGCTGCCGGAAGTGAAACTCCACGTACTCCGCGGCGATCTCGATCCCGCGCCCGCCCGGGGCCCGTCCCTCCAGCATCGGGTTCGCCAGCGTCGTGATGTGCGTCTCGTACTCCTGGACCTGCGGCCCAAGCTCCGTCAGCGTCTGCGAGATTGAATCCCCCGGCGCCTGCCCCAGGGCGCCGCCCGGACTCAGCAGAACCGACATGACGATCAGCCATCGCAGGGGGTGCACAACGGCCTCCTTTCTGCCACCCTGATCCTACAGAACCGACTCCGGCGCCGTTCCCCGCCGAAGTGAATCCTGACCCCGCCCGCGCTACCCTTCTATCGACCCTTCCGGGCCCCGAAAAACCCCGTCTCCGTGCCAAGAAAGACCCATCAAATGACCGCTATGCCAACCTCCGGCCCGGCCCCGGCTGCCGCCGCGGCGTCCGTTGGCCTGCATCCGCTGGATGACTTCGCCCCGCGCCACCTCGGCCCCTCCGATGCCGACATCGACGCCATGCTCGACCTGCTCGGCTTCGACTCCCTCGACGCCCTCACCGACGCCGCGGTCCCGGCCGCCATCCGGTCCGACCGCCCGCTCGACCTGCCCGCCGCCCTGACCGAGTCCGAGGCCCTCGCCCGCCTGCGCGCTTGCGCCGGCCAGAATCAGGTCTTCCGCTCCTTCATCGGCATGGGCTACAGCGGCACGATCACGCCCGGCGTCATCCTCCGCAACATCCTCGAGAACCCCGGCTGGTACACCCAGTACACGCCCTACCAGGCCGAGATCAGCCAGGGCCGGCTGGAAGCCCTCCTCAACTTCCAGACCATGATCGCCGACCTCACCGCCCTCCCCCTCGCTGGCGCCAGCCTGCTCGATGAGGCCACCGCCGCCGCGGAAGCGATGGCCATGTGCCACTCGGTTGCCCCGAAGCGGGGCGTATTCGTCATCGCCGCCGACTGCCACCCGCAGACCATCGGTGTGGTCCGCACGCGCGCGCACTCGCTGGGCATCGAACTCGTCGTTGCCCCGGCGACCTCCGGCGCCAGCGGCGGCAAGCCGCTCGACCTGGATGGCATCGACCTGGGCGCCGTCTGCGGCGTGCTCGTCCAGTACCCGACCACCGACGGGCGCATCGAGTGCTACGAGGACATCGCCGCCCGCGTCCACGATGCTGGCGCCCTGGTCGTGTGCGCTGCCGACCTGCTCGCCCTCACCCTCATCCGTCCGCCCGGCGAGTGGGGGGCTGACATCGCCGTCGGCAGCGCCCAGCGCTTCGGCGTCCCCATGGGCTTCGGCGGCCCGCACGCCGCGTATATCGCGACCAGGGACGCCTACGCCCGCAAGATGCCCGGCCGCATCATCGGCGTCAGCAAGGACGCCTACGGCAACACCGCCCTGCGCATGGCCATCCAGACGCGCGAGCAGCACATCAAGCGCGAGCGCGCCACCAGCAACATCTGCACCGCCCAGGCCCTGCTCGCCATCATGGCCAGCATGTACGCCGTGTACCACGGGCCGCACGGCCTGCGGCGCATCGCCGAGCGTGTGCACCTGCTCACCCAGACCCTGCGCGCCGGCCTGCTCGGCGCCGGCCACGAGATCGCCGAGGATCTTGTCTTCGACACCCTGCGCATCCGCCCCGCGACGCGAAGCGCCGATGAACTGCTCAAGGCCGCCCGCGGCCACCGCATCAACCTGCGCAACTTCGGCGATGGAACAGTCGGTATCAGCCTCGACGAGGCCACGACCGCGCAGGACATCACCGACCTGCTCGCCATCTTCGGCGTCAAGGAAGCCGATCTGGATGCCCTTGCGGCAAAGGCCCGCGCAGACTTCCCCGGCGCCTTCGCCCGTACCAGCGACTACCTCACCCACCCCGTCTTCAACAGTTGCCACTGCGAAACCGAGATGCTGCGCTACATCACGCAGCTCCAGCGCCGCGACCTCTCCCTCGCCGACAGCATGATCCCACTGGGCTCATGCACCATGAAGCTCAACGCCACCAGCGAGATGATCCCGGTGACGTGGCCCGAGTTCGCCAGCCTGCACCCCTTCGCCCCCGCCGACCAGACCGCCGGCTACCGCGCCATGTTCGCCGAACTCGAGTCCTGGCTCGCCGAGATCACCGGCTTCGGCGCTGTCAGCCTCCAGCCCAACGCCGGCAGCCAGGGCGAATACGCCGGCCTGCTGGTCATCCGCGCCTACCACGCCGACCGCGGCGAGGCCCAGCGCGACATCTGCCTCATCCCCACCAGCGCCCACGGCACCAACCCGGCCAGCGCCATCATCGCCGGCATGCGCGTTGTCCCCGTCAAGTGCGATGACCGCGGCAACATCGACCTCGCCGACCTCCGCGCCAAGGCCGAACAGCACGCCGCGCAGCTCGGCGCCCTCATGATCACGTATCCGTCCACCCACGGCGTCTTCGAGGAAACCGTGCGCGAGATCTGCGCCATCGTCCACGAACACGGCGGGCTCGTGTACATGGACGGCGCCAACCTGAACGCGCAGGTGGGGCTGACGCGCCCGGCGGAGCTTGGCGCCGATGTCTGCCACCTGAATCTGCACAAGACCTTCTGCATCCCGCACGGGGGCGGCGGTCCCGGTATGGGTCCGATCGGCGTGACAGGGCGCCTCGCGCCGTTCCTGCCCGGGCATCCGGTGGTCACTCCGTTCGGGGCGATGGCCGAGGCGCGGGCCGCCCGCGGCGTCACCGGCGCCGGGTCCAAGGCCATCGGCCCGGTCTCCGCAGCGCCCTGGGGCAGCCCCAGCATCCTCACGATCAGTTGGATGTACATCGCGATGATGGGCGCTGCCGGCCTCAAGAAAGCCACGCAGGTCGCCATTCTCAACGCCAACTACATGGCAAAGCGCCTGGAGGATCACTACGACACGCTCTACACCGGCCCCGGTGGCCTCGTTGCCCATGAGTTCATCATCGACTGCCGCGCTTTCGAAAAGTCGGCGCAGGTGCGCATCGACGATGTCGCCAAGCGACTCATGGACTACGGCTTCCACGCGCCGACCATGGCGTGGCCGGTGCCCGGCACGCTGATGATCGAGCCGACCGAGAGCGAGCCCAAGGAAGAGCTTGACCGCTTCTGCGACGCCCTGATTGCCATCCGGGAGGAGATCCGCGAGATCGAGCGGGGCGACGCCGACGCAGAAGACAATCTGCTCCACAACGCCCCGCACACCATCGCGCACATCTGCTCCGACGACTGGGCCCATCCCTACAGCCGTCAGCGGGCCGCCTACCCGGCGCCCTGGCTGCGCGATCGCAAGTTCTGGCCGCACGTCGGTCGCGTCGACAACGCCTACGGCGACCGCCACCTCGTCTGCACCTGCCCGCCGATGGAGGCGTACGAGTAGCAGGGATCTGCGATCAGCGATCCGGGATCAGGTTGAGGCAACGGAATGGCGCCACCGATGTCGGCTGTGCGACATCGGCGCCTTTCGTGGCGCCGCCCTTCCGGGCCTTGCACCCTCTCCCCGCTTGCGGGGAGAGGTGGCCCGACGAAGTCGGGTCGGTGAGGGGCTACTCGGGCTTCTCTCCCTTCAAAGCCTCATCGCGCAGCGACGCGATTCGATCTTCAGCGATGCGCCGGATCGTCCGGATCGCCGCCTCCTGGTCAGGCTCGAAGTAGCTGACGGACAGGCGCAGGACCTCGAAGCCGATCGCTCGAAGAACCGCATCGCGTGCGGAGTCTCGCGCAGCATCATGTCGCTGCCCATCCAGTTCAACGACCAGCGCCGCCTCGGCACAGAAGAAATCGACCGTATACCTGTCCAGCGGATGCTGCCGGCGGAACTTCAGCCCGGCGAGGCGGCGGTCTTTGAGGTACGACCAGAGCTTGCGTTCTGGCAGAGTTGCTTCCCGGCGAAGTGATCGTGCGCGATCTCGCGCCGAGTTGGAATCGCTGTTGCGGTCGCGGTTGAAGCGCATGGTGAGTGTGGGGGCGAGGCTTGAGAGAGGGTAGGAGAAGCTGCAAGGCGACGGCTCGCTATGCTCACCACCACTCTCCCGGTACGGGCGCTCTTGCGCGATGAGGCTTGGTAGGAGTCGTAGCCCCTCACCGGCTCGCTGCGCTCGCCACCTCTCCCCACTGCGTGGGGAGAGGGTGGGAAGGCGTCACCCGGCCGCCGGTGGATTCACCCGCCGCCGTCGTCCTTCTTCTTCCCGCCCAGTAGGCCGCCGAGGGCGTCGCGGGCTTTGTCGCCGATCTCGTCGGTCACTTTCTCCGTCGCCTTGTCGATCTCTTTCTGCGCCTCGCCCTTGAGCTGATTAGCGAGTTGCGAGGCGCCGGCCTGGGCGAGGGCCTTGCTCCAGGCTTCGGAGTCGATGTCGATGGATGGGGCGTTCATCGGGCCGACGACGCCGATGGGCAGGGCGAGCTGCTCGACCTGGGCCGAGCCTGCCCCGGGGATGGTGATGGTCGAGTTGCGCACGGTGACGTTCAGCGGCAGGTCGATCCACTCCGGGCGGAAGGCGCCCTCGATAAGGGCGTCCACCGTGCCGCCGGCCAGCGGCGCGGCGCCGGAGCCCGAGCCGCTCGCGATGGCGCGACCGACATCGTCGCCGGGTATGCCGCGGCGGGCGAGCTTGAGGGTCGATGACTGCTGGGCGCTCATGGCCGATCCGAGCACGACCTCGGCCTCGTAGGCGCCGCTGCGGCTGGCGACGCTCACGCGCGGCGGCTGTTCGACGAGCCACGGCTGCGTGGACACATTCTGGGCGCGCACATCGAACACTTCGCCGGGCGCCTGTTCGGCGGTCATGCCCTCGACGCGGGTGTCGCGCACCAGCAGCGTCGGGGCGCCCTCGATCAGGTGTGCCGCGGCGACGCGGGCGTAGCCCTTCTCGGCGATCTCGCGGGCGAGGCGCTCGCGCAGGGTCTCGCGGCGCTCGGCGGGCGGGGCGCCGGGGCCGGCTTCGGGCTCAGCTTCATCCTTCTTGCGCGACAGCTCTTCCAGCCATTTGCGGGCCTGCTCCAGCCGGTCCTTCCACTTCTCGGCTTCCTTGAGGTACTCGTCGATCGGCTTGCCTTCCTCGGCGGGCTTCGGCGCCGGCGGCTTCTTCTTCGGGCCGATGAGCTGGCCGGGGGTGCGCCGCTGCTTGCCGGTGGAGGCGTCGGCGGCAACCAGCGTGTCGATGGCCATGCGCTTCCGGAGCAGGTCGGACGTAGAGATCTTCGCCTCGACGGTGGCCGCGCGGAAGATGTCGGTGGAGAGGTTCTCCGGATCGGCCATCGCCAGGCCAGTAACGACCATGCGCCCCTCAGAGAGATCGACGGTGGCGCTGCCGATGTCGACGGTGGCGCCGTTGGCCTGCTCCAGCCCGCGCTGCAGGCCCGAGGTGATCAGTGGCTCGCTGAGGAACAGGGCGCCGATCCAGACGAGGCCGACCATGAGCACGGCGGCGACGACGCCGAGCGGGCGGATGGGCAGGCCGACGCGCTTGGCCAGCAGTTCTTCGTAGCTCTTCTTGCGCTTGCCGACGAGAATCCACAAGAGAGCCCGGACCCACTTCTTGGCCGTGATCTTCTGGAAACGTTCCGAGCCGGTCTCCAGCTTTGAGAGCCGCCGGCGCAGCTGCGTCAGCGCTGCAACGAGTGCCGCGGCACAGAGCACGCCGACCAGCAGGCCGAGCACGATCCCCCCGGTCGTGGTGTAGTACTCGAAGCCGAACCACGCGAGCACGGGGGCGTTGATGAGCGCGCCCATCAACCCGCTGAGCGGCCCATCGAGCACGAGGCGGCCGACCTCGAACTGCACTGGCATGATCAGCAGCGACAGCAGCTTGGCGCCGCCGGCGATGACCGCGGCGATGAACAGGTTGGCGTTGAGCACCAGCACCAGCGCGGTGAGCGCCAGCACCAGGCCCGGCGAGGTGCGCAGCGACGGCACGAAGCCGAGCATGGCCCCGAGCACGCACGCCATCGCGATCTGGGCCGGCGTGACCTTGCCGCGAATGAGCTTGCCGATCTTCCGTGACAGCATCGTCGTTTCCCCTCAATTCAGTCGATCTGCTCGCTGCGGACCTTCACTTCGCCGGTGAGCGTCTTGTGGACCGGGCACTTGTCGGCGATTTCCATGAGCCGGGCGCGCTGCTCGTCGTCCAACTCCCCCCGCAGCCGGATCCGGCGCGTGATCACCGAGACC
>JBICIE010000175.1:0-3278 GCA_043101635.1 Phycisphaerales bacterium JB039 | reverse complement strand
CCGCTCGAGGATCACGCTCATGCACCTCTTGGCGCTCGAACCATACCACGGCGGCAGCCACGAGGCGTTCCTGCGCGGTTGGCGCGAGCAGAGCCAACACCGATTCACCCTGCTGACGCTGCCGGCCCACAAGTGGAAGTGGCGCATGCGGCACGCGGCGATCACTTTCGCGGAGCAGGGGCGCGAACTGGTGGAGGACGGCGCGACCTTTGACGCCGTCTTCGCCAGCGACATGCTCAACCTGGCGGAGTTCCGCGGCCTGGCGCCGTGGTCGATCGCCTCCCTGCCCACGATCTGCTACTTCCACGAAAACCAACTGACCTATCCGGTGCGCGTGGCGGAGGAGCGGGACCTGCACTTCGCTCTGACGAACATGGCGAGCGCTCTCGCCGCCGACGCGGTGTGGTTCAACTCGCGGTATCACCGGGACGACTTCCTGAGCGCGCTGGAAGGACTGCTCGGGCGCATGCCGGGGCGGGCTCCGAGATGGGCGGTGGAGCGCATCGCGGCGCGGGCGCGCGTGCAATCCCCGGGCGTGGGGCAGGCGGTCGATGGGGGGAGGCGAGCCGGCGGGCCGCTGCATGTCGTTTGGGCGGCGCGCTGGGAGCACGACAAGAATCCCGACGGCTTCTTCGCGGCCCTGCGGTTGCTGGGTGAGCAGGGCGTCGACTTTCGGCTGTCGGTGCTGGGCGAACGGTTCGCCGAGACGCCGCCCTGCTTTGACGAGGCGCGGGACGACCTGGCGGATCGAATCGAGGCGTGGGGCTACCAGGAGTCGAGCCAGGCGTACTTGGAAGCGCTCGCGAAGGCGGATGTCTTCGTTTCCACGGCCCGGCACGAGTTCTTCGGCATCAGCGCTGTGGAAGCGGCGGCCGGCGGCGTCGTGCCCGCGTTGCCTTCGCGCCTGGCCTACCCCGAGATCTTCGCCGACACGGAAGGCCGACCCATCGAGCAATTCTTCTACGGCGAGACCGCGGAAGACCTGGCGCTGCATCTGCAGTGTCTTAGCCGGCTGCGAGAGGATGGCGCCGCCTGGCGGTCCCTGCAGGCGCAGGCTCGTGCCTGCGCTGCGCCCTATGCCTGGTCCAGGCGAGCGGCGGGGATGGATGAAGCCGTCGCCGCCTGCGCTGAGGCGAAGCAGCGCGGCGATGCGGGTGGCGCTTGCAGTGACCCCGCGAACTGACGATCACTCGGCTTCTTTCTCCAGGCGGCGGATGAAGTAGGCCCGGTGCTCGTAGCGATCCACGGTCACCCGCATGGGCACCCAAGTGGTGGAGGAGACGCTCCCGGTGTCGGTGACGTAGCGGTAGCCCTTCTTGGTCTTGATGCGGCGGCGGAGGGTGACGTTGGAGTAGGTCGTCTCCGGATAGCTGGAGATGCGTTCCTCCCGACCCAGGTACTTGATGCTGGCGACGACGTAGTCCGCGCCCACGGCGGCGGCGAACTTGCCCAGCCGCCCGGCCTGGGGATCGAGTTGCTTCTCCGTCACGAAGTGAGAGGTGCCGAGCAGGACCACCTCCTCGGCGGCGAGGGGCAGACGCAGCGCCTTGAGGAAGCGATCATCCTCGGCGAGCCACTCCTCCTCGCCCAGGTCCTCCACGGCGACATCGCTGGCGGCCCGGCGGTCGCGATACTCCTCAAAGTAGGCGTCCAGCCGTTCCGACTCGACCAGGCGCACCTGGCAGGACGGGCGGGGGCTGAAGGTCGTCTCGGCGAGGGCCGGGTCGGGCTGGAACTTGCTCTTCCAGGGACTGGCGCAGCCGACGAGCAGCGATGCGGCGAGCAGTCCCAGGGCCATGAAGCGGAGTTGATGCATAGGGTCGCCTCCTCCTTGCCACCTGAGAGGATACCCGTGCCGACCCCTCGGGGCGCATCGCGGGGGGGAAAGGCCGCTTCGCCGTCGCCGCCTGCCTGGACTATCATCCTGCGTCGGAGGTCCTTGGGTGATGGCGACGAACTGGAGATGAAGCGATGCGGCAACGATGGTGCTTGGCGGCGGCGGCGGGCCTGGGAATGCTGGTTCTGGGCGTCGCCGGCTGCGAGAAGAAGACGGAAGAAAGCGCCCCGGCCCCGGTGTCGTCGCTGATGGACAGCGAGCGGCCCGCGCCGGACTACGACCTGTCGGCCGAGCCGCTCGAGGCACAGTACGGCGGGCAGATCGTGGCGCTCAGCGTCGAGGGCATGACGTGCAACGTCTGCGCCAACAAGGTCGGCAAAGCGCTCATCGCCAGCGAGGGCGTGTGGTTCGGCCGGGTGGCCCTGGAGGCGAAGACCGCCTGGGTCGAGGTCGATCCGGCGCAGGCGCCGGAGCCGGCGACGCTGATCGCCGCCATCACCGAGGCGGGTTTCACGGCGTCTCCCTTCGGTGAAGCGCCAGCGCTTCCCGCCGACGTTCCTGCCGGCGAGGTGGACGAGGGCTAGGCCGGGGCGGCGATCGAGAATCGGATCTGCAAGGGGGTTGAGCCTGGGAGGCGCGCGGCGGCGAATCCCCCAATCGGGTGTCAGCGCGCGTCGCTCCTGCGACTAGGTGTCTTCGAAAGCTGATTGTCAGAAGAGCGGCGATCAGCGGACCTCAAGCACCCTTTGTCGCAGGAGATTCCCATGCCTCTTTCCCGCCCGCACGTCCTCCTCCTACTCGCCATCGTGGTCACGCCTCGCCTGGCGAGCGCCCAGCTCTACAGCCTCATCGATCTGGGTGATCTGCCCGGCGGCGTCAATCACAGCACCGCCCTCAGCGTCAACAAGCACTCCTATGTCACCGGGACCAGCGGCACCACCGGCGGCGCCGGCTCGACCAGTCATCCGTACCTTTGGAACCCCAACACCCAGAACATGACGGATCTCGGCGTGCTCGACCCGAACAACGACTGGGGTGATGGTTACGCCGTCAGCGACGGTTACGTCGCCGGCTGGGGCGGGTTTGGCTCGAGCACTCGCGCCTGGCGCTGGGACTCGAGCAACGGCCTGATCAATCTCGGCGACCTGGCCGGCGGTCTCGACCGCAGCTTCGCCTACAGCGTCAACGATGCCGGCTTCGTCACCGGGCGCAGCAACAGCAACGCCGGCGATCGCGCCTTCGTCTGGTCGCCGGCCACGCAGCAGATGACGGACATCGGTGACTTGCCCGGCGGCGGCACGGAAAGCAGCGGCCGCGACATCAACAACAACGGTTTCGTGGCCGGCTGGGCCGACGCCGCCACCGGCGAGCGCGGCTTTGTCTGGGATCCGAACACGCAGCAGATGAAGGACGTCGGCGATCTGCCCGGCGGCGCGGACAA
>JBICIE010000174.1:0-8159 GCA_043101635.1 Phycisphaerales bacterium JB039 | reverse complement strand
GGTCGGCGCCGACCTCGTCGTAGCGCTGGCCCTCGGCGGTGTAGACGCCGAAGCCGCCGGTGTCGATCAGTTCGACCGCCTTGTCGGGGCCCTCGCCCTCCGGGTCTTCCAGTTCGATGACGGCCGCGACGCGGTCGCGGGTGACGCCGGGGGTGGGATCGACGATCGATACCTTCTCCTGCGCCAGCATGTTGAGCAGGGAACTCTTGCCGACGTTGGGCCGGCCGACGATGACGATGCGGGGAAGGGGCACGGCAGATGGTATGGAGTTGCCGCCGTCGCCCCAAGCCCGGAGCGCCGCCGGCCCCTTCAATCTCGCGTGCCCCCGCGTTTCCCCATCATCATCGGCCCCACCGCCGGCGGCAAGAGCGAACTTGCTCTCGCGGTCGCCGCGGAACTGCGGGCCCGCGGGCTCGGCGAAGCCGAACTCGTCAGCGCCGACGCGTTTCAGGTGTACCGCGGGATGGACATCGGCACGGCCAAGCCCTCGCCGGCCGAGCAGGCCGCCATCCGCCACCACCTGATCGACATCGTCGAGCCGACCGAGCCGTTTACGGTCGCCCAGTGGCTGAAGCTGGCGGAGGCGGCGATCGAGCGTATCCGCAGCGCGAGCGCCTTTGGGTACCCCCCCACTCCGTGGGGGGCCGCCGCACCCGATGGACGAGATGGACCCCACGGCGCGGCGGGACCAAGACCCCCCACGGAGTGGGGGGCTACCCAGGAGGGGGCTACCCAAGGTGTCCCCATCGTCGTGGGCGGGACGCACCTGTACATCAAGGCCCTGCTGGAGGGGCTGTTCGAGGGGCCGGACCCGGATCCCGCCCTGCGCGCCCAGCTCGCGGCGATGGATCCGGCCGAGCGCCGGGCGGAGCTGGAGCGGGTGGACCCGGCTGCCGCGGGGCGCATCCACCCCGCCGATGACCGGCGCACCATCCGTGCCCTGGAGGTCTACCGGGCCACGGGGCGGCCGATCACCGACTGGCAGCAGCAGTGGGATCGCGAGGCCACCCGCCGGACCGACTGCGTGCTCGCGATCCTCGACTGGCCGACCGAGCCCATCAACCGGCGCATCAACGCACGGGTCAGGGCCATGATCGAGCGCGGGCTGGTTGAGGAGGCCCGCGGCCTGTGGGAGTCCGGCCGACTCGGGCCGCAGGCCCGCGAGGCCATCGGCTACAAGCAGCTCATCCGGCATTTCGAGGGCGGCGGCCCACTCGACGAGGCGATCGAGCAGATCAAGATCGAGACCCGCCGCTTCGCCAAGAACCAGCGGACCTGGCTGCGCCGGCTGGGCCGGCATCCGGGGGCCATCCGAGTGGCGCCGGCAGAAACAGAACTTGCTCAAATCGCGCAAACTGTTGTCATTGCAATGATTTAGAGCATCACAACGCCGCCTCTTCCGCCTTGCTGGATACCGAACAAAATGCGATAATCTGTCGTTTACCCTTGACAACTCTCCGCCGGGCCGATTGGCTCTGGCCCGAATAAAGAGGGCGGATCCGCTTGCCTCAGGGGGGCTGGCGGCCGATCTCCGGGGATACAACGCCCGGGAATGAGCCCCGGCGGGCGCCGGTTCCGCGGCAGAGAGATGTTGATGGCCAAGCGATCCAGCAGCACGACGACCCGCAAGAAGACGACGCGGAAGAAGGCGCCCGGCGCCGGCGCCCCGCGCACGTCATCATCAGGCGGTCGCTCGGGCGGCCGCAGTTCCGGCCGCTCCTCCGGCGGCCGCTCCCGCGGGCTGGGCTACAAGTCGGGCCAGGCCAGGGGAAAGAGCCTGGTGATCGTCGAGAGCCCGTCGAAGGCCAAGACCATCAATAAGTATCTCGGCCCCGAGTTCATCGTGCTCGCCAGCGTCGGCCACGTGCGCGACCTGCCGGACAAGAACGAGAAGGGCGACAAGCGCCCGGTGCCGGGTGTGGACCTGGAGCGCGACTTCCGCCCCACCTACAAGATCCTCAGCGGCAAGGACGCCGTGGTGAAGGACCTCAAGCAGGCGGCCCGCGACGCCCTGGAGTCCGGCGGCGACATCTGGTTCGCCACCGACCTCGATCGCGAGGGCGAGGCCATCGCGTGGCACCTGGCCCAGGAACTGAAGATCCCGGCATCGAGCGCCAAGCGCGTGATGTTCGCGGCGATCACCAAGCGCGAGATCGACCGGGCCTTCCACAACCCGCACCCGATTGATGAGGACAAGGTCAACGCCCAGCAGGCCCGGCGCATCGTGGACCGGATCGTGGGCTACCAGGTCTCGCCGCTCCTGTGGAAGAAGGTGGCGCGGGGACTGAGCGCCGGGCGAGTGCAGTCGGTCGCGGTGCGCCTGGTCGTCGAGCGTGAGCGGGAGATCCGCGCCTTCGTGCCCGATGAGTACTGGCAGATCAGCGCCAACTTCGCGCTTTCTGAGGAGCAGGCCCGCAAGCTGGCCTCCGCGTGGCGGAAGCTGCTGGCGACCAAGGACGACAAGGGCGCCGGCCCCACCGTCAAGGCGCAGAACGCATGGCTGGCCGAGCACACCGCCGTGCGGGCCGAACTGGTCGAGGTCGGCGGCGAGAAGTTCGAGATCCGCACCGCTGCACGCGACGCCCTTGCCCCGGTGGACCGCGGGGCGCCGGATGAGACGACCCCGGACGCCCGCAAGCGCGAGTCCGGGCGCTTCGCAACGCCCGACGGCGCCGACCGCACCCCCGAAGTGATCTCGATCGCCGAGCTCGCCGGGATGACCGGCGTCACGGCCGAGGTGCGCGAGGACGCCAGGGGCAAGGGCCCGGCCCGCTGGGTGCGCACGGTCGCCGGCGAGATCGATCCGGCGACGCCGTACCGCGTCAGCAGCATCGAGACGAAGCGCACCACGTCGCGCCCGCCGGCGCCGTTCATCACTTCGACGATGCAGCAGACCGCCAGCACGCGCCTGGGCTTCGGCGCCCAGCGCACCATGCGGGCCGCCCAGGCGCTGTACGAAGGTGTCGAGATCCCCGGCGAGGGTCCGGTGGGGCTCATCACCTACATGCGTACCGACTCGACGCATCTGACCGGCGAGGCCATTGATATGGCCCGCACCTACATCAAGCGAACCTTCGGCGACGCCTACCTGCCGGAGAAGCCCAACTTCTTTACATCCTCGAACAAGGCGGCCCAGGAGGCCCACGAGGCGATCCGGCCGACATCGCTCGAATTCCCGCCCGAGCGCGTGCGCAGCGCCCTCAACGCCGACCAGTTCCGCCTGTATCAGCTCATCTGGGAGCGCTTCGTCGCCTGCCCGATGACCCCGGCGCAGTGGGACTCGACCACGGTGCTGATCACCGGCGGGCGCGACCCCAAGCGCGAACTGACCTTCAAGGCCACGGGGCGCGTGCTGGTCTTCGACGGCTTCTACAGGGTCGCCGGCGCCCCCACCGCCAGCGACGAGCAGACGCTGCCGGCGCTGGAGGAGAAGCGACCGCTGAGCCCGTTCGCGGCGGATGTGCAGCAGAAGTTCACCAGCCCGCCGGCCCGCTACACCGAGGCCAGCCTGATCAAGATGCTCGAGAGCGAGGGCATCGGCCGGCCCAGCACCTACGCCGACATCATTCAGAAGATTCAGGTGCGCAAGTACGTCGAGCTCATCGAGCGGCGCTTCTGGGCCAGCGACCTCGGCGAGGTCGTCACCGACAAACTGGTCGAGGCCTTCCC
This sequence comes from Phycisphaerales bacterium JB039, assembly GCA_043101635.1. Lineage (GTDB taxonomy): Bacteria > Planctomycetota > Phycisphaerae > Phycisphaerales > UBA1924 > CAYMJK01. The sequence goes on along the minus strand of JBICIE010000174.1, from coordinate 4,490 downwards.
GCGCATCATGGATGTGGGCTACACCCGCGAGATGGAGGCCGAGCTTGACCGCGTCGAGGAGGATCACCTCGACTGGATCGACATGCTGCACCGCTTCTACGGGCCCTTCCGGGACAGCCTTGCCGCGGCAGAGGAGAACCTGCGCCACGCCAAGGCGGAGATCATCCCCGCGCCCAAGGAGTACCGCTGCGAGAAGTGCGGCGCCGACCTGGTGTACCGCTTCGGGCGCAACGGGCGCTTCCTGAGTTGCTCGCGCTACCCCGACTGCGAGTACGCCTGCCCGTGCGACCGCGAGGGCAAGCCGCGCCGGGCCGAGTACGTCAACGTGCAGTGCCCGAAGACGGGCCGGCCGATGGTGCGCCGGACCGGGCGCTTCGGCCCATTCCTGGCGACCGACCTCCGCGAGGGCGAGAGCCAGGACATCGGGATGATCCTGAACATCGACAAGAAGGGCCACGTGACGGCGCCCTCGCCGCCGCCGCTGGAAACCGAACTGCCCTGCCCGACGTGCGAGGCGCCGCTGAACCTGCGCAGCGGACTGCGCGGCCCATGGCTCGGCTGCTCGCGCTTCCCCAAATGCCGGGGACGCGGGAAGTGGACCGAGCTTGACGATGAGACGAAGGCGAGGCTCGAGAAGCAACTCGAAGCGCACGACCGGGCCCACCCGATCCCGATCATCCGCACGCTGGATGGCAAGCCGCTGACCGACGCCAAGGGCAAGCCGCTTCCGGACGCCCCGAAGGTGGATCAGCTCGTGCTGGATCACGACCCGACGGAGACATCGGGGCGGTCGGTGGCGTAGGCGATTACAGCGCCGAACCGCGACGAATGGCGCCCTTGCCGAACTTGCGGGCAACGGCGTCTGCCGCGGCATCCGCGGCGCGCTGCTTCGCCCGCTGCTCGCTATCGAACAGGCCGAGCTGCTCGCCGCCGCCTTCGGCGAGGTGGCTGACGCCGACGCCGAGCAGTCGTACCGGGCGGAACGGCCAGGCGTCGAAGAGGGCGCCGGCTGCGGGCGCGATCTCGTCGGTCCGATCGGTCGGGCTGTCGAGGGTGTCGGAGCGCGTGATGGTCTCGAAGTTGCCGAAGCGGATCTTGACCGTCACGGTGCGCCCCACCAGCCCCTTGGCCCGCAGGCGAGCCGCAACGCGCCCGGCGTGATCGGCGATCACAGCACGGGCCTCATCGCGGCTGGCAATGTTCTCGCCGAAGGTGCTCTCGTGGCTGACGGACTTCATCGGCTCGCGCAGGTGGACTTCGCGCTCGTCGATGCCCTGGGACAGCTCCCAGATGCGCGCGCCCCAAGAGCCCAGCGCGCTGGCGAGCGTCTCTCTCGGCATGCGGCGCAGATCCGCGAACGTGCGCGCCCCGAGGCGCGTCAGGCGCTTCTCTGCCGCGGGCCCGACGCCCCACATGCGCCCGACCGGCAGCGGATCGAGGATGCGCCGGACATCCTCCGGGCGGATCACCGTCAGGCCATCAGGTTTGTGCAGATCGCTGGCGAGCTTGGCGAGGAACTTGTTCTGCGCAACGCCGACGGAGGCGGTCAGACCGGTTTCAGCGCGAATGCGCGCGCGGATCTTGCGGGCGATCTGGTCGGCCGGGCCATGCAGGCGGATCGAGCCGGTGACATCCATGAACGCCTCATCGACGCTGATGGGCTGGACGAGGGGCGTGAACGATTGCAGGATGGCGAACACCTGATCGGACAGCTCGCGGTACCGCGCGTGGTTGCCGCGGACGACGATCGCCTGCGGGCACAGCCGCCGGGCGACCGACATGGGCTGGGCGCTGTGGCAGCCGAACGGACGCGCCTCGTAGCTGGCGGTGGCGACGACGCCGCGCGGACCCGTCCCCCCCACCAGCACCGGCTTGCCGCGGAGTTCGGGGTTATCAAGCTGCTCGACGGCCGCGAAGAACGCGTCCATGTCGACGTGCAGGATCCAGCGGGGCGAGGTCATGGCAAGGGTTGACGAGAAACAGGCATCGAGGCACGCGGCATCAAGGCATCAAGTCCACGCCTCTCTGCTCTCTATTCTCTGCTCGCTCCCCCTCACACATCCAGCCTGAAGTCGTCCTCCGCCTCCATCTCGGCGGCGCCGGCCTGAGCCGTCGCGGCCGGATCGGCCTTGGTGTCCGCCGGGAAGATCATCACGAACTCGGCGCCCCTGCCTTCTTGCGATTCCACGGCGATGCGCCCGCCATGCTCTTCGACGATGCGCCGGGTCACGGCAAGGCCAAGGCCGGTGCCGCGCGTGCCCTTGGTGGTCTGGAACGGCTGGAAGATGCGCTCGCGCATGTCCTCGGGCACGCCGGGACCGTTGTCGATCACGCGGAACTCGGCCTTCGGCGGCGAGCCGGCGCCGAGGGCGCCGAGCGGGTGGTAGATGGCGCGCACGGTCACGACCCCCGTCGACGGCGCCACCGCTTCCACCGCGTTGGTCATCAGGTTCATCATCGCCTGGTGGAACAGCGAGGCGTCCAGCGGCACCGGCGGCATCTCGGGATCGACATCGGCGATCAGCGCGATGCCGCGCTCGCTGCAGACCCCCTCCAGAAGCTGGGCGCACTCCTCGACGATCGGACCGGGGCGGGTGAGTTCCACCTCGATCTGGCGCTGGCGGCTGAAGGCCAGCATGTTCATCGTCAGGCTGACGATGCGGTCGAGGTTGCGCTTCTGGATGTCCCAGCCGCTGCGCACGACCTTGAGGTCTTCCTTCTTCAGGCCCATGTCGACGAGGTCGGCCCCGCCGCGCAGGCCCTGGAGGATGTTCTTGATCGAGTGGCTCAGGCTGGCGACGGTCTGGCCGATGGCGGCCAGACGCTCGGACTGCAGCGTCTCGGCCTGCAACTCGAGATTGGCCAGCGCGATGCCCGTGTGCTGGCCGATGGCGTTCATCAGCGCAAGCTGGTCTTCGGTGAACGTGTAGTTGGCCATCGAGCTGTCGATGTAGATGGCGCCGAAGGTGCGGTCCCGGTGGCGGATCGGCGAGCAGATGGCGCTGCGCACGCTGTAGCGCTGCACGCTGTCGCCGGCGGCGAAGCGCGGGTCGCTCATCGCGTTGGTCGAGAGCACGCCCTCGTGCTTGCGCACCACGTGCTGGAGGATGGTGTGGCTGACGAAGAACTGGGCGTCCTCCCGGTCGCGCGGCGGCGTGCGGTACTTGAACACGACCGGGCGCAGGGCCCGATTCTCATCGGCCAACAGGATCACGCCGCGCTCGGGCTTGAACTCGTTGAAGATCAACTCCAGCGCAGCCTTGGCCAGCCCGGCGCGGTCACCGGCCTGCGCGGTCATGGTGGTCAGGCGGTAGATGACCCGCAGGTGCTCGATCGCGGCCAGGCGCGGCTCGGGCACGGCGAGGATGACCGAGTCCTCGTTGCTCGGCAGCGCCCGCTCGACCGACGCGTCCAGCTCGCGGGCCCCGAGCATGCGGAAGAAGTCGACATCGTCGATCAGGTCGGCCCGGCCGTAGACGACCACCGTCTGGCCGACGCGGATCTGATCGCCCGCCTTCAGCAGCAGCCGCTCGCGGATGGGCGCCCCGTTGAGGTAGGTGCCGTTCTGGCTCTCCAGATCGCGGATGTACCACTCGCCTGCGTCGGGGGTCAACTCGGCGTGGCGCCGGCTGACGGTGTTGTCGCTCAGCGGCAGGGCCTCGCTGGAGCGGCCGAGCAGTTGCGGCTCGTTGTCCGGCAGTTCGAAGCGCCGGCCGCGGTCCGGCCCCTGAATGACAGTCAGCACCAGCACGCCGGACGATACGGGCGACGCCGGGGCGCCGGATCCGCCTACGCTGGCCCGATGGCCAAAGCCGCCAGCATGCCCTTTGACGCCTCCTGCCGCGTGCTCATCCTGCACGGCAAGGAGGCGTTCCTGCGCAGCGAATACGTCCGCATCCTCCGCGGCATGCTGGAGGAAGCCCGCGGCGAGGTGCAGACGCTCCGCTTCGACGCCACCGCCCAGCCCGCCGACATCCTCGATGAGCTGCGCAGCCCCGGCCTGATGCCGGTGCACAAGCTCGCCATCGTCGATGATGCCGACCAGGTCCTGAAAGAAGGGACGCGCCCCATCTTCGAGCGCTACGCCGAACACCCCTCCGATCTCGGCACGCTCGTGCTGCGCAGCGAGACCTGGCGCGCGGGCAAGCTCGACAAGCTGGTCGCGAAGGTCGGCTCCGTGGTCAAATGCGAGCCGCTGCCGCCGGACAAGGCCGCCGGCTGGGCCGCCAGCCGCTGCGAGCGCCGCCATGGCGTGAAGATCGAGCCGCGGGCTGCCCGCCTGCTGGTGGACCGCCTCGGCGCCGGACTCGGGCGCGTCGATTCGGAGATGGCCAAGCTCGCCGCGCAGATCGGCCCGGGCGCCACGATCACCGTGGACCTGGTCGAGCAGCAGACGGGCGTGACCCGCCAGGAAGAGGAGTTCTGGGGGATCCAGGATCGGCTGCTTTCGGGCGATGCGGCCGAGGCGCTGGCCTTCCTGCAGATCGGAA
>JBICIE010000173.1:0-25169 GCA_043101635.1 Phycisphaerales bacterium JB039 | reverse complement strand
CGTCTTCGACATCGCGTGCAGCCACCGCGTCATCGGCGGCGGCTGGGGCTCCTGGAGCCACGGCTACACCGGCGACGTCTACTACACCAACGGCGCGGCCAGCCTGACCATGAGCCTGCCGGCCAACACGGCGTTCTACTTCTACGCCGAGCCGAACCCGTTCGCGCTGATCGAGTTCGAGATCACGGACGGGACGGACACGGTGGTGGAGAGCATCAACGGCTCCAGCGGGGCCAAGGGCTACGGCTTCTGCGACGCCAAGCGCGTCGGCGTTCGCACCACCGACGGGGTGACCGACTTCGCCGTCGGCGAGTTCGGCATCGCCAACTGACCGCGCTTCTCGTGAGGGAAAATCGCCCCTAAATTCCCTCTTTGAAAGGCCCCGGCGCCCCCGCCGGGGCCTTTTGCTGCGCTGCGCTGGCGATAAGCTGGGTAAACCGGAAATGGCGATGCAAAAATCACTTGTCGCCACGTTGCGCCCGTGGTATTCTGATAACGAGGCGGTTCTGATGCGCCTTGCCGCAGCGACGGCGGAGCGAACAGATGGGGGGGCGGTTGCCATCGAGTTGCCGTGATCTTGCGCGATTGCTGCGCACCCACGACTCCCGACGACAGACTGGCCTGGTGGCTTGACGCCGCTGTGCCGCGCGACCAGCGCCGCGCAGTGACCCGCGCGTGCGGGCCACGGGTTCATGGTCCGTTGCCGCGCTGCGGCGCGGCGACCCAGTGAGGGTGTCTGTCATGCACGAGAAGAGGATGTTCATCGTCGGCCTTGTCACGGCGTGCGGCCTCGCCGCGGCGCCTGTGGCGCTGGCCCAGGTTGCCCCTGGCGTCTTCGTCCCCGACGCCATCGATGACTATGAGTCCTATCCGGGGGCGCGCACGCTGATCCCGGCGGTCTTCGGCGGCGCCGTCCCGGCCATCACCGGCACGGTCGAGCACCGCTCCGTCAACCAGGGCGACTGGTTCGACTTCCGCACCGGTCCGCTGGTGCAGGCCCAGTCCGGCAGCAAGTTCGGCGTTCAGTACGGGTTCGGGTATTTCACGCTTGATTTCACGGGCATCGGCGGCATCACCGGCTTCTCCGGCTGGGCCTGCGCCGCGGGCGTCGGTGATGATGTGATCGAGTTCTTTGACATGTTCGGCGCCCCGATGACCGGGACCTTCACCAAGGTCGGCGGCTTCGGCGCCTTCGGCGTGATGGAGGAGTTCAGCTTCATCTCGCCCGTCCGCATCGGCAGCATCCGCCTGACCGGCCGCGAGACCTGCTTCGACGACATCGGCTACACCACCGGCGGCGGCGGCACGACCATCCGGTCGCTCGGGACCGACGCCCCGCCCGCGAAGCTGTGCGCCACCGACATGGTTCCCTACCCCCTGGACAATCGTCCGCTCTCCGAGGAGGTGCTCACCGTGCAGCACCCGGTCTGCGGCGGCGGTGACCTGGTCTTCAGCACCCCGATGAATCACCGGCGCATCGGCGCCGGCTGGGCCACCTGGAGCCACGGCTACACCGGCGACGTCTACTACAGCAACGGCGCCGCGGCGATCACCATCGACATGCCGGAGAAGACCAGCCGCTTCTATACCTACGTCGAGCCGAATCCCTTCTCCGACATCGAGTTCGAAATCACGCAGGAGTCGGCCCGTGGGTTCGACTCGACCCTCGCCGTGATCAGCGGCTCCAGCGGGGCCCAGGGCTTCGGGTTCTGCGATGATGGCGGGCTGTTCACCATCGGCGTCCGCACGACCGACACGGTGACCGACTTCGCCGTCGGCGAGTTCGGTATCTACTCCGATGTCGAGGATCCGTGCCCGAGGTGCCTCGCCGATTGCGACGGCTCCGGCGTGCTCGACTTCTTCGACTTCCTGTGCTTCCAGAACCTGTTCGGGACCGGCGACTGCTGCGCCGACTGCGACGGCAACGGCATGCTGGACTTCTTCGACTTCCTGTGCTTCCAGAACGAGTTCGCCGCCGGCTGCCCTGAGCTCGAGCTGTTCCAGCTCGGGACCGAGGCCCCGCCCGCGGTGCTCTGCGGCGAGACGATGGAACTCGTCGTCGATCCGCGCCCGGTCTTCGGCGATGTGACCACCGTGCCGACCTCCATCGGCGACATCGTCTTCGACCGCCCGTGCAGCCATCGCGTCATCGGCGGCGGCTGGGCCACCTGGAGCCATGGCTACACCGGCGATGTCTACTACACCAACGGCGCGGCCATCCTCAACGTCGGACCGCCCGCCGGCAACACCGCCTTCTACCTCTATGTCGAGCCGAATCCGTTCTCGCCCATCGAGTTCGAGATCACCGGCACGCTGGGCGGCGAGAGCCTCAGCGTCATCGAGACCATCAACGGCTCGGCCGGCGCGGCCGGCTACGCCTTCTGCGGCGGGGTTGAGAACGTCGAGGTCCGTACCACCGACGGGGTGACCGACTTCGCCGTCGGCGAGTTCGGCGTCGCGAACTGATCGCTGCCAATTCGGGGGCAAGGCCCCTTGAGCCCCCGCTGCGGACCCCGGCGCCTTGAGCGCCGGGGTCCTTTTGCGCGCGCACGGGGCGAACATGTCCGCTGCGTGGCAGCCGCGGACGCCGCATTGCGCCTTGGCGGGTGGGTGGACGCGGGTCCGCCCAATCACCCAACCCGAATGAGGAACCTCCCATGCGATACGCATTTCGTGCGGCCACCGCCACCTGCGCGCTGATGGCCGGCCAGGCCGCAACCGCCCAGATCATCGAGAGCTTCGAGGGCTCGATCGCCGGCTACGTCCCGCACGCCGGGACCGACCTGTTCGAGCAGGATCCCGTCAGCGCTCGTCACGGGCCGCTCGGCGGGCGTTTCGGCTCGACCGCCGGTGTGTTCTGCTACAACGACGGCGTCACGACCGAGGCTGGCCGAACCTACCGCACATGGGTCCGCCAGCACGGCTCGGGCCGTGCCTACTTCGGCGTCAACGCCTCCGGCGCCGGCGCGTTCTCGGTGGTCCTGGCCACCAACTCGCAGCAGCTCATGCTGCAGGACAACAGCGGCTGGGGCTTCAAGGAGTACAACCACACCAAGGTCGCCGTCGACACCGGCGAGTGGTACCAGCTCGAGATCGAGTGGGGCGCCTCCGGCGTGATGGTCGGGCGGGTGTACAACGAGGGCGGGACGCTGCTGGCTGAGACGCCGCCGCACGAGTCCGGCCTCACCGGCGCCGGCGGGGTCGCCTTCCGCGGCCTGGGCTCGGCGGGCGTGGACTTTGATGCGGCCCGGATCGTCGATCGCGCCGGCTGCTACGCCGACTGCGACGGCTCCGGCGAGCTGGATTTCTTCGACTTCCTGTGCTTCCAGAACGCCTTTGCCCTCGGCCAGGCCTCGGCCGACTGCGACGCAACCGGCGTGCTCGACTTCTTCGATTTCCTGTGCTTCCAGAACGAGTTCGCGCTCGGCTGCGACGGCGCCGGGCTCGTCGTCACCGAGCTGGGCACGAGCGCGCCCCCCGGGCTGCTCGGCGGACGCATCGTGCTGCCCTTCGGCCCCGATGGGCGGCCGATCAACACCGATGTCACCGATGTTCGGACCTCCGGCTGCGGCGACCTGCTGTTCAATCAGCCGCTGAGCCATCGGCGCATCGGCGACGGCTGGGCGACCTGGAGCCACGGCTACGCCGGCGATGTCTACTTCGCCGACAACGACATCCCGGTGACGCTCGGCGTGCCCCCGGCGACGTCGCGCTTCATCGCCTACGTCGAGCCCAGTCCCTTCGCGGACATCGCCTTCGAATTCTCGGCGGTCGGCGCCAGCGGCGTCCGCAAGTTCACCGATGTCATTCACGGCGACGCCGGGGCGAAGGGCTACGGCTTTGCCGATGACGCCTACGTCGCCGGCGTGACGGTGCAGGCGGCCGATGGCGACACCGCCTTCGCCGTCGGCGAGTTCTCCATCCGCACCGAGTGCGCCAACATCCTGAATCTCGGGGCCGGCGCCCCGCCCGCGGAGCTGTGCCTCAAGCCTCTCACCGAGTTCGGCGCCGACCCGCGCCCGACGTTCACCGAGGTCTCCGGCGTGCCCACCCCGCTGGGCGGCGAGATCACCTTCTCCTATCCGCTCGAGCATCGGCGCATCGGCGACGGCTGGGCGACATGGAGCCACGGCTACACCGGCGATGTCTATCGCACCGTCGGCTTCAACACGGTCCGCGTCGACATGCCCGAGGGCGTCAATCGCTTCCGCATGGGCGTCGAGCCGGCGCCGTTCAGCGACATCGAGTTCGCCATCAGCGTGAACAACGGCTCGCGCACCGTCACCGAGGTGATCAGCGGACAGGCGGGCGCCAAGGGCTTCGGCTTCTGCGGCGACCTGCGCAACATCGAGATCAAGACCATCGGCGTCAAGACCGACTTTGCGATCGGCGAGTTCGCCATCGCCAAGTGACCGGGGCGCCGATTCCTCCCGCTCCTTCTCTTTGCGAGCTTCCCCGGCTCGCCCTCCCCGAAGCCCCGGCCCCGCGCCGGGGCTTTGCCTTTGGGTAGCCCCACACTCCGTGGGGGGTCTTCCTGAAACCGTCACGGCCGCACGATCAGGGCCTTCGCCGAGCGCTCGATCACGCGCCCGATCACCGCCGCGGGGGCGCCCAGGCGCACGACGAGTTCCGGCGCACGCGCCGGCTCGATCGCGACCAGCAGACCGCCGGAGGTCTGGGGATCGAAGAGCAGTTCTGCGCGCGCGCCGGCGCCGTCGGGCAGTTCGATCTGATCGCCGACGTAGGCGCGGTTGGTGGCTGTGGCGCCGGAGTGGTTCTCGGGGACGGCAAGCTCCATCGCCCCAGGCAGGGCGGGCAGGGCGCCCAGTTCGATCTCGAGCGTCACGCCGCTGGCCTGGGCCATTTCCAGCGCGTGGCCGGCGAGGCCGAAGCCGGTGATGTCGGTGGCGCTGCGGGCGCCAAGGGCGACGGCCGCCTCTGAAGCGTCCTTGTTCAGGGCGATCATGCTCGCCTGCGCGCCGTCCAGCACATCATCGGGGCAGCGCCCGGCCCGCGCGGCCGTGGCGATCAGCCCCGTGCCCAGCGCCTTCGTGAGCACGAGCGCATCGCCCGGCCGTGCGCGCGCGTTGGTGAGCATGCGCTCGGGATGTACGACGCCGGTCACCGCCAGGCCGTACTTGACCTCGCTGTCGCGCACGGAGTGGCCGCCGACGATCACTGCGCCGGCGGCGAGCACGCGCTCGGCCCCGCCGCGGAGGATCTCGGTCAGCACGCTGAGCTCCAGGTCGCGATCGGGAAAGCCGACGATGTTGAGCGCCGTCTTCGGGCGGGCGCCCATGGCGTAGACATCGCCCATCGCGTTGGCCGCGGCGATCTGGCCGAAGATGAACGGGTCATCGACGATCGGCGCAAAGAAGTCGCAGGTCTGCACGATGGCCAGATCGGGCGCGAGGCGATAGACGCCCGCATCGCTGAACTGCTCGGCGCCGATCAGCAGATCCGGGTCGGTGAAGCTGGGCAGGTCTCGCACCACCTGTGCGATCGCCTCCGCGGCGAGCTTGCCCGCTCACCCGGCGCAGTTGGCGTAGGCAAGGAGCCGCCGCTGTCTGCCGCTCATGGCGCCATCGTGCATGGCGGATGGTACGGACGTGTCTTGTGCCACCGACGGCCTCCGTCGGTGTTCCCGCCCTCGCCACCACTCTCCGCGCCCCCGCGCCCCCGCCGTGAGCCATCCTGCCCTATAACCCCCGCCCGTTTCCGCCCGCGGCCCTTGCGTCATCCGGCGATTCGGTGATAAAATGGGACCGAGGCGCCGCCCCGCTCCCCGAGCCCCGCCCGCGGCGCCGGAAGGGACCATCCCGATGCGCCCCATCCTTGCCGCGCTGGTTCTTGCGCTGGCCGCCCTGCCCGCCGCGGCACAGCGGACGATCCGCGTGCCGTCGCCGGAGGCGATGACGATCCAGGCCGGGGTCGATCTTGCGGCGAGCGGCGACACGGTCATCATCTCGCCGGGCACGCACACGGGCGAGGGCAACCGCGAGATCCAGCTTCGCGGCAAGGCGATCACGATCACCAGCGACAAGCGGCTGGGCCTGCGCCCGGTGATCGACCTGGAGCGGCAGGGCCGGGCGTTCTATGTCATCCGCGGCGAAGGGCCGGACACGATCATCGACGGCCTGATCATCCGCAACGGGCTGCGGGAGTGGAAGGGCGGGGCGATCCACATCCGGGATTCGTCGCCGACGATCAGGGACTGCGACTTCATCGACTGCGAGAATCCGCTGGGCGGGGCGATCTATGCGGAGAACAGTGGTGTCGTGATCGAGGGGTGTGTGTTCCGGGGCTGCGGCAGCAAGAAGCTCCTGGCCGCGGGCGGCGCAGCCGCACTCGCCGGTGGATGCGCAACCATAGCTGGGTGTGTCTTTGAGGGGAACTTCTCGGACTCCGGTGGGGCAGTGTGGATGTCTCAAGCCGTGCCCAAGCTGCTCGGCTGTGTGTTCGAGGGTTCGGGGGCTCGCAGCGGCGGAGCGCTCTACGCCGAGGACTCCCGGGTCACAGTCTCCGACTCGCACTTTGTCAAGAACACCGCATGGATCTTCCCTGACGCGGCGGGAGGGGCGGTCTTCGCCAATGGCGGATCGCTGGCCTTCACGGATTGCACATTCCGCGAGAACCGTGTGCATGCCGACGTTGAGCCCGGTGGGATAGAAGGCGACGCCGTGCACGCGCTCGGCGATGAGTCAACCAAGAGCGTCGAGTTGATCTTGGACCAGTGCCAGATCGACTTCCATCCGCGCTACGCCCTTACATTGTGGGGCGACTACACAGAGTTGCGACTCATATCATGCACGGTGCGCAATAACGGGTGGGGCGTGTTGACTGAAGGGCATGTAGACGTTCAGGCCTGTGTGTTTGAGCAGAATCGCAATACCTTCTATGTGCCTGTGGTTGACAGTGGAGCCCGTACACGCCGCGTCCAGGAATCGCAGTTCATCCAGAATCAAGACATCACGGACGATTACAGCGAAGAGGCTTCCTTTGCCTTTGAGGCATGCAGTTTTCTTAAGAACTCTGGGTCAGTTGACGGCGTGCTCCGCAACTGCCAGATAGCAGGAAACAGCTCGTTCGGTATTCGAGGAAGCACAGAGCATTGCGTTCTCGTCGGCAACACCAATTTCACCCATCGCGATGGAGACAACTACAACTGTGAGTACTTCGGCAATGTCGCGAGCGTGTACGGGCTCGTGTACGCGTGGGGCGACGACTCCCGGTATGTGAACTGCACGTTTGCGGGCAACACTTCTGTTGGCGGGCCCCTCGGGGCAGCCACTGCGGACCTATGGGGTAGCCCCGCCAGTCTCACGTTGGAGAACTGCATCCTCTACTACAACGAACCTCCTCTAATCCACGCGATGGACAGTCACGCGGTCGGCTCATCGGTTCGCATCCATCACTCCATCGTTCAGGGCGGCCGGGCCGCGGTCGAGGTCGAGCCGCTCAGCACGCTCGACTGGGGGGCCGGCAATCTGGATATGGCGCCATGGTTCCTGGACCTCGGCGCCGGTGACTTGCGACTTGCCGCGGGGTCGCCCGGTATCGACGCTGGCGACAACACTGCTCTCGAGCCCGATATGACGGTTGATCTCGATGGCAACCCTCGCTTCCGCGACGACGTTGGGACGCCCGACACGGGCGCACCGGACCCGGCCCGCCCCGGCCTGCCGATCGTCGACATCGGCGCCTACGAGTTCCAGGGCGAGAGCCCCTGCCGCGCCGATCTCGATGGCGATGGCGTGCTCACGTTCTTCGACTTCGTCGAGTTCCAGAACCTGTTCGCCGCGGGCGATCCGCGGGCCGACTTCGACTGTGATGGCGCCCTGACGTTCTTCGACTTCCTGGCCTTCCAGAACGCCTTCGCGGCGGGGTGTCCCTGAGCGGGCGCGCCGGTTGTTCGGCGGAGCTTGGGACCTGACCGTCAGCTATGGAGAGCACCGACGGCGGCCGTCGGTGGCACGAAATCAAGAGCAACCTGCCGCGAACTCGTTCTGAAACTCGAGGAAGTCGAAGAAGTCCAGCGCCCCGTCGCCCGTGAAATCGGCCCGAAGGTCGCCCATCGCGAACAGGTTCTGGAAGGCGAGGAAGTCGAAGAAATCCAGCGAGCCATCGCCAGTCAGATCCGCGCGGCAGGCGACGGGCAGCGTGGCGATCCAGGCCTCGGTCTGGCCGAGCGGGTTGGTTCCGTAGCCGACGATCACGGCGCCATCAGCGCTGACGCCGGTGGCCCGGCGCAGGCGCCAGCCGGTCAGGTCCACGCCGGCGTCGGTCAGGATCTGCTGCACGCTGCGCATGCCATCGGCTTCGGTCCAGAGGAATGCGGCGTCGTCGATGTCATCCTTGCTGTAGCCGACGATAGCCGAGCCGTCGGCGCTGATTGCCCGGGCGTCGCTGAAGAACAGGCCGCCGGGAAGATCGCCCAGGCCCTCCAGTCCGCCGGCGCGGGTCCAGCGGAACGCCTCGCGCCCGAACTCGACCGTGCCGTAGCCGGCGATCACGGCGCCATCGGCGCTCGTCGCGAAGGCCTCGCTCAGGTAGCCGCCGCCGGGCAGGTCGCCGAGGCCTTCCAGCTTGCCGGACTGCGTCCAGCGCACGGCTTCGGTTCCATCCTCGCCGCGGCTGGAGCCGACGACGACCGCGCCATCGGCGCTGACGCCCCAGGCCCGGCTGCGGAAGACATCGCCGGGCAGGTCGCCGATGCCGGTGATCGACATCGACACGCTGTGGTACACGAAGCCCTCGATGCCGTTGGGGCCCGCGTCGAAGCCGACGATCACGCCGCTGTCGGCGCTGACACCGGTGGCAACGGCGCCGCCGACGCCGCCACCGGGCAGTTCGATCAGTTCCACCGCCGGCCCGGTTCCGAACCACGTCACGGCGCGGTCCACACCGGTGTCACCCATGCCGACGGCGAGGGCGCCATCGGCGGTCAGGGCGTTGGCCTCGGCCTCGACGGGCCCGCCGGGCAGGTCGTCGAGGGCGACCATGCCGCCGGCGGCGGTCCAGCGGAATGCTTCGCAGCACCCGCCAGAACTCGTGCCGCGGGCCGAGCGGGCCTGCCCGGCCACCACCCGCCCATCGGCGCTGACCGCGCGCGCGATACTCACCGGATCGCCTCCCGGCAGTTGGCCGAGGCCCTGGAACGTCGCCTGCCCGGCGGCGGCGCCGGCAAGCGACAGCAGTCCGAGAACAGGCAGGGCTTCGGGTCGCATCGCTGACCTCCTCAGCAGTACTCTCTCACAAAAGGCCCCTGAGCACAAGGAGTTTGTCGTGCTCGTCTGGATCATCCGTCACGGCAAGGCAGAGCAGCAGTCGGTGTCCGGCAGCGATTTCGACCGCGAGCTGCGCGGGCGCGGCAGGCGACAGGCCCAGTGGCTGGCCGGGCAGTTCGAGGCCCGCGAAGACGCCCCGGGCCGGGTGATTTCCAGCCCCGCGGCACGGGCCCGCCAGACCGGGGAGATCGTCAGCGCCGCCCTCGGCGTCGAGATCGACTTCGACGACCGGCTGCTGGTGGACGAGCCGGCGGGCGCCCTGGTCGATCTGCTGGAGGAGGTCGCCGCGGGCGGGGCTGCCAGCGTCGCGCTGGTCGGGCACAATCCGCAGCTCAGCGCCCTGGCCAGCGCCCTCGGCGACGACGCCGTCTCTCTGCGCACGGGTCAGGCGGCTCTGCTCGATCTGCCCGGCGAGATCGAGCCCGGCGCCGGCGCCATCGTCGAACTGCTGCGCCTCGAGGAGGGGTAGGCCGGCGCTTTGGGTAGCCCCCACTCCGTGGGGGGTCGACTGCGCCTGCGCCCTCGTGGCAGGGCGAGCGCATGGAGAGCGCCGCGCGTGAGGGCGCGGTTGTCATGTGCGATTGAGGAAGCAGAGGAGGAGGCCTGGCAGGCGGGGAAGCCCCCCACGGAGTGGGGGGGTACCCATTACACCGGGATCAGCGGGCTGCGGTCCTGCTCGCTGACCTCGATGCGGGCCTGCGGCAGGGCCGCCGCCAGCCGGTCGCGCAGGCGCGGCAGGTAGCCGCGCTCGGTCGCCGTGTGTCCGCCCAGCAGGATCGACACGCCCCGGTTCACCGACGCCAGCACTTCGTGGTGCTTCATCTCGCCGGTGACGAACGCCTCGCAGCTCTCGCGGGCCGCCGGCTCGGCCAGCGACGCCCCGGCGCCCGGGCACACGCCCACCATCCGCACCTCGGCGTCCGGATCGGCCACCGCGGCGAGCTTGACCATGGCGCAGCCGATGCGGTCCTTCATCCGCTGGCCAAGCTCGCGCAGCGTGGCGGGGCGGTCCAGCGTGATGCGCCGCCCGGCGCCGCCGGAGCGCTCCGGACGCGCGATCAGTTCGTACACATCGATCGCCGGCTCCTCGTAGGGATGGAAGCGGCGCAGCGTCTCCAGCGCAATCGGCAGCGCCGCGCGGGAGCAGACCATCTCCATCCGGATCTCGACGATGCGCTCCAGCCGCCCGCGCTCGCCCACGACCGGGCTCGATTCGTCCGACCCGAAGAACGTGCCCGAGCCCTGCAGGTTGAACGAGCACTGCGTGTACTGGCCGATCATGCCGGCGCCGGCGGTCGCCAGGGCGCTGCGCACCGCGTCGGCGTGATCCGGCGGCACGAAGGTGACGATCTTCAGCTCCTGTGACGGCTCCAGCCCGGTGTGCGGCAGCAGGGCCCGGCAGTCTCCGGCGATCCGCCCCGGCGTGTCCGAGCCGCTCAAGGCCTCGCACAGCCAGTCGGTGACGCCACCCGGGGCGGCATCCAGCGCGGTGTGCGGCGAGTAGAGCGCGATGTTGCGCGCTGCGCACGTCAGCAGCAGCCGCTGGCGCGCATCCAGCGTCGTCATGCGCTTCAGCGGCGTCCAGATCGGCGGGTGATACACCACCATCGCCGACGCCCGCTTGGCGACCGCCTCCTCCAGCACCTGCGCGCTGAGGTCGATCGCCAGCACGATCGGCCCGGTGACCGGCACCTCGGGATCGCCCAGCACCAGGCCGGTGTTGTCCCACGACTCGGCATACCGCGACGGCGCGATCTGCTCCATCACATCCATCAGGTCCTGCACACGCATGGGGCGCCTCCGCGCCAGTGTAGTGACGTTCCGGCGCTTGCGGGCGCCTACACGACCAGCAGCGTGGCCGCGACCGATCCGGCCCAGATCGCGCTGCCGGCCAGGCGCAGCGGCCGCGAGGCGCTCTCCAGCAGCAGCCCGCCGATCGGGATCCCGGCGCCCAGGCAACTCAGCAGCGGCTCGCCGCCGGCCCGGGGCAGCCAGATCAAGGGATGCCACAGCCAGAGCGCCGCCCACCACCACGCCGTCCCGGCCGGCCGCAGCGCGCCGCGCCGGAACCACCGGCGGCCTTCCTCCGTCGCGCCAAGGGCCGACAGCAGCGCCAGCCAGAGCGCCACCGTCGCCGCCGGCGCCAGATGACCCGCCGGCGCTCCGGACCCCAGCACGAGCAGCCCCGCGCCGCCCGCGACGGCCAGCACGCTGGCCCACCACGGGAGCTTGATCGCCCCCGGGGGCGTGGTGACCAGCAGCCCGGCCATCGCCGACAGCGCTGTCAGGCTCCACGCCGCCGCGGCAAGCTCGGGCGCTCCGGCCCGCAGCAGCAGCGGCGCCGCCATCGCCGCGCAGGCGACCACCACCCACGCCGCCAGCCGCACCCGCAGCGCCACCCTGTTCTGCGCCGTCTCCAAGCCGGCCAGTCTACCGCCCGTACCATCGCAGGTGACCGCTCCGCGCTCAGCCCGCGCCTTTGCGAAGCTCAACCTGGCGCTCGCCGTCGCGCCGCCGGAACCGCCGGAATCTGCCCGGGCCGGCTGGCACCGCATCGCCTCGTGGATGGTTCCCATCGCGCTGCATGACGATGTCACGGTCGAGCCGCTGGCGCGCGGGGCGGCGGGGCGGCTGGACATCCGCTGGGCTGACGACGCCCCGCTGCGGGCCGGCCAGGGCGTCGACTGGCCAGCCGCCGCGGATCTGGCCGCACGGGCCCGCGCTGCGCTGGAGGCGGAAGTGGACCGCCAGCTCCCCAGCGACATCACGATCCGCAAGCGCATCTGCGCCGGCGCCGGCCTGGGCGGCGGCTCGGCGGACGCCGCGGCGGTGCTGCAACTGCTCGATGTGGCGTTCGACCTCGGCCTCGGGCCGGCGCGTCTGCGCCAGATCGGTGCGCATCTCGGCAGCGATATCCCTTTCTTCATCGATGATGATCTCCGGGCCTCGCCGCGCGCTGCGCTCGTGACCGACTTCGGCGAGGTGGCGCAGCGCTGGCCGGCGCCCGAGGCCGCGTGCGTGCTCGTCATCCCGCACTTCCAGTGCGCAACTGCGGAGGTCTACCGCGCCTTTGACCGCCTGGCGCCCGGTCCGCTGCGGGCTCAGGAGATCACCGAGATGGTGATTGCCGGCTCGGCGGCGCTGGCCGGCGGCGGGGCGCGCCTGTTCAACGATCTCGCCGGCGCGGCCGAGTCCATCGAGCCGCGCCTCGCCTCCCTGCGCGCTGCGATCGGCGCCGAGGCCGGTCTGCCGGCCCACGTCACCGGCAGCGGCAGTGCGATGTTCGTGCTGCCTCCGGCCGATGAGGCCCGGCCGCTGGCCGAGCGACTGGCCCGGATCGCCTCTCCCGGTGTTGCGCTTGCTACGACGACTGTTTCCGATTCGATGGGGGTTGCATGACCAGCGGACCCGTGATCGGCGTCGATCTCGGCGGTACCGGCCTGCGGGCCGGCGCCGTTGGGCCCGGGGGCCGGGTGCTCGCCAGCGCCAAGCGACTGACACCCGATCCCTCCACGCCGGAGGCGGTCGCGGACGCCATCGCCGAGGTCGTCGCCGAGGTTGAGCGCGCCGCCGGCGCCGGCCGGGCGTCAGGCGTGGGCGTCGCCGCTGCCGGCGCCATCGAGCCGACCGAAGGGCTCGTGCTCGCCGCGCCCAACCTCAAGTGGCGCAACGTGCAGTTCGCCGCGATGCTGCGCGAGCGCCTCGGCCGCCCGGTGCGCCTGGAGAACGATGTCAACGCCGCGGCGTGGGCGGAGTGGAAGCTCGGGGCCGGCGCGGGCGTGGCCGACATGCTGGGGGTCTGGGTCGGCACCGGCGTCGGCGGCGGGCTGATTCTCAGCGGGCAGCTCTACAGCGGCGCCATGCGCACGGCGGGCGAGATCGGGCACACCGTCCTGTTCCCCGATGCGCCGCCCGGGACCAACAAGCTCGAGCATTCGGCCTCCCGCGCTGTCATCGTGCAGCGGCTGCTCGCTGAGGCCAGGGCCGGCGCGCCGACGCGCCTGCGCGAAATCACGGGCGACTTTGCGCGGCCGATCGACTCGACCATGCTGGCGACGGCCTTCCGCGAGGGCGACGAGCTTGTCGTCGGCGCCATCACCCGCGCCATGCAACTGCTGGGCTCGACGATTGCCAGCGTCGTCACGCTGCTCTCGCTGCAGCGCATCGTGCTCGGCGGCAGCCTCGTCGACGCCCTCGGGCGCGACCTGATCGACATCGTGCAGGAGCGGGCCCGGCGGGACGTCTTCCCGCCCGAACTGGCGTCGCTGCGCATCGAGGCGAGCCGGCTGGGCGACGACGCCGGCGTCATCGGGGCCGCGCTGCTCGGCAGCCCGGATGCGGTATCCTGACCCGATGAGACCACTGAGACCACTGAGACCACGGATCCTCGCCGCCAGTCTGCTGTGGACCCTGCCCGCGATCGCCCAGCCCGCCGCGCCGGCGCCGGCGCCGGAGCCGGAGGCTGCGGAGCGGGCCGAACGCGTCGATCTTGCCGGGCTGGTCAGCGCCGAGCGTCTGGTGCAGACCATCGAGGCGCTGCCCACCGCCCGCAGCGGCTGGGGCGATGAGGCCCACTGGCAGGGGCTCAAGGAGGCCGAGCGCATCGTCATCGAGCGCTTCGAGGCGCTTGGCCTGGCGGTGCAGAGGCAGGAGGTCCCCTGGCCGGCGCGCCGCCGGCGCATCGTCTCGCCGGACCGCGAGGAGGGGATGACGCCGGAGGCGGTGCTGGCCCGGCCGCGCTTCAGCAACATCTGGGTCGATCTGCCGGGCCATGGCAAGCCGGGGGAAACGCTGATCTTCAGCGCGCATCTCGACGCCGTGGCGGGCTCGCCCGGCGCCGATGACGATGGCACGGGCGTCGCGGCCATCCTGGAGATGGCGCGACTGCTGAAAGACGAGCCGCGCCAGCGCACCATCCGTCTGATGCTCTTCACGCTTGAGGAGGCGGGTCTCATCGGCTCGCGGTTCTATGTGGCAGAAGGGCTCGAACGCGACGCCGAGCGCATCGTGGGCATGGTCAGCCTCGACATGCTCGGGTACTTCAGCGACGAGCCGGAGAGCCAGAAAAGCCCGATTCCAGCCGTTGAGGGGGTGTTTGAGCCGCCGACGGTCGGGAACTTCATTGCGATGGGGGGCATTCTCAAGCACCGCAGCTTCAGCCAGCGTCTCGGGCGGCACATGCGCGAGGGCGCGCCGGATCTCGAGGTGTTGGTTGTAGATTTTTTGCCGATTGCGCCACCGGACATGCTCCGATCAGATCACGCGCCGTTTCTCGCGATCGGCGCGCCGGCGGTCATACTGAGCGACACCGCAAATTTTCGTAATCCGAACTACCACACACGCACTGACACGCTCCAGACCGTTGATGTCGAGCGCTTCGCGCATGTTGTGCGCGGCCTGGTGGCGGCCGCGGCGGAGCTGGCCGGCGGGCCGGAGGCCGCGCCGGAGCCCGATCCATGAGAGATTAATCACGGCGCCGGCCGCTTGCACTCCGGAGGCTTCTTGGTAAACTGGGCGACTCGGCACAGGGAGGTGTCGGGCAACCCGTGGTCCCGGAGAAATGATCATGAGAGAGCGTGCCGCGCTCGTCGCGGCGGTGGCCCTGGCCGCTGCCGCGCATGCGCAAGTGCTCGAGCCACGCCAGCTCGTGCGCCAGTCGGCCCTGTTTTCCACCCAGCACCCCGCGATTCGAGGCGACACGGTTTCGCTGAACAGCAGCTTCGTCCTCGCGGGCTGGGGCATGACGATGGAGGAGTTCCTCGCGGTCCCGGAGGAGGAGATCGCGCAGTGGCTGCGCATGCATCTTCGGCCCGGCGGTCACCTCGATCACATCGGCGCGGTGATGGCAAGCGGCGAGCGCAGCCTGATCTACATCTTCGTCGACGTCGAGGGCAACCTGCATCCGAGCCAACTGTGGGAACTGTGGGATCCCGCCATCACGCCGGAGCCGCGCTTCACGAAGCAGGAAGTGGCCGACGGCTTCGCGCTGCGGCTTCGCGTCACGCGGCGTGTCATCAATGAGGAGTTTCCCGAGCAGAAGATCAAGCTGGGGCTGTGGGGCACGATGCAGCCGCACGGCTTTGGCTTTCCCACCGATCTGGCGTTTCTCAAGCGGCGGGCGAACCTCATCGAGCTGGCGTCGCTGGGCATGCTCGACGACGCCGACTTCCTCGTGCCCATCGTGTATCCCCGCTTTGCGACCACGTCCATCCGCTACGACCGCGTGGCCGAGTACACGATGCAGGCGCTCGACGGCTCCGCCATGATCAAGCGCAGCGACGGCTCGTCCATGCCGCTCATGCCGATGGCGTCGCTGCGCATCTACAACGGCGGCCAGCCGCCGGGCTTCATCCGGGCCGAGTGGCTCGACAGACAGCTCGAAGTCATCCGGACCTCCGGGCACTGGCTGGAGGCGATCGCGTTCTGGGTCGGCCCGCTGCTCACCGACGAGTGCGCCATCGGCTACATCGATCGGCTCTTCTCGCCGCAGGACTGGGACATGGACTGCCTCTTTACCGAAGCGGATCATCTGCACTACGTCACCGGCCACGCCGCTGGCGATCCGATGGCTGATCTCAACCGCGATGGCGCCTGGGATCAGATGGACATGGGCATCTGGGAGGACATCTCCGGCCGGCTGCTGCCGTTCCCCTGCGACCGCCTGACCGATTGCCCCTGCGCGCCGGATCTGATGGACTTCCTCCGCTTTCAGACGCTCTTTGCACTCGGCGACATCGCCGCGGACATCAACGGCGACGACATGCTCGATGTCTTTGACTTCTTCGCTTTCCAGGACCTGGTGGCCAATCCCTGCCCTTAGCCGGGATCGCCGTCCGGGCCTGTGCCCTGGTCGTCGAACTCGATCTGTCCGCGATGGTCGAAGATCACCTTGGGGCGCGACAGGCGCGCATCGAACAGCGACCGCGCCAGCGCCCCGGGCGTCAGGTAGCGCATGGTCCCGCGCAGCCGGTAGTCCACCACGCCCGATGGCGCCGTCTCGCCCTCGGCCAGCGGGATGGCGGCCGGCAGCGTCAGCGTCTGGGCTCCCTCGCGCCGCAGGGTCGCCTCGCCCGAGCGGCGCCCCTCGAAGACCCGCTCGCCATCCAGGAACAGGTCATAGTTGATCGTCAGCAGCGGCAGCTCGAACTCGTTGGTGTTCGTGGCTTCCAGGTCGAACTCCAGCGCGTAGCCCGCCGGCGTCTCGTCGGTCAGGCGCACGCGCTGCACGTCCAGGCGCGGCGCCGCGTGACACCCGCACAGCCCGGCCGCCGCCGTCAGGATGATCAGCCATCTTGGCACAGGCCGAGTGTACACCGCCGCCGCGGCGCAGCGCCACCGGCCGCTCAGGGCGTAAACGCGATCCAGCGGCCCTCGGAGATCTCGCCGATCTCCGCCATGTGCGGCATGAGCTGCACGATCTCGTCGCTGTAGGTCATCCAGCGCACCATCAGCAGCCAGAGCACGACGAAGCAGATCCACGCGCCCGCCTCGCCGGCCCGGGAGCGGCGCGCGGCGTACAGAATCCAGACGCCAAGCCCGACCGTCAGGACCTTCCAGAGGGCCAGGGCCGCCGGCGAGTTCAGCCCCATGATCGCCCGGGCCACCGGGTTGCCCTCGATCATCCCCGCGCTGCGAAGGTGGGTCGTTGTCAGGTGCAGATCGGCGAGGCTGAACACGATCACGCACGCCAGCAGGGCGATGACCCGCCGGGCCCGGGCTTCCGGGTGCAGCAGTCCCCCCAGCGGCGGGCGGGCGCTCATGGACGCGTCCGTCATGGTCGATCTCCCTCCGCGGAGCAGATCGACCCCGGCAGGGGCCGCCATAAGGCGCCCGGCCGGCCCGGCGTCACTAGACTGTGGCCTTGGAGCGGATGCGCCGGGAAGGCCGGATTCGCAGGCCGCTCTGGAGGGAGCTATGCGCCAGCTGCAACTGGCTGTGACGATTGCGCTGGCAGCGCTGGCGCCGTCGCTGCCCCTCGGCGCCCAGACCGAGAACCCGGTCTACGTCGATGACTCGCCCGCGGCCCAGAGCACGCTGGACACCCTCCCCGATCTGGTCGCCGCCGGCAACCTCGGCGAGGCGGTCCGCGCCCTGCAGGCCGAACTGGTCGAAGAGCCCGACCGCCTGCTCCCGGCCACCGATGACGAGTTGCTCTTCTTCAGCGTGCGCCAGCGCATCCACGACGCTCTGCTCGGCGCCCCCGATCTGCTGGAGGCCTATCGCCAGCGCATCGGACCCGGCGCCGAGGCGCAACTGCGCGCCGGCGACTTCGCCGGCGTCGAGCGCAGCAGCCTGCTGACCAGCGCCGGGTACGAGGCCGCGCTGCGGCTGGCCCAGTGGCGCCTCGAGTCCGGCCAGTTCCACAGCGCGGCCCGCGCCCTGCTGCAACTGGAGCGGCATCCCGACCGGCAGGATCCCGCTCTGGGCGTCGCCGCCGCCGAACTGCTGGGGGAGATCACGCGCTACATCCCGGAGCCTGATCTCATCGAGACGGCCGGCCGCTGGCTGGCCGAAGCCGGCGCCCCCGGCGGGGCGCCGCCCGAGCCGGCGCGCTGGCCGAGCCGGGCCGGCCGGCGCGGCACGAGCCCCTGGGGCATCGCGCCCCCGCTCCAGACCAGCGCCTTTGACACCGCGCCGCTGTGGTCCGAGCCGCTCGACGCCGCGTCACGCAACGTCTCGCAGGTCGAGCAGCAGCGCCTCGCCGGTCTGGGGCGCTGGCTCTTCCCCGCCGCCACCGAAGATGTCATCATCATCAACGACGGGCTGAGCATCCACGCCCGCGATCGCGTCACCCTTCGCGAACTCTGGCGTTTCCGCCCCACGCCGCAGCCGTGGGTCGGCGTGTACGAGCCCGAGAGCATCCTGCGCAACACCCGCCTCTCCGACAAGTCCGACTACATCGTGCATGATCCGGTCAGCGTGACGATCCATGAGGACCTCGTCCTCGCCGTCACCGGCGTTGCCAACAACCGCGGCGACCGCGATGGCGATCCCAGCGTGCACGCGCTGCGCCTTGCCGATGGCGCCGCCGTCTGGTCCACACTGCTGCAGCGCGACATCCCGGGCATGACGCTGGCCACGACCACCGGGCAGGTGGTCGTCGAGAGCGGCGTCGCGGTGGTCTCGCTGCTCAAGGCCAGCCAGGCCGGGCGCCTGACGACCTTCTACCTCGCCGGCCTCGATCTCGCCGACGGGCGCATCGTCTGGACCCGCTCGGTCGGCTCCGCCGCGCGCCTCACCATGCGCGGCGCCAGCTTCGCGCCCGGCGCCGGCGCGGGGCATCGCGGCGTGGTCTACTGGGCCGACGCCCTCGGCGTGCTCGGCGCCTTCGAGGCCGCCACCGGCCGCCCCGTCTGGGTCCGCAAGATCCCCTGGCCGGAGATCCTCCGCAGCGGCCAGACCGACCTGCCCTGGGAAGCCTCCGGCCCCGTCGTCGTCGGCGACGCGCTCTTCCTCGTGGCCCAGTCCACCGGCGAAGTGCTGAAGATCGACCGCCACAGCGGGCGCCTGCTCGGCGCCCTGGAAGATCGGCTGCTGGGCGGGCCCAAGTACCTGCTGGCGGTCGGTGACCAGATCGCTGCCATCGGGCGCGAGCGAGCCATCTTCTTCGATCCGGCCCAGTTCCCGGCCGGACCGCCGCGCCTCGGTCCCGCCCTCACCGCCGAGGGCGAGCAGGGCGTCTACGGGCGCGCCGTCGTCATCGGCGACCGCATCCTGCTGCCGGCTCGCTCCGGCGCGGTCATCGTCGACCCCGCCAACCCGCAGCAGCGCATCGAACGGCTTGATCTGACCGCGCCCGGCGCTCTGCTCCCGCTCGGGCGCCAACTTATCGCCCTCGATGGCCTCGCGGTCCACAGCTACATGACCTGGGACGCGGCCGATCAGGCCCTGGCCCGGCGCATCGCCGAGCGGCCCGACGATCCCACGCCGCTGATCAACGCCGTCCGGCTGGCGTACCGCGGCGGGCGCCCGGCCCGCATCCCGGAGGCGGCCGACGAGGCGCTCCGGCGCGCCGCCGAACTGCCGCGGGAGCCGGCCAGCGAGCACCGCCAGCGCCTGTTCGATCTGCTGCTGGAGGTCGTCACCCGGGCCCAGTCGCGGGCTCCGGGTCCGGAGACCGGCTGGACCCCCGCGCCCATCGCCCCGGACCTGCTCGAGCAGATCATCGTCCGTCTCGGTCGCTGCGCCGAGACGGCGCCGCAGCGGCTCGCCTACGCGCTGGCGATGGGCCGCCTGCGCCAGACGCAGGGCCGCTATGCGGAGGCCCTGGAGATCTACCACCAGTCCATCCTCGCCGACGCAGCGCTCGCCGCCGCCCTGCCCGAGTCGCTCGACACGGCCACCCGCGGCGATGTCGAGGCCACCCGTCGCATCCGCGCCCTGCTGCTTGATCAGGGCTACAGCGCCTACGAGGCCTTCGACGCCGTCGCGAGGGCCGAGCGCGCCGCCCTCGGCCCCGGCGCCGAAGCCGCGGCATTGGAGTCTCTTGCCGCCCGCTACCCGGCCTCCGGCGCCTCTGTCGACGCCCTGCTCACCCTCGCCGACCGCGCATCGGACCAGGGCCAGAGCGGCGCCGAGACTTCCCACCTGCTCGAGGCGCTGTCCATCGCCGAGCTGATCCACGACACCGGCTCGCCGACGGTGACGCCCGATGACATCGGGGCCATCGCCGGGCGCCTCATCACCGCCCTGCTCCGCGAGCAGCGGTATGTGTCGGCGGCCCAGATCCTGGATCGCTTCAGCGCACGTTACCCCGGCGGCGCGCTCAGCAGCCGCGGCCAGCCGCTCAACGCCGCCCAGGTCGCCAGCGACATCGCCGAGCAGCTTCGCGCTGGTGTGCGGCTGCCGCGCATCGGGCGCGAGATTGCCGGCCCCGCGCAGGCTCTGCCCAACTGGGCGCTCATGCCCGCCACCGGCGAGGCCGGCGCTCCCGAGCATGTCATGATGGTCTCCGAGTCGCGCACCGAGGTCGGCCTCTTCAGCGCCGGCGTCGGGGCGCCGGGCGCCGGGGCGGGTGTCGTGCAGCAGCGCTGGACCCGGCGCTTCCGCGACAGCCTCCAGCCCGCCCTGCTGGGCTACGACGCCGAGACGGTCGATCTGTTCTGGCCCGCGCCCGGCAGCGCCACCGTCGAGCGCATCGACGCGGTGACCGGGCAGACCCGCTGGGAGACCCGCCCCTTCGGCGAACTCTTCGAATCCCCCGTGCGCGATCGGCTCTTCGACGAGGCCGGCCGCCCGCGCCGCCTGCAGATTCCCCGCCCCGGCGAGCGCGGGCGCGGGCGCAACATCATCGAACTGATCGATCTCATCGCCGACGCAGATGTCTCGCGCCTGTGCCTGGTCGAGCGGGCCGGGCGGCTCGCCGTCTTCAGCGCCACCGATGGTTCGCTGCTGTGGAGCGCCACCAGCCCGCTGCGCACCGTGCTGGACGCGTCTCTGGGCGAGGGCGTGCTCGCGGTGGTCGGCTACACCGATTCGCCCGATATCAACGGCGATCTGCGTCTGGACAGCCCGGAGATTCTCATCTACGACGCGCAGAGCGGCCGGCTCAACGGGCGCATCGCGATGGACGAGCGCGTCAACTGGCTCCGCATCGCTCCCGGCGGCCGGCTGATCGTCGGCGCCGCCAGCGACGTCCGCGCCTACGGCACGACGGCCGGATCGCTGATCTGGACCAGCTTCGACCTGCTCTTCGGCGCCGAGGCCGCCTGGGTGATCGGGGACCGGCTGCTGGTGTACGGCGAGGGGCAGTTGTGGATCGGCGATGTCGCCTCCGGCGAGTTTGCCCCCGAGCCGGTGGCGGATCGCGACAAGCTCATGTGGCGCCCGCCGGCGGCGGTCTGGCGCTTCGGACGGCGGATTGCCGTCACCACCACCAGCGGCGTGCTGCTGCTGGAGGAGTCCGGCGCTGTGCAGTCGATGGATGGGCTGGCCGTCGACGACGGGCTCATCCCGGCGCGGCCCGCCGAGAGTCACTTTGTGACCATCGAGGTCCAGACCGTCGGCATCCCCGGGCCGCAGCCGCTGTACGCCCTGCACCTGATGGACGCCGAGAGCCTGCGCCTGCAGCGCACGCTCAGGATCCCGCTCGGGGCGTCGCCCGACGGGCTCGCCCTCGTCGACGGGGCGATCCTCATCACCGCCGGCAGCGTGACGGTGGCGCTGCCGATGCCGCCGGGCGGGTAGGGAAGGCGCAAGGCACAAAGCGCGCAGCTTAGTGCCTAATGCCTGGCGCCTTCTCCATCGCAATCCCGCGTGCGCTCGATTTCGCGGATCTTCTCGATGCGCCGGGCGTGGCGGCCGCCGTCGAAGGGCGTGCTCAGCCAGATCTCGGCGATGCGTTCGATGAGCTTGTGCCCGAGCAGGTCGGCGGACATGCACAGGACGTTGGCGTCGTTGTGGGCCCGACTGATCTGGGCGGTGAACTCGTCGTGGGCCAGCGCAGCGCGGATGCCGCAGATCTTGTTGGCGGTGATGCACATGCCGATGCCCGAGCCGCACAGCAGGATGCCGTAGTCCGCCTTGCCCCCCGCCACCGCCCTGGCCACCGGGACGGCCCGGTCCGGGTAGTCGCACGGGGCGCCATCGCAGGCGCCCAGCACCTGGACCTCCCAGCCGCGCTGGCGGAGCGTCTCGGCCAGCGGGCCGATGGCGTCGTGGCCGCGATGATCTGCCGCGATGGCGACCTTCATGTTTCGATCTCCTTGAGCCGGCGCGCAATGGCCTCCCGCAGGCGCGCTGCGGTGGCGTCATAGACCTGCTGCGGCCCGCCGATAGGGTCGGGCACGTCCCCGGCCGGATCCACCGGCAGGAGTTTGTGGGCAGCGCCGGGGTCGATCGCCAGCGCTGCGCGGGCGTGGCTTTCGGTCATGGTGAAGATGACATCGGCGCTGGCGATCAGTTCCGCCGTCAGCGGCTCGGAGCGGTGGGCCGAGCCATCGATTCCCAGCCGCCCCAGGGCCCGCAGGGCCTCGGGTGTCGCCGGGACGCCCGTGGCGGCGCTGGTCCCGGCGGAGCGGATCACCGTTCCGGTCGCGTCGCCGGCCTCGGCCAGCAGGGCCCGGGCGATGGCCTCGGCCATGGGGCTGCGGCAGGTGTTGCCGCTGCAGACGAACAGGATGGTGTGGGGCCGGCTCACGGGCAAGTATCTGGGCTCGGCGCGCTGTCGGCAAATCGGACAGGCAAACCCGGTTTGGGGGGCGCCGGCGCGCGGGATGGCGCAGATTCGGGACGGCGGGGCTCGGGCCGGTGGCTCGGGCGGGGGCGCGGCTTATCCCCGCTTCGCCGCGGCGCGGATGGCTGCTTCCATGCCGTCGACCATGTTCGCCAGCGTGAACTGTTCAGCGACCGTGCGTTCCGCCTCGGCGCTGAGGCGCTGGCGCAGGGGTTCGTCGGTCAGCAGGCGGTCGATGGCCGCGGCGAGCGCCCCGGTATCGCCGGCCTTGTACAGCAGGCCGTTTTTGCCATCGCGCAGGGCCTCGATCTCCGGGTTCTGCGCGCGCAGGTTGTCATCGGTGATCACCGGCAGGCCGTAGCCGAAGGCGTGCAGCAGGCTGAGGCCGATGTTGCGCGGATAGCAGAAGACATCGGCCGCGAGAAACCACGGCGCCAGTTCATCCTCTTCGTAGATGGCGCCGAGGAAGCGCACGCGGTCAGCCACCCCAAGCTCCGCGGCGAGGCGCTCCAGGTCCGGCTGGGCCGGGCCGTGGCCGATGATCGCGACGGTGAGTTCGGGGCGGGAGTCCTTCAGGCTGGCCGCGGCACGGATCAGCAGGTCGATCCCGTTGTCGGCCTCGAGGCGCGAGACGAACAGCACGATGCGCCGGCCGGCGACGTCGCGCGACTCGCGGAATTCCTGCATGCGGCCCGGCGAGGCCCGCCAGGTGTCGCGGGCCCGGGCGATCGGGGTCTGATCGAGCGCGTTGAGGGCAACGAAGATGCGGTCCGGCCGGAAGCCATAGGCAACGAGCGCGTCGGCCGCCATGTGGTTGTACAGCAGCAGGCAGTCGGCGAGGCGCCCGACGGCGTTGCGCACGGCCCGCGCGCCCGGCTGCTCGCGTTTGGAGTAGCCGTGGCCCCAGAGCACGGTTCCCACGCCGCGCAGGCGCGCGAGCAGCAGGGCGGGGACGAGGCTGGCCACGCCGGCGTTCCACTCCAGCACCAGCACATCGCACCTGCGGCGCGAGGCGCTGGCGATCTGGGCGGGCTCCCAGCGGAGCTGGCGCGGGCGGCGGAGGAGGATCCGCTCCTGGACACGGGTGGCCTCGAAGCCGTCGGCCGCGGCGGCGGGGATGTCCGACCCGCCGGAGTACAGGACGGTGACCTCGAGGCCGGGCCGGGCCGCCAGTTCGCGGAAGACCGGGATGCGGTACTTGGGCAGGGCCGGCTGCTGGAGGATGATGCGCAGCGGCCCGGGGGCATGGGCGGCGGTTGCAGAACTCGGGGGAGGCTCGGTCACGGGAAGAAGATAGATCGGCCCGGGCGCAGGTTCTGCATGAAGCCCGGGCGATCCCGGCTGGGATCGTCCGGGCGATGGGGGCCGCTACGGGCAGCCCGCGGCAAAGGCGTTCTGGAAGCACAGGAAATCGAAGAAATCGAGGAGGCCGTTGCCATCGCAGTCAGCGTACATGTCGCCGGTGGCGAAGGCGTTCTGGAAGCAGAGGAAATCGAAGAAGTCGAGCACGCCGTTGCCGTCGCAGTCCGGGTAGCAGCTTGCGTCGTAGGTGTAGCCGAGCAGGGTCATGACGATGTGGGTGTTGGGCTCGCCGATGCCGGCCATCGGCGTGATCTCGTTGATGTCGCAGTCGTCGGCCTGGATGTAGCTGGGGGCGGTCTCGCCGGCGCTGTTGGCGCCGATGAAGAAGAGGGCCCGCTTGTCGAGCGGAATGTAGTCGCGCGTGCGGACCTCGGCGACGAGCGTGCCGGCGCCGAGGTTGCCGAGCACGGGCACGGTCACGTGCATGCCGGCCTGGTTGTGCACGGGGATCCTGGAGGAGCCGAGCGGCTGGAGGTCGAGCAGGTGCGGCTCGCCGCCATCGACATCGCGGTAGAGATTGAGTTCAACGATCTGCGAGCCGGCGGGATGGGTGGCCTCGGAGATGGCGAGATCAAGCTCGGTCACCTGGAAGCCCTTGCCGGCCATGGCGCCGAGATCGAAGGAGCGGTAGAAGCCGTTGTCGGTGGTGCGCAGCGGCGGGCCGAGTTCGCCGCAGGCGCGAGTGACGGCGGGGACGATCGAGACCGGATCCATCGAGTGCGTCATGGTGGCGCGCGCTGGCACGGTGAAGTCCATGCCATCGCCGACGGTGCGCAGCTTCATCTTGAAGTTGAGTTCCGAGATGTCCGCCGGAACGGGAATGACGAGCTGCGTGGCGTAACCCGTGAGTTCCAGCCGGCCGGGCGCCACGATGAACGCGGAGGCGGGGATATCGCCGGCGATGGCGGGCATGGCGCCCTGCGTCGCCAGCGCGCAGGATTCGAAGAGCGTGCCGAGTTCCTCGGTCTCGATGCTCCACTCCCAGCGCGAGTAGCCCGTGGTGCCGGGCGTGTCGGTGGCGCCGAGCACGAAGCCCTCGGAGCTGATGTCGAGGCGGATCTCACCATCGTCGGTCGGGGCGAGGCCGCTGGGGCGACTGAGACGCCATGTGGTCTCGCGCTCGATGTCGTAGTGGACGGACTGGTAGGTCCAGGGATGCAGCAGGCTGCCGGCGTAGTCCATGTCGCGGTACTCGACGACCGTGGCGCCATCGGCGGCGCGGGCGTAGAAGACGATGGTCTCCGCGGCGCGATAGCCAGGCTCGGCCGGCGGAGCGCCGAGATCGCCGGGGATGGTGATGGTCTCGGGGCTCTCGCTGTATTTGATGACCTCGTACTCGACGAGCA
>JBICIE010000172.1:0-10283 GCA_043101635.1 Phycisphaerales bacterium JB039 | reverse complement strand
GGAGTCTTCATCCTCGGCTTCAGCTCGATCTTCACCGGGCTGAACTTCGTCGTCACCGTGCACAAGCTGCGGGCCCCGGGCATGGGCTGGTTCGACATGCCGCTGTTCGTGTGGGCCATCTACGCCACGGCGCTGATCCAGGTGCTGGCCACGCCGGTCATCGGCGTGACCACGCTGATGCTCATCTTCGAGCGGGTCTTCAACTACGGCATCTTCGATCCCTCGATGGGCGGCGACCCGGTGCTCTTCCAGCACTTCTTCTGGTTCTACAGCCACCCGGTGGTGTACATCATGATCCTGCCGGCGATGGGCATCATCTCCGAGTGCATCGCGGTGCACGCCCGCAAACGGATCTTCGGATACCGGGCCATCGCGTTCAGCTCGCTGGCCATCGCGGCCATCGCCTTCCTGGTCTGGGGGCATCACCTGTTCACTAGCGAGGGCGAACTGTCCGCGGCGATCTTCAGCGCTCTGACCTTCCTGGTGGCGATCCCGACGGCCGTGAAGGTGTTCAACTGGGTCTCGACGCTGTACAAGGGCTCGATCGCCTTCACCACGGCGATGCTGTACACGCTGGCGTTCATCTGGACCTTCACGGTCGGCGGGCTGACCGGCCTGCCGCTGGCGACGCTGGCAACGGACATGCACCTGCACGATTCGTACTTTGTGGTGGCCCACTTCCACTATGTGATGTTCGGCGGCACGGTGATCGCCATGCTCGCCGGCCTGCATCACTGGTGGGGCAAGATGTTCGGGCGCGAGTTCAGCGAGCCGGCGGCCAAGGTCGGGTTCCTGCTCGTCTTCATCGGGTTCAACGTGACCTTCTTCGTGCAGTTCTTCCTCGGCACGCAGGGCATGCCGCGCCGCTACGCCTCCTACGCCAGCGAGTACACCTTCCTGCACCAGGTCTCGACGATCGGGTCGTGGATCCTGGCCGCCGGCTTCGTGGTGCACCTGCTGGTGTTCATCTACTCGCTTGTCGCCGGCCATCCGGCCAGGAAGAACCCCTACGGCGGTCTGACGCTGGAGTGGGAGACCGACGCCCCGCCGATCGAGCACAACTTCCACCACGAGCCGGTCATCAAGCACGGCCCGTACGACTTCGACACGACGCTCCCGCCGCACTGCGACCCCGACGAGTTCCCCGTGCATGAGGCGCCGCCCGCGGGCGCACGGGCCCACTGAGGACCGCGATGACCACGATTGACGCCAGAAGCGCCACCGCTCCGGACCGCCGCCGCTACTGGGAGCGGTACGTCCAGGCCCCGCACTTCCGCTCCAAGGATGACGAGTTCGACGCCGTCAAGATCGGCATCTGGCTCTTCCTGACGACGGAAGTGCTGCTGTTCGCCGGTCTGTTCTGCGCCTACGCCATCTTCCGGATGCTCTATCCGGAGGCGTTCGCCAACGGCTCGCACTACCTCGACTGGCGGTGGGGCGGCCTGAACACGATCGTACTTCTCGTCAGCAGCTTCACCATCGCCTACAGCATCCGGTGCGCTCAGCTCAACCGTCAGGGCCTGATGCTGATCAACCTCGTCATCACCTGGCTCTGTGCCGCGGCGTTCCTTGCCATCAAGTTCACGTTCGAGTACGGGCCCAAGTGGGCCCAGGGCAAGCGGCCCGGCGTGCTGTTCGACTATCCCTTCTCCCATCACCCCAACGAGCCGCTGTGGTGGAGCGTCTACTACTCGGCAACCGGCATTCACGCGGCCCACGTGGCGATCGGCATGATCCTGATCGCGTGGCTGATCTGGCGGGGCGCCAAGCGGCACTTCGGCCCGACGCACTACACCGCCGTCGAGGGCGTCGGCCTCTACTGGCACATCGTCGACATCATCTGGATCTTCCTGTTCCCGCTGCTGTACCTGATTCACTGAGCGAGCTTCGCTCTCTGCTTTCCGCTCTCTGTGCTCCGTTCTCCCCTTCCCGAGACCATCCATGGCTGAACACAAGCCCGACCTGCCGATCAGCGAGGACGACTACGAGCAGCGGATGCTGGATCCTCACGGATTCCACGCCCACGACGCCCACAAGGGCCACGTCATCATCTCCGGGTTCACGCTGCTCGCGGTGCTGATGGTGCTGCTGTTCTTCACCATCCTGACGGTCTTCGCCTCCCGCGGCGAGGTGTGGATCGCCGAGACCTTCGAGATCGGCATTCCGCAGTGGGTCAACGTCGTCATCGCGATGAGCATCGCGGTGATCAAGGCGTCGCTCGTCTGCATGTTCTTCATGCAGCTCAAGTACGACAACAAGCTCAACACCGTCATCTTCCTGTTCTGCCTGTTCGCGGCGGCCCTGTTCCTTGGCCTGACGGCGATCGACCTGGGCCAGCGCGACACGATCTATGACTGGAAGAGCGGCTCGATCGTGCCTGGTGGCCGCCCGGTGCAGATCACGCGCGGCGCCGAGGCGATCTCCAACCCCATCGCCCAGCACGCCCGCGAGAAGTACATCCAGGAGCACGGCGAGGCGGCGTGGGCCAAGAAGATGGCCGAACTCGACGCTGCGCGAACCCGTCACAGCCCGTTTGATCCGCCGGCCCACTCCACGGCCGACAAGAGCCGGCCGGGGGTCGGCGTCAACGATCCCATGTTCGGCGGTTCCGGCGGGCACGCCTCCGGCGACGCCGGCCACTGACCGCGGCCCTTCGGCGGGGCGGAGTGTTCCATCATGCCCCAGACAGACAGCTCATCGCGCCGGCGCCGCCGCTTCGTCGGGCTGACGATCGCGGCGATCGGCACGCTCGCGCTCATCGGCACGGGCGCTGAGATGGCCCGGCGCGTCAGCGCGCACCACGCCACCAGCGATCGCGAGCAGTTCGTCTTCAACCCGGTCGTGGAGCGCGGCTTCACCTACGCCGGGCGCGAGGTCACGATCACGGACCTCGACGATCCCGAGCGCGTGCGCATCACCTACGGCGACGAACAGCTCGACATCATCCCGACGATGGAATCGCTCTCGCCGGATCTGCCCGGGATCGCCCGCCACGAGCCGTGGATGCGCATCCTGCGCTTTGCCCCGCGGCGCGGCCTGAGCCTGGGTGAGCTGGAGCGCAGGATCGAAGCCGGGGAGATCGCCGACCGCCTCGTCATCGTCCTGCGCCAGCCCCCCGCCGGGGCTCAGCCCGGCACGGTCGAGCAGGCCGCGCGCAGCCTGTGGACCTTCACCTTCCACGAGCTGCTGCCCGAGGGCGGCTTCCGCACGCAGCGCCTGCGCTATCCCGAGAGCGAGCGGGCGTTCCTGCGCCGGCAGCGCGAGGCCCGGGCCGAGGGTCGCGACATCGAGCGCCGGGCCGACGAGCTGCGCGAGGGCTCGTGGGAGTACTACGCGGCGCTGCTCGTCATGCCCCCGCTGGCGGCGCCGGCGCCCACCTTCGTCGGCGACGCCGTCGGCTCCATGGGGTGGACGCTGCCGGCGACCAGCCTGCTGATTCTGCTGGTGATGGGCTCGCTGGCGTTCGCGCTGGCGCCCTCGCGCGAGGATGTCGAGCGCCGGACAGCCTGAGACGCGCAGAAAAAACCGCCCCGGCTGCGGCAGCCGAGGCGGTCCAAGGAGTCGCGTGCCGGGCCGGGCTACTTGTTGAAGTCGCGGGGCTGCTGCGGCGGGACATCGCGGTCGACGCCGACCGACCCGCCGGTGGCCCGCTCACTGCCGGCCATGGTGCCGATCGGGCGGATGTAGATCTCGACGCGCCGGTTCTGCGGGGTGTTGCCCGTCCCGGTGTTGGGCGTCACCGGGCGGTGCTCGCCCCAGCCGGCCGCCATCATCTTCTCCGGCGGGACGCCGAGGCTGACGAGCTGGCGACGGACGCTGATGGCCCGGTGGCAGGCCAGGTGCATGTTCGTCGGGTGATTCTGGCGGGTCGCCGGGTTGCCGATGGGCTGGGCGTCGGTGTGGCCCAGGATCATCAGCTCGTAGTTGGCGGCGCTGCCGCTGGAGAGGATGTTCGCCAGGGCCTGCAGCGTTTCCTGGGCGCCCGGCTTGATCTGGTCGGAGCCGGAGCCGAAGGTCAGGTCGCTGTTGAACTGCAGCATGCCGCGCTGGGCGTCGTAGGTAATCAGGTCCGGGTACTGGCGGGCCAGGGCGACCAGGGCCCGGCTGGTCTCGGCGTCGATGCCCATGAGCTGGACGTTGCCGAGCCTGGACTCGAAGTCCGCCAGGGCGTCGCGCTCGATGCCGAGCTGATCCTGCAACTGGGCGATCTGCTGGCGCTGCTGGTTGATCAGTTGCTGGGCGTCGGTATCGGATGTGTCGCGGAGGGCGAGCTGGCCCCTGAGGCTGCGAATCTCGTTGGCCTGCCGGGTGTTCTGCTCGGTCAGGGCGCGGTTCTCATCCTGCAGGGCGTCCACCTGGTGGGTGGCGCAGCCGCCGCCGAGGGAGGCGGCGCCGGCGACCAGCAGGCCGCCGAGCAGTGATATCGATCGATGAAGGGCGCGAGCGGTGTTCATGCCAATCCTCCGTGCTTGGGCAGTCTGGTTCGAGCCGCTCCGCGGCCCGGCAGCCGCGAGCGACTCGCGGCAGGCTTTGCAGGATAGCGGCCAGCGCCCACGTTGGCAGCGGGCCGAGCGGTAGTATCGACGGCGGCGCGCAGCGCCGTCAAATCAGCCTATGTTCACGACAGAAAGCGACAGGATGCGCAACTTTGGCCGATGAAACGGCCATCATGGTCCGGATAGATGCGCGCGCGATCTGCGACGATCGCGGGCCCCTGGCCGGCGCAACCGGCGCGCTTGTCGAGCTGCGCCCGCGCAGCGCCCGCCGCCTCCGCCTGCTGGCGGTCGGCGCCGGCGTCGACCTCGACCGACATCCTGCCAGCGCCCGGGCCGTGCGACTCGACCGGCGCGGGGCTGTGCTGATCCCCGGCCTGGTCAACGCCCACACCCACCTCGACCTGTCGCATCTCGGTCCGCAGCGGCACGATCCGGCGGAGGGCTTCGTCGCCTGGGTCGACCGGATCCGCCACGGGCGCCGCGCCGACGACGCGGGGATTGCCGAGTCGGCCCGCATGGGGGCCCGTCTGTGCCTCGCCGGGGCGACCGTGGCGGTCGGCGACATCGCGGGGGCGCCGGCGGGACGGCCATCGCTGGCCCCCCTGCGGGAGCTGCGGGCCAGCGGGCTCATCGGCGTCAGCTACCTGGAGTACTTCGGTATCGGCGCCGGAGAGGCCTCCGTCCGCCAGCGGGTGGAAGCGGCGCTGGAGGGCGCCGTGGCAGATGCGGCGGGAGTCCGACTCGGTCTGCAGCCGCACGCCTCCAACACGATCGGGATCGATCTGTATCGCTGGTCGGTCGAGCTGGCGCTTGGAGCGGGCCTGCCGATCTGCACGCATCTGGCCGAGACGCTGGAGGAGCGCCAGTTCGTCGCCCAGGGCGCCGGGCCGCAGCGAGACTTTCTGGAGCGACTCGGCCTGTGGGAGCAGCGCCTGCTGGAGGACATCGGGCGCGGCCAGACGCCCGTCGAGCGCCTGGGCCCCTGCATCGAGCGAGGTTTGCGGACACTTGCGCACGTCAACGACGCGACCGATGCGGACATCGACCTCCTGGCCCGCGCCGGCGCCACCGTGATCTACTGCCCGCGGGCCGCGGCGTACTTCGGCGCCCCCGGCGTTCTCGGCCCGCACCGGTATCGCGACATGCTCGGCGCCGGCGTGCGGGTCGCCCTTGGGACCGACTCGCTGGTCAATCTGCCGCCGGAGGCCGCCGGGGACGCCGGGATCTCCGTCTGGGATGAGATGCGACTGCTGCGGCAGCGCGATGGCGCCGGCGGGACGCCTCTGCTGCAGATGGCCACCACCGCCGGCGCCGCGGCCCTCGGCCTGGATCCCGATCGATTCCGCTTCACGCCCGGCGCCGAACTGGCCGGCGCCGCGGCCGTAGCGCTTCCTGAGGGTGGGCGATCCGTCGATCCGATTGCGCGCGCATTGGACGCCGGGGGCCGGCCGGAACTGCTGTTGAACGGTAAAATGTCCAGCACGGCGGGGGTTTTGGGCCTCTCAGGGATGTCAGGAGCCGGATGAGCCAGAAATGGCGCGAGGTCAAGCGATGGGATGATGAGCAGCTGAGGGGCCCGCTGCGGCCGCTCTGGTTCGTGCTTCGCGCGTTCAGTTCGGTCACCCTGGCCGTTATCCTGCTGACGCTCCTGATGCTCTATGGGGCGCTGGCGAGCGTGCCGATCGGCCTGATCGCCCTGGCGCCGACCTACGCCTTCTACGCCCTGAGCATGCTCATCCCGGCCGCGGTCGCCTGCATGCTGGCCTGGGTCGGGTTCTGGCGTCTGATCGGTCCGGAGCGCAAGGGGCTGCGGTTCGTCGCCTGCTCGGGCGCCTCGGTGGTGGCGGTAGGGCTGGTGGTGATCGCCTGGGGCCAGTGGATCTGGCCGCAGTTGCACTACGACCCGGTGATCGGCTCCGGCGTCCGCTTCTTCCCCGAGTTCGTCGACGCCCACAAGTCCGAGACGGTGCGCCGGCTGCCGATCCTTGAGATGAGCGAACTCGAGTTCTACGCCTGGTGGCCGATGCGGCTCATCCTGCTGCTGTTCGTGTTCAACCTCGTGATCGCGACGGTGCGGCGCATCGAGTTCAAGTTCGTGAACCTCGGCGTGCTGACTGTGCACACCGGCATCGTGCTGATCGCGCTGGGCAGCGTCTACTACGCCGGGCTCAAGCTGGAGGGCGACACCCTGCTGCTGGCCGGTGAGGTCAGTCCCCAGACCGGACAGCCGGGCGTCGGCCCGCCGCAGCGCGCCTTTTACGACAACACCGAGGTGGCCCTGTGGCTGAACCAGGGTCGCGGCTGGAGCCAGCGCCCCCTCTCGGGCGTGCCTCGCTACAACGACTACGGGCTCAGCGCCGGCGCCGAGGGCAGCGTGCTGGAGGCGCTCGGGCGTCGGGCGGCGCAGACATCCGATGGCGGGCGCACGCTCGACATCCCCGCGCCGCCCCTGCCCGGCAGCGCGGTGATCGATCCGGACATCCACCTCCGTGTGGTCGGCTACGCGCACTACGCCGAGCCCGTTGACGACTGGGTTCCCGCCCCTGCCGGCCAGGGCGCTGGCCCCATGCGGTTCGTCGAGGTGCGCATCGATGGGGCCGCCGCCGGCGCCGGCCGGGACCAGTCGTTCCCGTTCTTCATGCTGCCGCAGCTTCCGGCGTCGCGCACCGCGGACATGCCGGTGCTGATCATCGAGCACACGCTGGGCATGCCGGACGACCAGTGGGACGCCTTGCGCCAGCCGCTGCCCGAGCCCGGGCAGTGGGGGCTGGTGGTCGACGTGCCGGGCGCCGAGCGCATCGTGCGCACCGTGCGCATCGGCGACAGGATCACGGTCGGCGAGACCGGTTTCGCCGTCGAGGTGCGCCAGCTCGAGGAAGAGCCGCCATTCCCGATCATCACGCCGGGCTACGAGGGTTCGACCAGCTCGATGGCGGTGCTCACCGTCACCACGCCCGGGGGCGAGACATACGAGCGGTGGGTCTACAGCCGCTTTCCCGAGATCAGCCAGGACATGCTCACCGGGCAGCGGCCCGGCGGCGGTCCGCAGCGCCGTGCGGCCGACAGCGCCATCAGGATCCACCTCATCGACGCCTCGCGCCGCCACGTGCTCATCGACGAGCGCCCGGCGCAGGGGGGCCCGGGCGCGCTGGGCCCGGCCCGCGCACTGGTGCGGGCGCCGGGCGGCGCGGTGACCGAGATTGCCCAGTTGGGCCCGGATGGCGCAGTCGAGGCGCTGGCGGGCGTGAAGATCGTGCGGGCCGGCGGCTGGCCCGGCGCCGTCGCGGTGCAGCGCCCGCGCATCGTGCCCGAGGAGGATCGCGAGCGCGACCGCGTCGGCACGCACACCGCCTCCATGCTCGCCGTCGAGGTCACGGCGGATGGTCGCCCGGATTTCCGTCGCGTGCTGTGGATTCCCTTCCGCCAGTATGTGCTGGAGATGTCCCGCGGCGATGAGCCCGCGGTGACGCTGCCCGACGGGCGCACGCTGCGCATGGTCTTCGGGCGGGTGCAGCATCGCCTGCCCGGCTTTGAAGTGCGGCTCGTCGATTTCGAGATGATCGCCTATGACCACCGCGGGGCGCCGCGCGACTATCAGTCCACGCTGAGCGTCTCGCCGGCGGCGCAGTGGGGGGTCTCCGGCCCGCAGTTCGAGCCGTACACCCACATCGCCAAGCTCAACGCGCCGCTGCAGGCGCCGTTCATGTGGTCCGAGCAGCGCGCCCTGCTGGCGAACGTCGCCGGTTACGCCACAGCGCGTCTCAACCCCGCCCAGTTCAAGTTCTCGCAGTCCGGCTGGGACGCCGACGGCTGGCGCCAGCGCCAGCAGATGGCCGACCAGGGCCTGATCCCGGCGCCGTACGCCTCGTTCACGA
Source organism: Phycisphaerales bacterium JB039 (assembly GCA_043101635.1). Classification (GTDB taxonomy): domain Bacteria; phylum Planctomycetota; class Phycisphaerae; order Phycisphaerales; family UBA1924; genus CAYMJK01. The sequence goes on along the minus strand of JBICIE010000172.1, from coordinate 1,912 downwards.
TCCTGCAGGTCGGCAACAACCCGGGCATTCACATCATCGCGCTCGGCGGCATCCTCATGGCGCTGGGCACGCCGTGGGCCTTCTATGTGAAGCCGTGGATCCTCCGCCGGCGCAAAGCCAAGATCCAGCAGGAACTGGCCCGCCAGCGGGCCCGGCCCGCCGCGAAAGCAGTTGAAGAAGATCCCGCCCCAGCCGCCGCGCCGGTCGCGGCAGGAGCCGAATCATGATCCGCATCGTCCTTCTCTCGCTGCTCGCTGCGCTCGGCGCCATCACGGCCCGGGCCCAGGTCGGCCCGGCCGGCAACGAGCATCCGGATGTGGAGCACATCCACGCCGACGCCGACATGACCGGCGCCTTCGGCCCGGCCGAGCTGTCGCGGCTGACGCGCCTGCTGCAGAACCCCGGCTCGTGGACGCACGATCAACTCGCCGAGGAGGTCGAGACCGATCCGGCGCCGGCGCTCGCCAAGCAGGCCTTTGCCGAGGCGGTCGACCTCTCTCCGCTGCGCGACCTCGCCGTCAGCCACGCCGGGCGCGTCAAGATCCTCGATACGCTGGCCCGCCAGATCATCCGCGATCTGACGGGGCGCACCGCCTACCACGATCCGATGCCGGTCGAGGGCGGCAAGCTGGATCACATCAAATACGACCCGCTGTTCACGTTCCTCGATCTGATGATCGATCCGGCGTACTACGCCGATCGTCCGCTGATCGGCGTCGAGTATCTGCCGATGCGGATGCAACTGCTGGAGATGGCCTTCGCCGGCGAGCAGCGGCAGAAGCGCTGGCTGCGCTTCGCGCGCGTCAGCCCGCTCATGGCGCTGCAGTACGGCCCGGAGATCCAGGCGACCCGCTTCGAGGAGCCGTACCGCCAGGCCCTGAATAACCTGAGCTTCGGCCTCGACGCCTACCAGTTCGCCGGCTCGGCCATGCTGCTGGTGGCGCCGCTATCGCCCGATCAGCCGTATCAGCACATCGCGACGCTGCCGCCGGAGCATCCGGCCCGGGCGGCGTCGCTGGCGCTCGGCGCCGCGTGGCGCGCTGGCGACGCCGAGGGCGTCAATCAGGCCGCCCGCGATCTGGCCGCAGCCCTGCCGCAGATCCATCCCGATGTCTACCCCGGCTCGCGACGCGGGCTGGAGCTTGCGTACAACCAGTGGCGTCCGTTCGACTGGGGCATGTGGCTGTATCTGTTCTCGTTCGTCTCGCTCGTGCTCGCCTTCGGCACCGGCCGGCGCACGTTCGCGTGGATCGGCGTGGGCGTGCTGCTCGTCGCCATCGGCTTCCACGGCTTCGGGTTCGTGGCGCGTTCCATCCTGGCCGAGCGCCTCGCCATCCAGAATCAGTTCGAGTCGATGACCGGCCTCAGCTTCTTCGCCGCCATCGTCGCCACCGCGATCATGGCTCTGCGCCGCCAGTGGCTGTTCGGCGCTGCCGCGGCGGCCGTCGGCTTCCTGGTGCTCACCGCCGCGACGCAGACGGGCATCCCCGGCAAGGACATCGGGCGCGAAGCCGCCATCCTCAACACCAGCGTGCTGCTGAAGTATCACGTCACGACGGTGCTGGCCAGCTACGGGCTGATCGCCCTCGGCTTCATCGCCAGCCTGTTCTACATCGCAGCGCACCTGGGCGCGCGCACCAAAGCGCCGGAGGCCGAGGCCCCGCTCCAGCTTGCCGCGGCGTCCCTCGGCGCAGGTGGCGACAAGCGCCCGACGCGCGCTCGCCTGCTGGCCGCTCTCGACACCGCGCAGATGACGCTCTTGCAGCTTGCCTTCTGGACGCTGGGCGTCGGCATTCTGCTCGGCGCCTGGTGGGCCGATCACTCCTGGGGCCGCTGGTGGGCCTTCGACCCCAAGGAGACCTGGGCCCTGATCACGTGGATCATCTACCTGATCAGATCGGAAGAGCACACG
>JBICIE010000171.1:0-10348 GCA_043101635.1 Phycisphaerales bacterium JB039 | reverse complement strand
CGACGGTGTATCGCGATTCGTCCCCGGAGCGGCTGCTGGAGACGGCCGAGGGCATGAGCGACCTGACGGATCAGCAGCGCGAGGCGCTGGCGGCGATCCGGCGGGACTACGGTGGGTCGGCGGAGGTCGTCAACGCCCGCTGGGCCAGCCTGATCGATGATCGTGAGAAGGAGGCCAGCGGCCTGATGGACTCGTTCGTGTTCGGCATGGATGATGAGTCGGACGAGGCGAAGGCGAAGGCGGAGCGCAAGGAACTGGACAAGCGGACGGAGTTGAAGATCCGCGAGATCCTGACCGAGGCGCAGCAGGAGCGGCTGCCGGAGCGGTACGAACTGGATGACGACACGCCCGCGCGAGGCGTCATCGGTGGCGGCGGCTGACATGACCGGTAGCGGGAGGCCAGGATGAGCCAGGTCAACGGGGCGCCGGCGGTGGGGCAGGAGGCCATCATCGAGCAGGCGCCGGAGGTGCATCACCATCTGGCGGAGCTGGTGACCGCGGAGCAGGCGGGACGGCTGCGCGCGGCGCCGATCGGCGAGGACGGCTCGCGCCTGGTGGTGGCGATGATCGACCCGGGCGACCTGAGCGCGGCCGACGAGATCAGCGTGACGACGGGGCGGCCGATCCGCCGGGTGGCGATCACGCCGGAGGCGTTCGCGGCGTATGTGCGCAACGCCTACGGCGCGACAGCGGCACAGATGGCGGCGCGGCTGGGCGGGGGCGGCGACGAGGATGACGATCTCGTCGCCAACCTCGAGGCGATCGAGACGGACGACTGGCGGCGGATGGCGGCGGAGCCATCGCTGATCAACCTGGTGAACCTGATCATTCTGGAGGCGATCCGGGCCCGGGCCAGCGACGTCCACATCGAGCCGTTCGAGAAGCAGCTTCGGGTGAAGTACCGGGTGGACGGCGTGCTGGTGGAGCAGGAGGCGCCGAGCTGGCGGCTGCAGCCGGCGATCACCAGCCGCATCAAGATCATGGGCGGGATGAACATCGCCGAGCGGTACGCCCCGCAGGACGGGCACATTACGCTGCGATATGAGGGGCGGAAGGTGGACCTGCGCGTCTCGACGGTGCCGACGCTGTACGGCGAGTCGATCGTGATGCGCATCCTCGACAAGGAGGCGATCCGGCTCGACCTGGAGACGCTGGGCATGCGCGCGGCGGATCGGCGGGCGCTGGACCGGCTGATCGAACTGCCGCACGGCATGGTGCTGGTGACGGGGCCGACCGGCTCGGGCAAGACGACGACGCTGTACGCGGCGCTGAGCAAGCTGTACGACCCGCGCAAGAAGATCCTGACGATCGAGGATCCGGTGGAGTACGAACTCACCGGTGTGAACCAGATCCCGGTGAACCCCAAGCGCGGGCTGAGCTTCGCCAGCGGGCTGCGCCACATCCTGCGTCAGGACCCGGATGTGATCATGGTGGGCGAGATCCGCGACAGCGAGACGGCGGAGATCGCGGTGCGGGCGGCGCTGACGGGGCACCTGATCTTCTCGACGCTGCACACCAACGACGCAGCGAGCGCGGTGGGCCGTCTGCTGGACATGGATGTGGAGCCGTTCCTGCTGGCGAGCGTGCTGGAGGCGTCGATTGCACAGCGGCTGGGGCGGCGGCTGTGCGAGAGCTGCCGGGAGCAGGTGGCGATTCCGGAGCACGTGCGTCACCGGCTGTCGGAGGCCGAGGTCGGGCTGTTTGCGCAGGGGAGGTGCTTTGACGGGGCGGGGTGCGACCGGTGCGACGGCTCGGGCAGGTTCGGGCGGGTGGGGTTCTACGAGTTCCTGGAGATCAACGGGGCGATGCGATCACTGATCGCATCGCGCTCGGGGCCGCGCGAGCTGGTGGTGGCGGCCGGGGCGCGGCACGTGACGATGCGCCGTGACGGGCTGGAGAAGGCGGCGGCGGGGGTAACGACGGTGGACGAGGTGCTGCGGGCGACGCAGGACGCCGGTGAGGATCAGAGCTGATGGGCGAGTGGCGCTATCAGACGGTCGGCGGCGCCAGCGCGACGATCGATGCGCCGGACCGTGCCAGCGCGGTGCGCGAGTTGCTGCGCCGGGGCGTGACGCCGTCGGCGATCGAGCCGGTTGCGGCGGGCAGCGCGGTCGCCGGGGCGGACGGAGCGGCGATGACGGGCGGCCGAGCGCGCGGCGCCCGGCTGCAGGTGGGTGGCGTGTCGCGGGCCGACATGGCGTCGCTGATCCGGGAGCTTGCGACGGCGATCCACGCTGGGTTGCCGCTGGTGCTGGCGCTGCGGACGATCGCGCGGCAGGGGCGCAGCGAGCGGCAGAAAGCGATGCTGATGTCGATGATCGAGCAGGTCGAGCGCGGGCGCAGCCTGGCCGACGCGGCGGCGGCGCAGGGACGGCCGTTCGGCGACCTGATCGTGAATCTGATCAACGCGGGCGAGGTCTCGGGGCGGCTGGGAGATGTGCTGCAGCAGACGGCGGAGCTGCTGGACCGGGATGTCAAGCTGCGCCGGTCGCTGCTGGCGGCGACGCTGTATCCGCTGATCCTGGGCGTGCTCATCACGATCGCGGTGATCGTGATCGTGACGGTGATCGTGCCGAAGCTGCTGGACAACCTGGCCGGGCAGATGATGACGCTGCCGCTGCCGACGCGGATCGTGCAGGGGGTCGCCGAGTTCTTTCACACGACATGGTGGTGGCTGCTGCCGGCGGTGGGGCTGGGGATCTTCGGGCTGGGGCGGCTGTACCGCCAGCCGGGGCCTCGGCTGGCGATCGACCGGGCCCTGATCTCGGCGCCGATTCTGGGGCGTCTGCTCAAGGATGTGGCGGTGGCGCGGTTCACGCGCACGCTGGGCACGCTGACGGGCGCGGGCATCGGCGTGCTGCAGGCGCTGCGGATCACCCGCGGGACGCTGAACAACCGGGCCATGGAACTGGTGATCGACGAGGTGTGCGATCAGGTTGCCGGGGGCAAGACGATCGCCGAGCCGATGGAGCAGAGCGGCCTGTTCCCGCCGATGCTGGTGCAGATCGTGAACCTCGGAGAGCGGACGGGCCGGCTGGACGAACTGCTGAACAACGCGGCCGACGCCTTCGATGCGCGCACTGAACAGAGTCTGAAGCTGCTGACGACAGCGCTGCCACCGATCCTGGTGGTGATCATGGCGTCGGTCGTCGGCTTTGTGGTCTTGGCGATCCTGCTGCCGCTGCTGGAGTTCCAGGAGCAGGTGGCGTCGTGAAATGAGGTTGAGTCGAATGAACGGACAGAGCGGACAGCGGGACGGGGCAGCGCCCGGAGTCGTGGCGATGAGCCGTCCGGGCTCGCGGCGTCGGCGCAGCCGGCGGCGGGGCTTCACGATCATCGAGGTGATCGTGATCGTGGTGATTCTCGGCGTGATCGCGGCGGTGATTGCGCCGCGCCTGATCAGCCGCATCGGGCAGAGCAAGCAGTCGCTGGCGGCGAGCAACGCGGCGTCGCTGGCGACGGCGATGAAGCTGTTCATCGCCGACCACTACCCGCCGGACTCGGGGACGACGATCGACGTGCTGTGGACGCGTCCGTCGGATGTTCCCGAGGACTCCTGGGAGCCGTACGTGGACAACGCCGATGCGCTGCTGGATCCGTGGGGACGCAAGTTCCTGCTGATCGTGCCGGGCGAGCGCAATGTCGATTTCGACATCGTCAGCTATGGCAAGGACGGCCAGCCGGGCGGCGAGGGCGAGGACAAGGACGTCGTCAAGCCGTGACCGGCAGGCGCCATAGCCCGGCGTTCACGATGGTCGAGGTCATCGTGGCGATGGTGATTCTCGCGGTGCTGGCGGGGGCGATCGCGCCGCGCCTGGCGTCGCCGTCGTCGCGCCGGGCCCGCGGCGAGGTGGCGGCGGTGGAGCAGACGCTGTCGGCGGCGGCGCTGCGGGCGTCGCTGTCGAGCCAGCGCATCGCGATCGAGTTCGACGGCGGCGCGATCTCGGTGTTCTCGTGGGCTGACGCCGACGAGCAGGCCCGGCGCGACGCCGGCTGGCGGCTGGATCCGCTGATCGCCCCGGCCGTGCTCGAGGAGTTGTCGCTGGTGGCGGGCACGGCGGATCTGGACCGGCTGCGGATGGATGGCTTCTGGCTGGAACTGCCGCGGACGGAGCGGCGCCCGGATGTGGATCTGCACCTGGTCGACACGCGCGGGGTGGCGTGGCGGGTGTCGCTGCCGTCGGACGCGACGCGAGCGATCGGGGGGCCGTACGACGAGGTGGGGCAGATTCTGGCGGAGACGGTCATCGATCTGGACCAGACCGGACAGGGGCGCAGGCCGTGGTAGGGCGCCGTCGAGGCATCATCCTGGTGGACGCCATCATCGGCGCCGTGCTCTTGGGCGGCACGCTGGCGGCGATCCTGACGATCGCCGGACGGGCGGTGCGGGCCCAGGGGGAGGGCCAGCGGATGGCGACCGCGGCGGCGCTGATCGATGAGCAACTCAACCTGATCCTGGCGCGCGGGCCGGACAACTACGGGGCCCGGTTCGAGCTGGAAGGGCCCTGCGATCCGCCGTTTGCGGAGTACAGCTACCAGATCGAGATCGATGGGGGGCAATCGGGCAACGCCTACGACGTTCTCGTGACAGTGCGTTGGTTCTACGCCGGGCGGGTCCGTTCCGCGCAGGTCGCCACGCTGATCGCCCCGCGCGAGGGCGACGATCCCGATCCCGAGCGGACGCCGGCTGTGCCGGTGGAGCGATACTACTGATGCCCGCCCGCGCCTTCACCCTGGTTGAGCTGATCGTCGGGGCGGTGATCCTCGCGATGATCGCCGGGGCGACGGCGGCGAGCCTGTCGAGCCTGGTGCGGGCCAGCGCCGCCAGCGCCGCCGCCGCGCAGGCGACCGAGCGGGCGGACCGTGCCGCGGCGATGATTGCGGCCGACGCGGTGAACCTGGCGCGCCGGAGCGACCTGCGCTTCACGCGGCTGAAGGTCACCGACAGCGGTCAGTGGCCGGCGGATCAGGATGAACTGCTGATGCTCGTCCGCTCCCGCCGCCCGCTGCGCGACCTTGACTTCGAGGCCGAGGGGGGCGAATACGAGGTGCAGTACCGGCTGCAGGCGAATGCGACCGGAGAGCGGGCGGCCCTGTGGCGCCGGCGGGACATCGCGTTCGATGATGTGCAGGATGGCGGCGGCGTCGCGGCGCAGGCGGTCGATGGCGTGATCGCGCTGAGCCTGCAGGCGGGCGATGACAGCGATCTGTATGCGGAGTGGGATTCGGACCTGGACGGGCTGCCGCACTACCTGCGGATCACCGTGGTGGCGCAGTCGGACGATGGGCGGCGGACAGCCAGCGCCCGGCGCATCGTCGCCATCGATCGCGCGCCGACGCCGCCGGAAACCGATGACGAAGCCACGCCGGGCAGCCCGACCGAGCCGGAGGACGGGGCATGACGCGGCGCAGGCGGGCGTTTGCGACGTTCATCGTGCTGTGGGTCGTGGTGATCGGCTCGGTGATCATCGTGACGATGCAGACCGGGGCGCTGAGCCGGGCGGCGGGGGGGCGCGACGCGCTGGCGCTGGTCCGGGCCAAGTGGGCAGCGCGGGCGGGGGTGGAGGCGACGATCGCGCGGCTGGCGCGCGATGTGATCAACCCGCACCCGTCGGACGCCTTCGCGGTGTTCGACGACTGCGAGGAGGTCGCCGAGGGATCGCTGGCGGATGCGACGTGGGTGATCGAGAACTGGGTCGAGGGTCAGCGGTATCTCGGACCGGCCGATGCGCACGCCAAGGTGAACATGGCCCGGATGACCTCGGCCGACCTGGCGAGCCTGGACTTCATGACGACCGACCTTGCCGAGCGCATTCTGGACTGGGCGGACGAGGACGATGACACGCGCCCGGCGGGCGCGGAGATCGGCGTGTATCAGTCGAAGGCGTACGCCTACGAGCCGCGCAACGGGCCGTTCCTGAGCATCGATGAGCTGGAACTGGTCGACGGGGTCGATCCGTACTACGTCCGAGGCGAGGACTGGAACCTCAACGGCGTGCTCGATCCCGAGGAGGATGATGGCCTGAGCGCCGGGCTGCGGCGTGACAACGGCGACGGCGAACTGGACGCGGGCTGGTCGGCTCACATCACGCCCCTGAGCTTCGACGATGTGCTGGCGGCCTCCGGGGAGGAGCGGATCGAACTGGGCGTGGGCGCCGACGCCGGCGAGATCGCCCAGCGCACGGGGATGTCGGCGGAACAGGCCCAGGTCATCGTGGAGTACGGGGTGAACCCCGGGGCGTCGCTGGCGCAGATCATCACGACGCCGCTGAACCGGCTGCCGTCGGTGAGCGGGCAGCCGATCAACCCGCAGGCCCAGGCGCTGAGCAACGAGCAGCTCGGGGCGCTGCTGGACGAGGCGACGATGCAACTGGCGGCGGGCCCGGTCCCCGGGCGGGTGAACATCAACACCGTCAGCGACGACACGCTGACCTGGCACATGCCCGGGGTCAACAGCTTCGTGGCCGATGCGCTGCTGGCCGAGCGGCGGGCCCGGCAGCAGGGGTTCGTGAGCTGGGGCGACCTGCTGGATGTGCCGGGGATCAGCCGGGAGCGGCTGGCGGAGCTGTACGGCATCTTCACCGTGCGGTCGAACACGTTCATCATCACCAGCCGGGGCCGGGATGCGCGCACGGGCGTGGACGTTGAGATCATTGCAACCGTGGATCGATCGACTCTGCCGATCACTGTGCTGGACCTGATCATCCGATGACACGAGCCCCGGTCAGCTTGAATGGACATCGCGGGCGCGCCGCCGGGCTGCACAGCGTGGCGGGCGCGTGGCGGCTGGTGATCGTGGAGCAGTCGGGCCCGAGGCTGTCGGTGCGTCTGGCCGAGTCGGTCGCGGCGGGGGACGCGGCGGCGGTGCGGGAGCGGATGCAGGCGGCGGGCGTCGACCACCTGGTGCGGGTGGCGCCGGCGGAACACACGGTGTGCCGTCTGCAACCGACGCAGACGGGCGATCCGGAGCAGACGGCGGCGGCGCTGGCGCTGATCGCGGATGCGGAGCTTGCCGGGGTTGCGCCGCGCTGGCGGTGCGCTGCGGGCCTGGTGCAGGATCCGCGCCCGTCGGGCGAGGCGCTGGCGCTGCTGACGGCGTGGCGGGAGGCGGGGCCGGCGCCGGCTCAGGTCGCTCATGGCGAGCAGTGGACGACGGAGATCGCGGCGCTGGCGCAGTTGCGCTTCGGCGCCGGGCAACTCGCGATTGCCGCGTCGCGCGGGGCCGGGGCCATCAGTCTGATCGCTTCTGGCGGGACGATGACGGTCGCGCGGACCATCCGGGAGGCGAACGACACCCCGGAGTTGTGGCGAACGGCCGTGCTCGGGGCCGCGGCGGAATCGTGTCGCCAGGTCGGGGCGGATGTGCAACTGGAGTCGGTGGATCCGGGCGAGTCGCTGGTGTGGCTCGACCCGACGGCGAGCAGCGCGCTGCGCGGGAGGATCCAGGGGCTTGGGGAGGAGCCGGACTGGCTCAGCGTCTACGGGGTGGCGCTGGGCGCGGCGGCGCTGGGGACGGTGGACGACCCGACCCAGGCGTCGCTGGCGTCGCTGCGGGCGACGCCTCCGGTGCAGCGGCGGCCGCTGGGAGAGCGGATCGCAGGGGCGGTGGCGTCGCCGCGCCGGGCGGCGGCGATTCTGGCCGGTTCGATCGCGCTGATGGTGCTGGCGCCACTGGCGGTGGCGTGGGCGCGGGTGGCGGTGCTGGAGGCGGGCGCCAGCCGGGCGGCGTCGTTTCAGAGCGATCGGGCGGCGCTGGCGCAGCAGGCGGCGCTGTACGAGCAACTGCAGATCTCGCGGCTGCCGATGACGAAGCTGCTGGCGGATATCTCCGGGGCAACGCCGCCGCACGTGGTGATCGACACGCTGCGTCTGGCGCGAGACCAGGGGCTGATCCTCTCCGGGCGCATCCACGTGGTGACCGGCGCCGGGGAGGCGACGGCGCCGGAGAATCCGCAGGACCTGATCACGCAACTGGAGCGCAATCTCGCGGCGACGGGTGTGTTCGGGGAGGTTCGCGTCGGGCGCATCGAGGTGTCGGCGGGGTCGGTGGTGTTCGAGATGTCGGCCCGGGTCGACCGGCCGCTGACCAACGCGCGACCGGCGATCGACTTTGCCGAGCGCTCGCTGGCGCAGTGGCTTTACGGGGAGCGCGGGGACAACACGGCCCGGCCGGTGGCGCTGGCGGAGCCGGCGGCGGTCGGCAGTCCGAACGGGGCGTCGCGGCGTCCGGCGTCGTCGCCGGACCGGGCGGCGAGCGCGGAGCGTTCGGGTGACATCGGTGGGCGCGACGCGGGCTCGTCTTCGCGCCGGCCGGAGGGAAGCGGCAGCGCCAGCGAGGATGCGATCCCGGCGGAACTGACCGACGAGCAGATCAAGGCGCTGGACCGCCCGGCGGCGATGCGTGAGATGGTCTCCCGCATGAACGCGCGCAACCGGGCCGGGATCGACGAGGGGGTCAAGGCGCGGCTGGAGGCCGAGATTGCCAAACTGCGGGCCCAGAGCCGAGGAGAGAGCCCGTGAGTGCGCCCATCGGAACCAACCGGCGCGCGGTGATCTGGGCGCTGATGGGCGCCGGCGCGATCGCGGCGTACTTCCTGCTGGTCGAGCCGGCCCTGGAGCTTGGCGCCAGCCTGCGGGCGCGGGCGGACGCGCTGAGCCAGACGCTGGCGGAGGTCCGGCGCAGCGAGGCGGCGGCGCAGCGCGACGTGCAGGCGGTCTCGCTGGGGCGGCGGCAGTTCGGCGATGTGGAGATGCCGGGCGACCCGCGGGAACGGCCCATCGAGTTCAACCGGCGCATCGCGGAGGTGCTGCGCGAGGCGGGGATCTCACGGCACGAGTCGCGCAGCCGGCCGGGATCGGTGGCCCGCGGCCCGCTGCAGGCGGCCCTGGAGACCGAGCGCATCGAGGCCATGGTGGCGGAGCTTGACTTTGAGGCCGCGCCGGAGGAGGTTGCCCAGGTCGTTGCGGCGCTGGAACTGTGCCCGGAGGTTGCCGCGATCACGCGGATTCACCTCGACCGTGCCGCGGACGGGTCACGGCGGCTGGCGGTGACGCTGACCCTGGAGACATGGATCGTGCCGCGAGGAGCCCAGCGTTGACGCAGCCGTCGGCCAGTCCGGAAACGCGGATCGGACCGCTGGGGATCGCAGCGCTGGCCGGATCGGCGGGCGTGGCGCTGGTCGTGCTCTGGGGGGCATGGCGGCTGGTCGCAGCGGCGCTGATGGCCACCGGCGCGGGCGGGCAGATGGAGGAGGCTGACGCCCGGGGGCCGGACCTTGCCATTGCGCAGTCGCGGATCGACGGACGATCGCTGTTCTTCATCCCCGGTCCGCCGCCACCGCCGCCGCAACCTCCGCCTCCGCCTGATGGCGACCCGCCGCCGCCGCCGCCCGATCCGAAGCCGACGCGCTACGGCGGGCCAGAGATCGTCGCGCTGGTCAACGACACGGTCTGGCTGGAAGGGGGCGAGACGCTGGGGCTGGAGGAATCGGCCGACGGGGTGACGGTGCTGGCGGTGAACGCCCCGTGGTCGGCGCGGCTGCTGTGGCGAGAGGTGGAGTTCGATGTCAGCCTGTTCGGACGCGACGAGGTCGTGTACCCGGACGGGGTGCGGTTCCACGGGCAGGAGGCGGCGCCTTCGCCGGGGGAGACCGAACTGGGTGAGGCGGCGGCGCAGAACGGGGCCGAGCCCCAGGCGGACGAACCGGACGAGCCCGATGATCGCGCTGCGGGCGGTCAGGGCGAAGAAGTGGAAGGGACAGGTCGATGATGGGCTATCACCTCCGGGCCCGGGCGATCACGGCGGCTGCGCTGTTGTGTGCGGTGTGCGGGAGCGCCGCCGGGCAGGATCAGCCGGAGCGGGCGCCGGGACAGCCCAACGGCCGTCGCGTGCTGGAGGGTCCGCCGACGAAGCTGGGCTTCAAGGACGTGTCGGTCGATCAGTTGATTCCGTTCATCGTCGAGTCGACCGGCAAGGTGGTGATGGTGCCGCAACTGCTGACGCAGAAGGTGACGATCATCAGCGACGCCCCGGTGGATCGCAACCGGGCCCTTGACCTGATCTTCCAGGCGCTGCAGCAGGGCGGCGTGGGCGTGGTGGAGAAGGAGGATGTGATCATCCTGCGGAACCTGCTGGATGTGGTGAAGCAGGATGTGCCGGTGATCGGTCCGGAGACGAGCGTGCTGGCGCGCACCGATGATGGCGCGATGGCGGAGAAGGTGTTCACGCTGCGTCACTCCTCGGCCGAGGAACTGGGCGAGGCGATCGAGGATATCATCCCGGACTATGCGAAGGTGACGATCGACCCGGAGTCGAACCAGATCGCGATCCTCGGGAACATCGCGCTGC
>JBICIE010000170.1:0-10555 GCA_043101635.1 Phycisphaerales bacterium JB039 | reverse complement strand
CCCGGGCGCCGGAGCCGGCGCTGGCGGAGCTCGGCGGCCGGGCAACGGTGGTCCTGGTCGACGGGGTTCACCGGGACGCGTGCGCCCTTTGGGCGCTGGATCATCTCGCGCCGACCGGGATGCTGATCATCGACAACGCAGAGCGCTACCTGCCCGGGCCAAGCCGGGCGCCGGCGTCGATCGGGCCGCGCGCTGCGCCGGCCAGTGAACTGTGGGGGCAGTTTGCACAGCGCACCAGGGCGCTGCGGCGTGTGTGGTTCCTCTGCGGCGTGACCGACACCCTGGTGTATCTGATCGAGCCGGCCGAGCACGGCGCCGGGCGCTGAGCGGGCATCAACTGGCGCCTGGCGTCGCGGCGGGCAAGAGTTCAACCCGGCGTTCGCCGCGCGCTGTCACTGCGGTATCTTGACGCCCCTCTCGCGAGCGCACTCGATGGCTTCTTCGTAGCCGGCGTCCGCGTGGCGCATCACGCCGAGCGCCGGGTCGTTGGTGAGCACGCGCCTGAGCCGTGCTGCCGCCTGCGGCGAGCCGTCGGCGACGATCACCTGGCCGGCGTGCTGGCTGTAGCCGATGCCAACGCCGCCGCCGTGGTGGAAGCTCACCCAGCTTGCGCCGCTGACGGCGTTGACGGCGAAATTGAGCAGGGCCCAGTCGCTGATGGCGTCCGAGCCGTCCTGCATGCCCTCGGTCTCGCGGTTCGGGCTGGCGACCGAGCCGCAGTCGAGATGATCGCGCCCGATGACAATGGGGGCCTTCACGCGCCCCGAGGCGACCAGGTCGTTGAAGAGCAACCCGGCCCTGTCGCGCTCGCCGTAGCCGAGCCAGCAGATCCGGGCCGGCAGTCCCTGGAACTCGAAGGCGGGGGCGCAGTCGTCGAACTCGCCGGCCAGCAGGGCGTTGGGATCCCGGTGGCAGCCCAGCAGCCAGCGGTGCAGGCCGTGGTCGTCGGGGAAGAGCTTGAGCAGTTCGTGGTCGGTGATGTAGATGTCACGGGGATCCCCGGAGAGGGCGACCCAGCGGAAGGGGCCGCGTCCCTCGCAGAACTGCGGCCGGATGAAGGCGGGGACGAAGCCGGGAAAGTCGAAGGCGTCGGCGAAGCCGTGCTCCAGAGCCCGCTGCCGGATGTTGTTGCCGTAATCAAAGGTGACGGCGCCGCGCCGGTGCAGTTCGACCATCTGGCGGACGTGCCGCTCCATGGTGGCGCAGCTGAGCTGCGCATACCGCTCCGGCTCGCGCCGGCGCAGGTACTCGGCCTCCCAGCAGGTCATTTCCTCGGGGACATAGCCGTAGAGCGGATCGTGGGCGCTGGTCTGGTCGGTCAGCGCATCCGGGGTGACGCCGCGGTCGAGGAGCCGCTGGAGCAGTTCGACGGCGTTGCAGTCGACCCCGACGCTGCGCGGGTCGCGCTCCTCGGCGTAGGCGCCGGCGCGGTCGATCGCTTCGTCGATGTCGTGGATGATCTCGTCGAGATAGTGATCGCGGACGCGACGCTCCAGACGCGTGATGTCGACATCGGCCATCAGGCAGACGCCACCGTTCATCGTGATGGCGAGCGGCTGGGCCCCGCCCATCCCGCCGCAGCCGGCGGTGACGCACAGGCGACCGGCGAGCGTGCCGCCGAAGTGCTGACGGGCGCATTCGGCGAAGGTCTCGTAGGTGCCCTGGAGGATGCCCTGAGACCCGATGTAGATCCAGGAGCCGGCGGTCATCTGGCCGTACATGATCAGGCCGGCCCGCTCGAGCTGGTCGAACTTCTCCTGCGTGGCCCAGTGGGGGACGAGGTTGCTGTTGGCGATGATGACGCGCGGCGCGTCGTCGTGGGTGCGCACGACACCGACCGGCTTGCCGGACTGCACCAGCAGCGTTTCATCCGGCGCCAGCGACGTAAGCGCCTCGACGATGGCGTCGAAGGCGGCCCAGGACCGGGCGGCGCGACCGCGCCCGCCATACACGACGAGCTGATCCGGGTTCTCGGCCACCTCGGGGTCGAGGTTGTTCATGAGCATGCGCATGGCGGCCTCGGCCTGCCAGGTGCGGCAGGTGAGGTCGGCGCCGCGTGGAGCGTGAATGGTCCGGCCGTGCGTGGCGTGAGCAGTTGCCATTGGAGCGATCCCTGCGCCGGTCGTGGGGGGGCCGGCCACCTTGAACCTATCAGGTCGGCGCCGCCGAGACAAGGGGAAGTGGCCAACTCACCGGCGAAGTGCGAAGGCGCCGGCCCGTATGAGGCCGCAGACAGCCTCGATGTCGGGCGCCGGCGGGCGATCCTCGGTGCGCTCCGGGACGCGCCGGCGCACCAGGGCGCGGGCCTGCTCGACCCCGGCGCCGGATTTGAGGGGCGCGTGAAATCCGAGGCCCTCGGCAGCGCAGAGCAGTTCGATGGCGATGACGTTCTCGGCGAGTCGCAGGCTGCGCCGCAGCTTGGCCGCCGAGCGCGGACCGAACGAGTTGTAATCTTCCATCCCGGCGCTGGTCGGGAGGTTGATGACGGTGGCCGGGCTGGCGAGCTGGGTGATCTCGTTGCAGCAGGCCGCGGCGGTGTACTGCGCGATCATCAGGCCCGACTGGAGGCCCGGCTTGTGCGCCAGGTAAGGCGTCAGGTGGCTCTCGGGGTCGGCAGCCGCGAGCATGGTGAAGACGCGGCGCTCGGAGACGCCGGCGACATGGGCCACGCTGATCGCCATGGCGTCCAGCGGGATCGCGATGGGCATGCCGTGGAAGTTGCCGGCGCTGATGATGGCCCGGTCGGGATCGCCCTCGAAGACGAGCGGGTTGTCGGTGACGGCGCCGAGTTCCCTTTCGGCAGCGAGCTTTACATAACCCGCCAGCGAGCTTGCGGCGCCGAGGATGTACGCCGCGCAGCGGAACGAGTAGGGATCCTGCACGCGCGGGTCGCTGTCATCGCGGTGTGAGGGGAGAATCTCGCTGCCGGCCAGCAACTCGCGCAGGCGCGCGGCGACAGCGCCGGATTCCGGATGGGCCCGCACGGCGTGTACCCGCGGATCGAGATACTCATCGCTTGCGCGGCAGGCGTCGATCGACATCGCGGTGGCGGTGACCGCCGCATCGAAGAGCCGATCGAAGTCGCTCAGCAGCAGGGCTGCTTCCGCGGCCATCAGGTGCGTGCCGTTGATCAGCGCGAGGCCTTCCTTTGCTTCCAGCGTCACCGGCGCGATTCCCGCAGCGCGCAGCGCTTCGGCGCCTGGCACAGCGCCCGCGCCGGCGAACGCTGCGCCCTCGCCGACCAGCACCAGGGCAAGGTGGGCCAGCGGCGCAAGATCGCCGGAGGCCCCGACGGAGCCGACCGAAGGAACGACGGGATGCACGCCGGCGTTGAGCATCGCCACCAGCGCTTCGACGATCTGGGGACGGACACCGCTGCGCCCGCGGGCCAGCGAGGCGGCGAGGATGAGGGTCACGGCGCGGACGGTCTCAAGCGGGAGCGGCTCGCCGACGCCCGCGGCGTGCGAGCGGATCAGATTGAGCTGGGACTGGCGGAGCTGCTCGGGCGCCAGGCGCTTGCGGCTCAGGGACCCGAAACCCGTGGTCACGCCGTAGTGGGGTCGGCCATCGGCCAGAGCCCGCTCGACGATGGCGCGGGCGCGCGTGAGTCCTTCGGCGGCCTGCGGGGCCAGCTCGACCCGGGCGGAGCGCCGGGCCACGGCCTCGACTTGCAGGAGCGTGAGCGGCGAGCCGTCGAGGATGACCGTTTCCGTCATGGCGCGAGCGTATCAGGGCGCGGGATCGGTTGGCCGAACGGGCGACGGATCCAAAGTCCTATAAGATAGATTATGTTGAATTCGATCTTGATGTGCCCCCCGCAGCGGCCCGCAGATCCGACATCCGGCCTTCCCCAGTTTCTCGCAGCGGACGCTAGCATGGCCGCGTGTTGCCCGTCCAGATCATCGCCGCGGTCATCATCGGGCTCAGTGCGGCCGCGGCGTGCCTCGGGCAGGCGCCCCGGGCGCCGGACCTCAGCGGGCGGCACTTTGCCGGGATTGACCTGCCCGGGGCGCCCGTTGAGGGCCCGCTGGCGTTTCGGTGCAACATCGCCTGGGTCTGGACCGCCGGGGATGTCCCACTGCCCGGCGGCGGCCGCCAGGCCCCCACGCAGCGGCTCCTGCTGGAGGGGGATGTCCGGATCGAGCTTGGGCCGGCGACCATCGTCTGCCGCCGGGCGGCGGTCTGGCTGCAGCGGCGGGCCGACGGGGCCACCCAGGTGTTCGTCTACGCCGCCGATGTCGGGGAGGCCAACGCCGCGGCGATCACGACGATCACTGCCGACCGGCTGCCCGTTCACGGGGTCGTCCGAGCCGAGTCCGTGGCCCTGGAGGCGGTGAGCCGCCGGCTGGAAGAGCCCGATGACGCCCTGGTGTATGAGGGCGAGCGTGCCCTGGCGCAGCTGCTGGGGTCGGTCCTTGGGGCCCGGCAGCCGCCGGGCGGGGAGGCCGGCGACCGGGAGCTGGCGTGGCTGATCGCCGAGGCCTTGCGGGAGGCCGCGCCCAGCGATCTGGACCGCCCGGCGCCGATCTTCTCAGCCGAGGGCGTGATCTCGTTCAGCGCCGGGCACATCGAAGCGCAGATGCGGGCGGGCGAGCAGGTGGCGACGCTGACCGGCGGCGTCAGCGCTCTGTACTGGGATCACGCGAGGGACCTGACGATCCAGATGCGGGCGGAGCGGATGGTGGTCTTCCTGGCGGCGCGGGCGCCGTCCGAGTCGCTGCGCCAGGTGGGCATCGAGGGCGTGCGGGGCATCTATCTGGAAGGGGATGTGCTGGTCGATTCGCAGCGCGGCGGGCCGGATGGCGAACGCTACACGATGCGGGCGCCGCGCATCTTCTACAACGTTGCCGCGGACCGGGCCATGATCCTCGAGAGCGTGTTCTGGACCTACGACGACGAGCTGCAACTGCCGCTGTGGGTGCGGGCCGACGCCATCCGGCAGGAGTCGGCGAACCAGTTCCGGGCCGAGGGAGCGACGCTCTCGAACACCGGCTTTGCGCGCCCCCACCTGTCCATCGGCGCAACCTCGGTGACGATTACCAACGCGCCGCGACCCGAGGGCGGCCAGCGGACGCTGGTGGATGCGCGCAACATCATGCCGAAGGCCGATGGGATTCCGTTCGGGTGGTTCCCGATCTATGCCGGTGACCCGCGCGCGATCCCGCTGCGGGCGCTGCGGGTGGAATCGTCGTCGGCGAACGGGCTGGCGATCAAGACGGGCTGGGACCTTCTGGGGCTGCTGGGTGTTGCGTCGCCGCCGGGCGTGCGGACGCTGCTGGTGGTGGATTACTACTTCGGGCGCGGACTGGCGCTGGGGCTGGACGCGTCGTGGAACCGGCGCGAGGGCAAGGGAGAACTGCACGCCTACAGCGTGCTGTCGGACTTCGGCGAGGATGTGCTGGTGACGGGCGCTCGGCGCGACGTGGATGAGGAGACACGCGGGATCCTGACGATCGAGCACATCGCCCGGCTGGCCCGGCAGTGGACGCTGCGGGCCGAGGCGGCCTGGCTGTCGGACGAGAACGTCGTGCAGGCCTTCGAGCCGATCCAGGCGCGACAGCGGCGCGAATACGCCACCGGCGTGGCGATCGACCGGCAGGACGCAAGTTCGCTGCTGGTGTTGCAGGCCCGGGGATGGTTGAACGACTTCACCCCGAATCAGTACCTGCTGACAAGCCAGGGGTACACAGCGCAGAAGCTGCCCGAGGCGCGGTACGTGAGGGTCGGTGACGACCTGCTGGGCGATGTCTCGCCGGGGCTGCTGGGCCTGTTCACCGATCTGCGGTACAGCCGGATGGCGCTGCAGTTCAACGAGCCGAATGTCGAGGACTTCGGCTTCGTGACACCGACCCAGTCACAGCGGGCCTTCGGCGTGGATCCGGATGAGTCGATTGCGGATCGCCTGGCCAGCGACGGGTACACCCAGGACACCGTGAACCGGTTCGACGCCCGGACGGAGCTGACATCGCAACTGGCGTCCGGACCCCTGCGGATCACACCGTTTGCCGTGGGCCGCCTGACGGCGTACGACGACGAGTTCGAGCAGTTCAGTCCGGAGGAGACCGAGTCGACGCGCGCGTTCGGCGCCCTCGGCATGCGCCTGGCGACGGAGGCGCACCGGGTCGACAACAACGTCGACTCCCGCGTCTTCGACCTGCACCGGATGCGCCACATCGTCGAACCGAGCGTGACGGTGTGGACCGCCGGGGCGACCGTCGATCAGAGCGATCTGCCGGTGTACGACGAGCAGGTCGAGTCGCTGGCGGATGGCGCTGCGGTGCGCTTCGGGCTGGACCAGACGTTCCAGACGCAGCGCGGCGGGCCGGGCCGGCGGCGGACGGTTGACTGGCTGACGCTGGATGGCGAACTCGTTCTCTCCAGCCGCAGCGCGCGGCAGGAGAGCCCGATCGGCCGATGGGTCGAGAGCAGGCCGGAGGAGTCTCAGTTCGGCGACTTCGGCACGGTGCGGGCGGCCTGGCAGGCGTCGGAAGCGGTCGCCGTCACCGGCGAGTCGATCTTCGACTTCGATCTGAGCCAGCAGGCCGAGACGGCCGTGGGCACGACGGTGCAGCACGATCCGGTCTTCAGCACCGCCGCGGAGATCCGGTACGTGAATTCGCAGGACTCGACGCAGCTCGGACTGAGCGCCGACTACAAGCTGAGCGATCGCTACGGGTTCGGGGCGCGGGCCGTGTACGACACCGATGAGAACGCGTTTCAGCTCATCGGGGGCGAACTGAGCCGGCGCTTCCCGAACTTCATCCTGAGCGCGAGCCTGCGCTACAACGACATCACCGACGAGACGAGCCTCGGACTCTCGTTCGAGCCGGCGGGATTCGGACAGGCCAACGACGCCCTGATCGGGCTTGGCAACAACCAGGGCCAGGGCGGGTCGCAACGCTGACTGCGCCAGCCGGGCTCAGCGGTCGCCGACGCCGGCGATGCGGGTGAGGACTTTCTCTGCGCCTTCGGCCCCGCCCGAGACGGCGCGCTCGGCATAGGCGAGGGCGCGGTCGCGGTCACCGGTGCGCTCCAGCCAGAGGGCGGCGTCCAGGGCGAGTGAGGGATCGTCGGGATGCGTATCGGCGGCCTCGCAGAGCAGGGCCGCGGCGACATCCGACTCGCGCAGCATGCCGTGGCACTCGGCCATCAGGCGTACCACCGGCCCGGTCAACTGCTGCTGCTCGTTCATGGAGCGCAGCAGCCTGAGGGCCTGCTCGGGCTCACCCTTGCGCTTCATCGCGCGGGCCTCGATCATCTTCCAGGCCGGCTCGGAGGGCTGCAGAGCCCTCGCCCTGGTGATGTGCTGCAGCGCGATGTCGGTGACATTCTCCTGGAGAGCGATCTCGGCGAGCATGCCCCAGGGGCGCGGGTCATCGTCGCGGAGCAGGGCGGCGCGGACGAGGCAGGCCTTCGCCGGGACGAGTTCACCGATGGAAAGGTGGGCCTGACCGAGGTAGAGCGGATAGTCGGCGTTGGTCGGGTCGGCGGCCTGCGCCACGGAGAAGTGCTCGATGGCGAGCTGCGGGCGGCCGATGCGGCTGGCCAGGGTACCGGCGGCGAACTCGATGGCCGGCTCGCGTGGCCCGATGGAGAGCGCCGCGACGAACTGCTCATAGGCCTCGGGGAGGCGCTCGAGCTGGAGGAATGTCTCGGCGTAGGCGACGCGCAGATCCTGGTCGTCGGGATACTCGATCACGGCGGCCCCGATGGCGGCCAGGGCCCGGTCGGGCTCGCCCTGGAGGATGAGCGTCCGTGCCGCGGCGAGGCGCTGTTCGACATCCTGCGCCGCATGGCGCGGGCCGGCGCGGCTGGCGCTGCTCTCGGGCTGGACCGGGTCGTTCAACAAGCCGGCCCGCCACAGAGCCGCCAGGCCTCCGACCAGACCCAGGACGATGGCGCCGGTAAGCAGGCGTCCCCCCCACCGTCGCGCAGCATGCGCCCGCCACTGCGGCTGCTGGAGCGGCCGGGCGCCGGCGGCCTGGGCCGACTGGACGGTCGTTGGCTTGAGCCTTCGTGCCATAGTCAGTTTCGTATCGGCCCGACTACACTCGATCTCAATGGCTACCCCAGCTTCTCAAGTCCGCAAAGACCGATCCGAGCGGTCCGAACCCCGCGATCCTCCTACACAGTACTCCCCGGCAGAAACCGAAGCGCGGGTCTGGCGCCGGTGGGAGTCGTCCGGGGCCATGGGCGCCGATCCGCGTCGCGTCCGGGAAGGTTCCGCCCGGGCGTACGGGATCGTGATTCCGCCGCCGAACGTGACGGCGAAGCTGCACCTTGGCCACGCGCTGAACAACACGTTACAGGACGTGCTGGTGCGGGCTCACCGGATGATGGGATATGAGACGCTGTGGATGCCCGGGACCGATCACGCCGGGATCGCGACGCAGACAGTGGTCGAGAAGCGACTGCTGGAGACCGAGGGCAAGCGGCGCACCGACTACACGCGCGAGCAGTTCGTGGCCCGGGTGCAGGCGTGGAAGGACGAGTTCGAGCAGGCCATCACCGATCAGCTTCGCGCCATGGGCTGCTCGTGCGACTACCGCCGGCAGCGCTTCACCATGGACCCCGTGTGCGTGCGGGCCGTGCGGGAGGCCTTCTTCCGTCTCTTTGCGGACGGGCTGATCTACCGGGGCAAACGGCTGGTGAACTGGGACACGGTGACGCAAACCGCCCTGGCGGACGACGAGGTCGAAATGGTGGAAGTGGATGGCCACTTCTACTACCTGCGCTACCCGCTTGCCCATCCCTGGGATCACGATGACGAGCCGACCCCGGTGACCTGGTCGGAGCTTGCGGCCCGGGGCTACCCGGGCGCCGAGGCCCATCCGGAGGAGCAGCAGGCCTGGATCACGGTGGCGACGACGCGCCCGGAGACGTATCTGGGCGACACCGCGGTGGCGGTGAACCCGCGCGATCCGCGGGTGCGCGCCCTGTCGGACTTCTGTGTGGAACTGCCGCTGGTCGGGCGGGCGATTCCGATCATTGCGGACGACTACGTGGTGATGGCGGATCCAGAGTCCGCCGACCCGAAGGCGCGCCTGGCGACCGGCTTCCTGAAGGTCACGCCGGCGCACGATCCCAACGATTACGATATCGGCCTGCGCCACGGGCTGCCGATCATCAACGTCATGGCGCCCGACGGCTCGATCAGCGACAAGCACGGCTGGGACGACCTGGACGAGACCAGCGGGGCCCACGTCTTCCTCGGCAAGAGTCGGGAGGAGGCGCGCGCGCTCGTGGTACGTGAGTTCGAGGCGCGGGGACTGCTGGAGAGTGTCCGGCCCCACCACCACACCGTGGGGCACAGCTATCGCAGTCACGCCCCGATCGAGCCGTATTTTACCGATCAGTGGTATGTCAGGGTCACCGATGACCGGCTCCGGGGCGAGGCACAGCGGGCCCTGCGTGCGGAGCAGCGCAGCAGCGAGTCGCTCGAGGCGTGGCCATCGTCGCGCCCGGACCCCAAGGCCGGCGACGGAGAGCTGGCGTTCCGTCCGGCGCGGTACGCCAAGACCTACGAGGCGTGGCACGACAATCTGCGGGACTGGTGCATCAGCCGGCAGCTCTGGTGGGGGCACCGGATCCCGGTGTGGACGGCGACGGACCAGGCGCCGATGGATCTGCTTGCTGGCGACGAGTCCGAGGCGCTGGTGGCCAGGCTCGCGGAACTGGCGGCGGCGGGCCGGATCGCGGCGCAGTACGCCGGCGAGGAGGCGCCGAAGCCCGGCGCACCGATCGATCCAGGGCTGCCGCCGACGTTCGTCTGCGTGCGCGATCCAGAGGGCGCCGATCACGGCATCGTGGCGCAGCTCGAGTCGTGCGGATATCGGCAGGACAACGACGTGCTCGACACGTGGTTCAGCAGCGCCCTGTGGCCCCTGAGCACGATGGGATGGCCAGATCCCGAGCAGGCGGCCAGCGATACCGGCATCGAGGACTTTCCCGATCTGCTGGCGGCGTTCAACCCGACGGATGTGCTCTGCACGGCCCGGGAGATCATCACGCTGTGGGTCAGCCGCATGGTGATGTTCAACCGGTTCTTCCTCAAGCAGGGCGAGCGTCCCGGGCCGGCGCCGTTTCGCGACGTGTTCATCCACGCGATGATCCAGGATGGCGAAGGCCGGAAGATGTCCAAGACGCTGGGCAACGGGCTCGATCCGCTGGACATCATCAACAGTCACGGCGCCGACGCCATGCGTTTCACCCTGTGCAAGATGACGACGCAGACGCAGGATGTTCGCATGCCGGTGGAGCGCGACCCGACCAGCGGGCGCAATACCAGCCCGAAGTTCGACGAGGGGCGGAACTTCTGCAACAAGATCTGGAACGCCGCCCGCTTTGCGCTGGGCATCCTGCGCGAGGCGGAAGATCCGATCGCCGGTCCGATCGATCCGGCGGCGCTCAGGCTGGTGGATCGGTGGATGCTCTCCCGCCTGCGCCAGAGCGCCGGGGCGTGCGAGCAGGCGGTGCGCGAGTACCAGTTCAGTGTCTATGCCCAGACGCTCTACGACGTGTTCTGGCGTGACTTCTGCGACTGGTACCTGGAGGC
>JBICIE010000169.1:0-5248 GCA_043101635.1 Phycisphaerales bacterium JB039 | reverse complement strand
GTGTGCTCTTCCGATCTGCCGCGCTGGAGATCGTCTCCCGGCGCCGGCCCGACGCCGTCGTCACCGATCTGAAGATGCCGGGCATGACCGGCGTCGAACTGCTGGAGCGCATCCGCGCAGTCGATGACGACCTGCCCGTCGTGCTCATGACCGCCTATGCGGCCGTCGAGACCGCCGTCGAGGCCATGCGCCTGGGGGCGTACGACTACGTCACCAAGCCCTTCGAGGGCGATGAACTGCTCATCAGCGTCAAGCGCGCCATCCAGCACGCCCGCCTGGCCCGCGAGAACGCCGTGCTGCGGGCCCGCGCCGGCGAGGCGCCCGCTGGCGCCGGCCGTCTGCCCGCCGGCGCCCGGTTCGGTCTGGACCGCCTGATCGGCGACTCGCCCGCGATGCGCCGCGTCAAGGGCCAGGTCTCCGACGTCGCCGAGTCGCACGGCACCGTGCTGATCATCGGCGAGTCAGGCTCCGGCAAGGAGGTCGTGGCCCGCGCTGTCCACGATCTCAGTCCACGGGCCCAGGGGCCGTTTCTCGCCGTGAACTGCGCTGCGCTGTCCGAGTCGCTGCTGGAGAGCGAGCTGTTCGGGCACGAGAAGGGCGCCTTCACCGGCGCCGATCGGCTCCGGCGCGGCCGCTTCGAGCTGGCCGACGGCGGGACGCTCCTGCTCGACGAGGTCAGCGAGGTCGGCCTTTCGGTGCAGGCCAAGCTGCTGCGCGTGCTCCAGGAACGGGCCTTCGAGCGCGTCGGCTCCAGCACCACGATCGGCGTGGACGTGCGTGTGGTGGCCACCAGCAACCGAGATCTGCCTGCGGCCGTCGGCGCCGGCCAGTTCCGCAATGACCTGTTCTTCCGGCTCAATGTGCTGCCCATCCACCTGCCCCCGCTGCGCGACCGCGAGGAGGATGTGCCGGTGCTGGCCCGGCACTTCATCGAGCAGATCTGCGCCCGCGACGGCAGGCCGCCGATGGCGATCGAGGATGACGCCCTCGACCTGCTGCAGCGCTACGACTGGCCGGGCAATGTCCGCGAACTCCAGAACATCTGCGAGCGGGCCGTCGTGCTCTTCGGCGCCCGCGGCGAGACGGTCTCCCGCGCCCGCATCGAGCCGTGGCTCCAGGGCGTCCCCGGCCGCGCAGCGCCGGCCCCGGCGGCGCAAGTCCTGCCTTCGATCGATTCGCCGCCGGCGATCGTGACCAGATCCCTCGAGCCGGCCTACCAGAATGGCAATGGCCACCGCGATGTCGGTTTCGCCGCGCCCTCCGGCTACACCCTGGAGCAGATCGAGCGTGAGGCCATCGTGCAGACGCTCCGGCGCTTCGGCGGGCATCGGCAGAAGACCGCCAAGGCGCTCGGCATCGGTGTCCGCACCATCGGGCTGAAGCTCAAGAAGTGGAAGGAGGCGGAGCTGGTCGACGCCGCCCTGTAGCTGGCCCGCCATTTGCGGAGGGCAGGCCGATGTTTCCCGGCGATGTCACCAATTCCGGAGCGATCCCCGCGCTGGAGGCGCTGGCCCAGTTCTCGGCGCAGCGACACCGGATCATCGCCGGGACGATCGCCAACTTCGACACCCCGGACTATCGGCCGGCAGATGTCTCCACGAGCGCCTTCCAGCGGGCCCTGGGCGAGGCTGTGGACCGGCGCCGGGCCAGAGGCGGCGCCGGCGGGCCACTGCCGATGCGCTCGACCGCCGAGGTGGAAGTGGGGCCCCGCGGGCGCCTGACCCTGCGCCCGGCTACCAGTTCCTCCAACGTGCTCTTTCACGACCGCAACAACCGAGACCTGGAGCGCACCATGCAGGCTCTGGCCGAGAACGTCGGCGTCTTCCGCCTGGCGACCGACCTGCTGCGCAGCCGGCACGAATCCCTGCGCCTCGCCATCAGCGAGCGAACCGGATGAGGGAGGCCTGACGAGCCATGTACGGCGCCCTTGATATCTCGACGGGCGGCATGATCGCCCAGCGCACCCGCATGGCGACCATCGCGGCCAACATCGCCAACGCCCGGACGCTGGAGGACGCCGAGGGCAACTACGCCCCGTACCTGCGCAGGCAGGTCATGTTCGCCCACGGCGACCCGGCCGGCTCGACGCCGGACGCCCGCCGCATGGGCGTGCACGTGGCCGAGATCTGGGCCGATCCCGAGTCGCTGGTGGCCGACCACGACCCCGACAGCCCGCACGCCGACGAGCGCGGCTATGTCATGAAGCCGGACATCAACCCCGCGGTGGAGCGGATCAACGCCCTGGAGGCCCTGCGGGCCTACGAGGCGAACGTTGTCGCCGCGGAGGCGACCAAGACGATGATGGCACAGGCGATGCGCCTGATCGCGTAGCCCCGGAGGGACGATGGCGGATCCGATCGGACTGATTGGCGCAGGAGGAGCAAACCCGCTGCAGCCGGGTCGCGCCCCGGCGCCGGCTCCCGAGACCGGAGGGGCCGACTTCAAGGACGCCTTCTTCCGCCAGCTCCGCGAGGTCAACAAGCTCCAGCAGGAGACCACTGCCGCCATCGAGGATCTCGCAGCCGGCCGGCGCGATGATGTCGAGGGCGTGCTGATGGCGACCCAGAAGGCCGACACCGCCTTCCGGATGCTCCAGGGCATCCGCAACAAGGTGATGGAGGCCTACGAGGAAGTCAAGCAGATGCGCGTCTAGGCGCAGGGATTGCGCGCGCACGGACGTCCGTTTGCCCGGGTTGAGCCGATTTCAAGCGGGCGCTGCGCCGCGGCCGAAGTTAGCCGGCCGAACAAGCGCTGTTGTGCGCTGCGCTGCGGGGACCGCGGCGGCCGGCATGCTGGCGGAGGCCGATGGACCAGTTGCGGCGAATCCTGGCGACGATCCGGACCGGACTCGGGCGCCTGGGGCCGACCGAGCGCATGCTGATCGGATCGCTGTGCGTCATCCTCGTGATGGCGCTGTTCCTCGTCAGCCAGTACGCGGGGCGCCCGAAGCTGGTCTCGCTCTTCCCCGGCGTGGCCCTCTCCGACGTCCAGCGCGAAGACTACATGGCGGTGCTGGCCAGCTACCCGGTCAAGCCCGGGCCCGCCGGCGAGATCCTCGTCCCCGCCGAGCAGGCCACAGCCCTGCGCGGCAAGCTCGCCGAGAGCGGACGGGCGCCGGCGGACACGTCGCTCATGTTCGAGACCCTGGTCGAGAAGCAGAGCTGGACCAGCAGCCGGGAGGAGAACCACCGGAACCTGTTGATCGCCAAGGGCAACGAGATCGCCGCGTGGATCCGGGCGTTCGACGGCGTGAGCACCGCGGGCGTGATCGTGACCGAGCCGCCGCCAAGCGGGCTCGGCCGGGCGGCGACGTCGCCCACCGCCTCCGTGACGGTGCGGACGACCGGCGGCCAGCAGCTCTCGCAGAAGAACATCGACGCCATCGCGTCGCTGGTCGCCGGCGCTGTGCCGCGGCTCGATCCGCAGGACGTCAGCATTGCGGTCAACGGCATTCCGCGCAGCGCGACCGATCCAGACGAACTCATTCCAGGCACGGCGCTCGAGTACCGCCAGACCGTCGAGCGCACCAAGGAGCGCAAGGTCCTCAGCCTGCTGAGCTACATCCCCGGCCTGGAGGTCTGGGTTACCGTCGACGCGAATGTGGCGCGCGAGTTCATCCGGTCGGTCCAGTTCAGCCGCCCGGTCACGGCGCCGGTGACGGAACTGCGCACCGAGACGCAGCAGTCGCAGGCCAGCCGCGGCGCCGAGCCGGGCGCCCGCCCGAACACCCAGCTCTCGATCAACCGCGGCTCAGGCGGCGGCACGCAGCTCACCGAGACGACCGAGGAAACCACCTTCGAGAGCCGATTCGGCGAGCGCCTGGAGGAGAAGACAGACCCCGGCGGCGCCGTCAAGCGCCTGGCGGCGTCGATCTCCGTGCCCAAGGACTGGATCCGACAACTGCTGGTCGACGAGCAGCCGGCGCCCGCGGAAGGCGCCGAGGCGCCCGCCCCGACCGAGCAGGAGATCCAGGCCCGCTACGAGCAGGAGAAGGCCCGCATCGTCGATCTGGTGCGCCCGCACCTGCTCCCGGATGGCGCAGCGCCGACCGAGATCGACACGGTGCTGGTCCAGGTGGCCATGGTGCCGCGCAAGCTCGACCTGATGGGCGCCGCCGGCGACGGCGCCGGCGGCCAGGCGTCGCTGATCCCCGGCCTCGAGATGGGGCCGATGGTGGACAAGATCCTGCTCGGCGGCCTCGCCGTCGTCTCCCTGGGCCTGATGGCGATGATGGTGCGCAAGGCCGGCCGGCGCGCCGCGCTTCCCACCGCCGAGGAACTGGCCGGCGTTCCCCAGACTCTGCACAGCGAGAGCGACCTGATCGGCGAGGCCGACGAGAGCGAGGCGGCGATGGCCGGCATCGAGGTCGATGACGCACAGATCCACACCCAGCGCATGCTGGAGCAGGTGACCCGCCTCGTCGGCGAGAAGCCCGAGTCGGTCGCCTCCCTGGTCGCCACCTGGCTGGCGCAGGACGAGTGACGAGCCCATGGCGCGCAAGCCCAACGAGAAGCTGCCCGAGACCGCCGAGAGCCTCCACGGCCTGACCAAGGCCGCGGTGCTCATGCTCGCGGTCGGGCCCGAGAACGCCTCCCGCGTGCTCAAGCGGCTGCCGACCGAGATGGTCGAGGAGGTCACGCGCGAACTCGCCGGCCTCGGGCGGGTGCCCTCCCGGCTGCAGGCCGAGATCGTCGAGGAGTTCTACCACCTGACGGTGGCCTCGCAGTACGCCGGCGAGGGCAACCTCGACTACGCCAGGAGTCTGTTGCAGGAGGCGCTCGATCCCCAGATGGCCGATCGCGTGCTGGCCCAGATCCAGACGCAGGTGCAGCGCACGCCCTTCAGCTTCCTGCAGCGCGCCGAGAGCGAGAACCTGCTGACCTTCATCCAGGATGAGCACCCGCAGACCATCGCGCTGATCGTCTGCCACCTGCCGCACCACAAGGCCAGCGAGATCCTCGTCGGCTTGCCCATGCAGAAGCAGATCGAGGTCATCAAGCGCATCGCCAACATGGAGCAGACCAATCCCGAGGTGATCCGCGAGGTCGAGCAGGGCCTCGAGAGCCGCCTCGCCAACATGCTCGGCAAGAGCATGGAGCGGGCCGGCGGCGTGGACACGGTCGCCGAGATCCTCAATCTCGCCGATCGCGCCACCGAGAAGGCGATCATGGAGGGCCTCGAGGCCGAGGATCCGGACCTGGTCGAGCAGATCCGCCGGCTCATGTTCGTCTTCGAGGACATCCTGCTG
>JBICIE010000168.1:0-3871 GCA_043101635.1 Phycisphaerales bacterium JB039 | reverse complement strand
CCGCCGGCCGCGGGAGTCGACCAGGAACGCCAGCAGCCAGCCCGGATGTTCGTAGTCCCGATCGAACTCAACCGACGCGACGTCGAGTTCGAAGCGCTGCGGGCCATCGGCCATATCGCCGGCGATGCTGCGGGCCGCCGCGGCGTCGAGTTCGCCGGTCAGGCGGGCGTGCAGCGTCGCCGCCAGGCCATCCAGATCGCCCACGCGGTCGGCGACCGAGCGGAACAGCTCCTCGGTGGCGTTGTACTCCTCGACGGCCCGGGCGAACACCTCGGTGAGCTGGTTGTGATCGAGCCCGAGGTATCGCACCGCCATGCTCGGCAGCGGCAGGGCCTCGTGCGGCTGGGCCCCGGCGCCGAGGTGCACAGCGCCGGCGTAGTACGCGATGCGGTGCAGCACATGTTCGGGCTCCTCGCGCCGCGTGTCGGCCGGCGCGATGTGGCGCCACTCCAGCGGCCGC
Source organism: Phycisphaerales bacterium JB039 (assembly GCA_043101635.1). Taxonomy (GTDB): domain Bacteria; phylum Planctomycetota; class Phycisphaerae; order Phycisphaerales; family UBA1924; genus CAYMJK01. The sequence goes on along the minus strand of JBICIE010000168.1, from coordinate 3,411 downwards.
GACAGCACCGGCGGCATCTTCCAGCGCCGGCACAGGGCGCTGACGACATCGTCGCGGGTGTACGGCAGCGTGTCGAACTCGCGCCGGAACTGGCGCGTCGGCGGCTCCTTCGGCTGGTGCACCGCGTCGAACGCCTCGGCCCCGAGCAGCCGGCGGAGCAGTGGCAGCCCGGCATCCATCATCAGCCCTACGACGAACGCTTCGGAGCCGAGCCCGCAGCCGATCGCCGAGGCCAGCCTGGCGCAGAGATTGGCGCGGAAGACCGACTGCCCCCAGACGACGCGGCTGAAGGCCTCGTCGCTCGCCGCCGACCGGCTCAGGTAGAACCCCAGGCCGATCGAGCGAATGCGCTCGATGCCGAGGATCACGCAGGCCCGCTCCAGCGAGGTCACCGGCTGAGTCTGTCCGAAATGCGCGCTGTTGGCGATCTTGAGCAGCCGCCCGGTCATCGCCATGTCGGTCTTGATGACGCGGGCATAGTCGGCCAGCCCGGCCGACGGGTCGCCGACGAGGTCGAGCATCCGCGCCACGATCTCCGGCCGGCTGTCGATGCCGATGGCGTCGAGCCGGCGGTCGATCAGCGCGAGAACTTCATCGACCTCAGCCGCACTGAGTTGACACCGGGGCTTCGTCAACAGCCACTCCCCATCCAGGATGCCCGGGAAAGGTCCCGGCAGTCCTCATCGGCCCGCCCGGCCGGCACATTGACCCCCGGACCCGGGGAGCGGTCCACGGCGCCATTCTGGGACGTCAGGGCTGAAGGCGGGTGGCCTGCCATGGCCCGGGCGCCGGCTCTAGCGTCCGGCGCCACTCGGCCCGATCATGCAGGCGGGCCAGTTGGGCCACCCACAGTTCGACCCGCTCGGCCACCAGCCGGTACCCGCCCCAGTGCGGCGGACGCGGGATCTCCGCGGGGGCGTCCGCCGGCGGCGGGCTGGCCGGATCAAGCCCGAAGCGGAGCATCACCTCACGGATCCGCCGCTCCAGGTCGGCCCGGGAGCCGATCGGCCGGCTCTGATCACTGGCCCAGGCCCCGATCTGGCGGCCCCAGGGGCGACTGCGGAAGTAGGCGTCGTTCTCGGCGTCGGACAGGGGCTGAACCGGGCCATCGAAGCGGGCCTGGCGGCCGGCGAAATCCCAGTGGAACAGGATCGCCGCCCGCGGGTTGGCGCGCAAGTCCTCGCTCTTGCGGCTCTGGCGGTTGGTGTAGAAGTCGAGCCGGGCATCGTCGGTGAAGCCCTTGCACAGGAGCGTTCGGGCCGCGGGCCGCCCGGCGCCATCGACGGTGGCGAGCGTCATGGCGCTGGGGTTGGGCAGGCCGCCGAACTGGGCCGCCTCATGGAACCACCGCCGGAAGGTGGGCATGGGATCGGGGGGCAGCGGGTCGGAGAGGCTCTCTGCGGGCCCGGCAAGCGGGCTGGGCGAGCGATCATGTGGAGTCGTGGTGGACATTTCCGAGGATACGCTGTCGCCACCCGGGCGTTAGACAGCCGCCGGAGTTTTCCTGCGCTGCGGGCCCGGCGAGGCGCCACAATCAGCACGCCATGGATGGAACCGCACAGCGCGCACGGACGCCCGCCCGCCCCCGCATCGAGGTCGACAAGCTCTTCGACCGCCTCCCGCCGCACTCGCCGGAGGCGGAGATGTCGCTCTTGGGCTCGATCATCCTCGACCCGCGCGCCCTGGTCGATGTGCTGGACCATGTCAGCTCCGGTGACGACTTCTACAGCGCCGCCCACGCCACCATCTTCGATGTCCTGCGGGAGATCGCCGACCGCAATCCCGAGACCGACCTGGTCGAACTGACTGACCGCTTGCGCGACCGCGCCGAACTGGAGGAAGTCGGCGGCGCCGAGTATCTCGTGCGCCTGGCCGAGGGGGTGCCCAGCGCGGTCAACGCCCCCCACTACGCCCGGCTGGTCGCCGACAAGTCACGCCTGCGCCGATTGATCGGCGCGGCAAGCGAAATCCTCTACGAGGCGTACCACGTCGGCGGCGACGGCCCCGAGGATGTCCGCGAGGCGATCGACCGGGCCGAATCCAAGGTCTTCGAGATCGCGCGCGAGGAAGACAAGGCCGCCTTCGCCAACCTGGCGCAGTTGCTCCAGGACGAGGTGGACCGCATCGAATCGGTCGAGGGCCGGCTGGTCAGCGGGCTGCACACGGGCTTCGACGACCTGGATGAGAAGCTCAGCGGATTGCAGCCGGGCGAGATGATCATCGTGGCGGCGAGGCCGTCGATGGGCAAGTGCCTGGCGCACGACTCGGAGATCACGCTGGCCGACGGCTCAGTCGTGACGATTGAAGAGGTCGTGCGCCGCCAGGCCGGGCCGATCCCGACCCTGCGCGATGATCTGAAGCTGGACTGGGCAACGCCCTCGGCGTTCGTGGACGATGGCGTCAAGCCCGTCTTCGAGGTGCGAACGCGTCTCGGGCGGCGCATCGTGACGACCCTCACGCACCCCTTCCTGACCATCGACGGATGGATCCCGCTGTCGGACCTGGGCGCCGGCGATCGCATCGCCGCGCCGCGCCGGCTCGAAGCCTTCGGTGCGGGCGACATGCGCGAGTGCGAGGTCAAGCTGCTCGCCTATCTGATCAGCGATGGCGGGCTGACCGGGACCAACCCCCGCTTCACCAGTTCGAGCCCGCGGATTGCTGCAGATTTCGCCGAGGCCATCGCCGCCTTCGGCTCGCTTCACCTGCGCCTGAGCAGCACGCGGGAGTGGGAGGCGCCATCCTGGCGCATCTCCGCCGATCGCAGCGGCGTGGGCGCAGCGCGCCTGCGGTTCGCCCGACAGTTGAAGCAGGCCATCGAGAGCCGCGGCACGACCGCGCGCGCCGTGGCGCAACACATGATGGTCTCTCCGGCGACGCTGACGCACTGGACCAGCGGCGCCACCAGCCCCACCGGCGCCCAGGCCCTGAAGCTCTCGGAGTTTCTGGAAGTCGCACCCGACTGGCTGTGCCCCGGCGGCGTGGACGCCATGCGGATGAACCAGCCGAATCCCCTGACGCGCTGGCTGGCCGAGCTGGGGCTCATGGGTCGCGGCGCTGCCGAGAAGCGGATCCCGGCGCCGGTCTTCCGGGTTCGCCGCGAACTGCTCGCACTGCTGCTGAACCGCCTGTTCGCCACCGACGGCTGGGCCACGACGCTCAAGTCCGGGCAGGCGCAGCTCGGCTACGCCACCGTCAGCGAACGGCTGGCCCGCCAGGTGCAGCACCTGCTGCTTCGCTTCGGTGTCATCGCGTCACTGCGCCAGCGGTGGGTCAAGTACCGCGACGCCCGGCGGGTAAGCTGGCAACTCGACATCACCGACGCCCGGTCGATCAGGGCCTTCGCCGACCAGATCGGCATCTTCAGCAAAGAGGACCGCCTGCACGGCGGCCTGCAGAGATCGGAAGAGCACA
>JBICIE010000167.1:0-5150 GCA_043101635.1 Phycisphaerales bacterium JB039 | reverse complement strand
CTGCGCTCCGCGGCGCCGCTCCCGCAGAGCGCAGATGCGCTGCCGCGGAGCACGGAAAGCGCGCTGGGAAGCGCTGGAAGCGCGCCCAGCGTCGCGATAAGCGCGCCCAGCCCCCGGAATGGGGAGTCGCACAGCAGGGCGCATGCGCCCCGGAACCGGGAGCGGGCGCCGGGCGCCAGGGCCAGCGCCCCCCGATCCCGGGGCAGCGCGCTGCGCTGCCGCTCCCCCGAACCCGGGTCCGGGGGCGCCTGTCGACAGCTTCGGAGATGGCCGCGCAGCGGCTTAGAATCCCACGCCGCGGCTGATCGGCCCTCGCGGCCGCATCAGCCGGCGCCAAGAGGAAATCTGCTGGTTCCTAATGTCGGCGCCGGGAGGCCGAGGAGCGGGATGTCCGAGCGAGCGAAGCGGTCAGCGGTCGTGACTACCTATCTTGGATGGGTGGTCGCTGCCGTGATTGTCACCGCTCTCATCATCACGGCGGCGGTTTCATGGCAGCAGTCGCGGTGGGAGTACGCGCTGACGAACGATTGCTCGTGGCGGCAGCATGAAGCTGCCCTGTTCATCTACTCGGGCCTTGTAGACCAGAGGAGCCGCGGCGATGAACTCGACGTCAGTGTCGCGCTTCAGGCAGCGATCGACTCCCATGGGAGACAGTGGTTCGTTTGTCCCACAACCGGCGACCCCTATCAGATTCTGCCGGATACCGATGTCTGGATGCGGCCGAGCGCGGGCGCCATCGGCATCTTCTGCACCGACCGACATCACCTGCAGGATGGAATGATTGCATCGGATGCAATCGGCAACCAACTCCTGCTGGAGCACCGGATTCGCATTGAGTGGGCCGACCGCGCGATCACCGCAGGTCAGTAGATGCAGGCGGGCGGCGGGATGGAAGAAGTGCGCCGGCGTGGCCGCAAGCGGGCGTGCGCCCGCTCGCGGGCCCACGCAGTGATTCTACGCGGCTGCGCCGCGATCTCCGGAGGGCGCATCTTCGGCCCGAAGGGCCGGACGCGCATAGCCGGGGGCAAGTCCGCCGGCGGGCGGACGCCGCCCCCGGAATCGGTGCCAAATGAGTGCGGACCCCGATGGGGTCCCCGCAGCGAGGATCGGCGCGCTGATGGCGCCACGGCGACCCCGTCGGGGTCGCATCGCTCATGCGCACCGTGCCCGGGGGTTGTCGCTCGCTGCGCTCGCTCGACCCCCGGCTATGAACGGCGAGCCCTTCGGGCTCGGCGCCATCGCCCTTGCGCCCGATGCAACATCGCCCGGAAGGGCGATGCCACGAACACCGATGTCGCAGAGCCGACATCGGTGGCACGACACCCCCTCCCCCTCTGCGTGACTCTGCGCCCTCTGCGCACTCTGCGTTCCTGTCTTTTTTCCTGCCCTCACCGCGTGCGCAGGCGGATCTCGTGGACGACCTGGGCGCCGCCGTAGCCGCCGAGCACCGCCAGCCGATCGACCACCTGCTGGGGGCGCGGGTCGTAGCTCCACAGGATGCACTCGCCATCCCACAGGCCCCAGATCACCCCGCCGCGGCGCGACAACTGCATGGTGTGCCGGCCGGGACTGACCATCTGCCCGCTGTCGCCGGTCTCCTTGCCGAACAGGCGCAGGCGCGTCCGCGTGTTGCTGTAGCCGCCGACGAACATGCAGTAGTCGTGGGCAGCGCCGATCCGCTCCTGCCCGCGCACGTAGGCGCCGAGGATGGCATCCTGCCGCGCCTCAACGATGGCCAGCAGGTCGAAGTCGCCGGCTTCGAGGCCGCCGATGATGAGCGCGGACTCGCCGGCGCCCGCGTGGCGCCAGGCGCCATCGGCGACACTCCAGCCGCGGCCGATGTCGAGGCGGTCGAGCGCAGTGGGAGGGGAATCGGGTGTGATCACCAGGTCGGCTTCGTCGCGCGTAAGCAGCGGCGGGGGCGAGCCGGGCATGGCGGGCTGGCCGGCCGGCTCGAGCATCAGGCAGTAGAAGGGGCGGTAGGGTTCGAACATGGAGTAGATCCCGCCGGCGGGATTGGTGACCTCCATGGTCACGCCGACCTCGCGCCCGGCGCCCTGCCAGAACCAGCCGCGGTTGTCTTGCTCGTGGGGGTCGGCCCAGTTGCGGATCTCGATCTCGACCAGCGCGGTTCCATCATCTGCCAGCGATGACTTCCACGACAGCCCGCGTACGCCGACGAACGTGGGGCGCAGTTCGGGCGCTGCGCCACCTGCGCCGGGCCGGATCTCGAAGGCCTGCACACCCTCGCCGGAGTACACGCCCTTGCCCTCGCCATCGAGCACGATGCGGGCCCGGCGCCAGTCGCCAGTGAGCGTGATGAGCGCGGTGTAGGCCCGCTCATCGTGCTGGTGCTGATACGTTGCGCGCAGGTCGGGCGCGTCGATGTCGCCGGTCAGCGGGACATCCGTCCACTCGGCGGGGTCGCCATCGGCGGCGGCGGGGCCGGGCCAGATGAAGGGCGGGTGGGGGATGAGGGGCGCGGCATCCTCGGCGTCGATCACGCCATCCCCATCGGAATCGGGATTGCGGGGGTCGGGGCGGGCGAAGGTCTGATCGGGCTTGAGCCACGACACCTGCAACGGCGCCGGCGCCCAGGTCGAGAGCATGATCTTCTCGAAGTCGGTGATGTGACCGTCGGTCGAGACCTTGCTTGGGTCGCTGCCGAAGCGGGCCTCATCGATGGGCAGGCGCGGATCAGCATCGGGCACGCCGTCGCCATCGGCATCGGCCACGGTGATGACCTCGCCGAGCATCATGCGCAGCCACTGGATGTCGGTGAGCGTGCGGTCCCAGTAGGCCATGCCATCATAGTGCTCGCCGTGGCGGGCGCTGGTGGTCCAGGGGTGAGGGCGCTGCTCGCCCTCGGGTCCGCTGGCGGCATCCGGGGCGCGGTTGCGGCTGCGCGGGGCCCAGTGGTTGAAGACGATGCGCTCATCCTCGCGGAAGGCGAGGGAGATGGCGCCCAGCGACTCCATCTGGTGGTGGAACTCGTGCGTGACGAGCCAGCAGGTGTCGTAGCCGCCGAGGAACTGGCTGCGCCCGGGGATGCCATTGGGCACGCTGTCAACCCCGAGCGTGCCGCCGCCGCTGGTGTAGTACCACCACTGGCCGAGTTCGGGGCGCCAGCGGCGCGGGAAGGCGATCTCGATCTGGCTGGGGAAGGGGTCGGCGCCGGTGGGGTTGGCGCCGAGAACGGAGGCGGGGTCGGCAGGATCGAAGAAGGTGAACTCGCCGCCGCCGGGCGAGCGGTAATCGACGCCGGCGTAGCTGCGGCAGACGGGCCAGCCTTGGTAGAAGGCGCTGTCGAAGTCGGGATGGGACTGCGCCGTGGCCTCGGGGCCCCAGCGCTGCCAGCGGTCATCCACGACGACTTCGAAGTCGACCCAGAAGCGGAGGCCGCTGTTGATGAAGAAGAAGCGGCTGGCGGCTTCGATCTCGCGTTTCATGAGTTCGAGACGCTCGGCGCTCATGGGCTGGGGGTGGGGGACAGATTCGCCATCTGCCGCGGCGACGGCGGCGGACTCGACATTGATGACGTTGGGCATGAGCAGGACCTTGACCGGATGGCGCACGATCGTGCGATGGCCGGGCGCGGCGAGGGTGGCGATGGCGTACTCGCGCTGCCAGCCGCCGGCAGCGCCCCAGTCCTGCTCGGCGCCGGTGGGGGAGGCGGCGGGGTCCCAGATGCGGTAGAAGTACCGCCGGCCGGGGGCCAGCTCGTCGATGGTGATGCGGTGATAGGTGCGCTTGCCGGGGGGGCCGGTGATTTCGGTGGCGGCAGGGGTGTCCCAGGGATTGGTCGGCGCATCCATGAGGCCGCGGAGGGCGCCGAGGCTGTGATTGGCTTCGCGCACTTGCACGCGGGTCTCGGTGGGCTCGGTGGTGTAGTACTGGAGGGTGAAGCTGCTGTCGGTGAGCGCGCAGATGGGGCGCATCGGATCGGCGAGGCGCTCGGGCTGGGCGGTGGCCGGGGCGGTCAGGATCAGAGACAGCAGCGGCGCAAGGGCGGGGAGTCGCACGGCTTGATACCCTCCGATGGTGCAGCGCGAGCCGGCAGGCAGCGAAGGCGTTTCCCGCGAGCCGGCGGGCCTGGTGAGCCTATGCGCACGCTGGGTGATGCGACTGGTGCGCTGGTCGCTGGCGGCGGTGGCGCTGGCGATCGTGGCGTGGTCGTTCTACTGGGTCGCGACGCGACCACTGCGCCAGGCGGAGGCGGTGGGGGAGCGGGTCGAGGTCGTGGTGCTGCACTGGGGGGACCGGGATGAGGACGCCATCGTCCAGAGCCTGACGGAGAGCTTTGAGCGGGCGAATCCGGGCATTCGCATCAAGCGGATCAACGCCGGGGCGAACTACGCAGCGAAGCTGCAGACGATGATCGCCTCGGGCGAGCCGCCGGATGTGTTCTTTCTGAACGCGTATCACCTGCCGATCTATGCGCCGCGCGGGATCCTGATGGACATCGAGCCGTTTCTGGATCAGGATGCCGCGGCGGGGAAGCTGGGCTTCGAGGCCGATGACCTGATCGAGGAGGCGATCAGCGGGTTTCGCTTCGATGGGCAGCAGCTTGGGGCGGGGCCGCTGTACGGATTGCCCATGTCGTTCACGCCGATGGGGTTCTATTACAACAAGGACGCCTTTGCGCGCGCGGGGGTGGCGCCGCCGCAGCCGGGGTGGACGTGGGATGACTTCGAGCGCATCTCGCGCCAGGTCAGCGCCGGGGCGGGGCTGCGCGGGGCCGCGGTTGATCTGCGCGGGGCGCAGTTGCTGCGCCTGATGCTGTGGGCCCAGGGGACGGACCTGACGACCGACGATTTCAGCCGCGTGCGGACGGATGATCCGCGTGTGCTGGCGTCGCTGGAGCGGCTGCGGTCGTGGCGGGATGAGCCCGAGGTGTTCCGCATCTTCGGGGACGCGCGCGAGGAGCTGGAGACGAGTTCGAGCGTGTTCATGGCCGGGCGTGCCGCGATGCAGGGGCCCGTGGGCCGGTGGCTGGTCCCGCCGTACCGGCAGATCGAGGAGTTCGAGTGGGGCTGGGCGCCGATGCCGCGGGAGGCCGAGGCGGGGAACATGCTGTACATCGCGGCGTGGTGCGTCGCCGCGAAGACTGAACATCCGGAGGAGTCGTGGGGAGTTGCGCGGCACTTTGC
>JBICIE010000166.1:0-2610 GCA_043101635.1 Phycisphaerales bacterium JB039 | reverse complement strand
CGTGTGCTCTTCCGATCTCCCCAGCCGCTGCTGTACTTGCGCTCCTCGAAGGTCAGGGCCCGCTCGGCTTCGGTGAACCCGGCGACGTCGGCGATGGCCACGCCATCGGGGATGGCGCGCTCGGGCATGGCCCACAGCGTCCAGGCGTTGGCCTCGGCGCCATCCATCTCGGCGCGCACGGCGACTGGCGTCGGGTCGGCTGCCCGCGGCAGGTCGATCTCGATTGGCGCCCAGATGACCTCGCCGCAGGGGGCGTCGAGATCTACCTCGATCGACTCGCGTTCCCGGAGCGACCGGATCTCGATGCGCGCCCGCCCGCGCAGGCGCTCGGGGCCGAAGTTGCTCACCCCGATCTCGCACGCCAGCCGCTGCCCGCCGGCGAACCCGCGCAGCTCGCCCGGCGTGCGCAGCAGCAGCGCTGCCGGCGCCAGCCACGGCCGCGTCTCCGCCGGCTCGAAGCGCCAGGCGCCCAGATCATCCTGGAACCCGCACGGGCACGCCGGCACATCGCGCAGGTGATTCATCACCAGCCCCGCGTGCGACGGGCGCTGGCGGAAGACCTCCATCTGCCGCTTGCGCCCGGCCAGGTGCCAGTTGCGCCCATCCCGATTGAACCGCTCCAGCGCCTCGGGGCCGAAGCGCTGCTCGACATCGTCGCAGAAGGCTTCCAGTTCGCCCATGCGGATCGGCGCCCACCACGGGAGGTCATCGCCGTAGCGCTGTCGCAGCTCGCGCACGGGCGGCAGCGTCGCGTACAGGATCGATTCGCCCATCACGAAGGGCCGGGCCGAGCGCGTGTTCAGCTCATCTTCCAGGTCCTGCTGGTACTGCACCCAGCGGCCCATGGTCTCGTAGGTGTGCTCATCGTGTACATCGGAGCGGTCGGACTCGCCCCATTCCAGGAACGCCGTCTGCACCTGCACGAGCCGGTCGGGCAGCATCTGCCGCGCCGTCGACCACCACCATTCCGCAATTTCCGGCTCGATCCGCTCGTGCTCGCACGAGCCGCTGACGATCACCACCGACGGGTGGTTGACATCGCGCCGAAAGAAGCGATCGAACTGCGCCTTGAACTCATCGTTCAGCTCCGGGCGCATCGGACTCTTCCAGACCGGATGCTCCTGCCAGAGCATCATGCCGGTCTCATCGGCGATGTCGTAGAACCACTCGGGCGGGTACCACATGCAGATGCAGACGAGGTTGAAGCCCATGGCCTTGAGATGCTCGAAGCGGGCCCGCACGACTTCCGGCGCGGGCGCGGGCGCCCCGGTCTCCGGCTCGTGCCCCCAGTCGAGCATGCCGGTCAGGAAGACCGGGGCGCCGTTGAGGAGTATGCGTTTGTTGTCCGATCCGCCCGTCCGGACGGTGCGGAAGCCGAAGCGAACCGACGCCTCGTCGCTCGCGGACCCATCGACCTCGAGCCGGACCCGGGCGGTGTAGAGGGTGGGGGACTCAGGCGACCAGAGGGCCGGATCATCGATGCGCAGGTTGACGACGGCTCGGGCGCCATCGAACCGGGCGTCTGCGCTGCCAATCGCGTTGCCATCCGGGCCGGCGATCTCGACGATGGCGCCCGCGCCCGGCGCCGGCTCGTGCAGATCCACCGTCACGCGCACCTCGCCCGTCTCGGCGTCCGCGTTGACCAGCGCCCCGCCGGGCCGGATCGCCGCGGAGCCGGTCGTCCGCAGGCTCACGCTGCCCCACAGGCCCGCGTGCTGCATGCTCAGGACATCGTGGAAGCCCTTGGTGATGTGCCCGCTGTTGACCGGGGCGCCATCGATCCAGCGCGGCGGATCCGGCCGGCGCCGATCCACGCGCACCAGCAGTTCCGCCTGCGGCCCGGCGTCGGCCGCGGCCCGGGTTATGTCGAACTCGAACGGCGCCCAGTCGCCGCTGCTGGCGCCGACCTCGATCCCGCCGACCCACGCCTGCGTGTCGGTGGCGCTGGACTCGCACCGGACCCAGACCCCGCCCCCGCCCGCCGGCGCCTCCGGCAACCGCCGCCGGTACCAGCAGACATCCGCCTCGGTCTCACCGACCACGCCCTGCCAGGCGCTGGGGACCGTGATCGGTCGCCAGCCCTCCTCCGGCGCCTCGGCAAACCAGCGGTCCCGCCGGCCGCGATCCATCGGATCCGGCAGGATCTCCCAGTCGCCATCGAGCGAGATGCGCATCAACTCCTTCGCCGCCATGTGTCGTACCCTCTCCAGAGCGTTCCCTGCGAGCGCGATGGTACTCGCGGCGGGGACAGGGAGCAGGCGTGTCGGCGAAGCGACGCTGGTTGATCGTGACTGCGGTGGCCGGGCTTCTCAGCCTCCTGTTGGTGTTGGTCTGGGTTGGGCGGGGCTACGAGTACCGGACCATCACACAGTGGCTGGACGAGCAGCCGGAACGGCGTGAGATCGTGAACGTGAAGCCGGTGCGCTTGCAGCCGCGCGAAGCTGATGCTCCGGTGCGGGTCTACGGCCTTCAGTTCGGATTGCCTCATCCGCCGACGTCGATAGTCGAGCGGTGGGAAGGCTTCACCGTCGCCAAACTGGACCGGGCGACAGTGGTTGTGGAGTCGCTCTCACACGAGGAGTTCATGAAGGGCATCGAAGAGGAACGCCC
>JBICIE010000165.1:0-11384 GCA_043101635.1 Phycisphaerales bacterium JB039 | reverse complement strand
GCCCCCCCGCGGGCGGGGGGGGCGCGGCAGGAGTCGCTGCGCTCGCGGACTTGATTTACCCCCTCAGTCTCGCTGCGCGAGACAGCTCCCCCGCCGGCGGCGGGGGAGCGGCAGGAGGGGGGGCGGGTGAGGAAGCGGAGGAGGGTTTGGGCGGCGAGGCGGCGGTCGCGCAGGTCTTCGGCTTCGGCGCAGCAGGCGCGGAGGGCTTCGATGGCTTCGGGGAGAGCCGCGGCGGCGTTGATGATGGCGATTGTGCGCAGGGCTTCGCTGTGCTTGTGGGCGAGGGCCGTGAAGTCTTCGCGCGAGATGACCTGGAGGAGGTCGGTCAGGGCCCAGCCGAGGTGTTCGGCGATTTCGGCCGGGGCGCCGTGGGTGAGCAGTTCGTAGAGGTGGTCGAGGGCGATGGGGTCGGGGTGCTGCGCGCGGGGCTCTGATGTCGGCAGGATGGAATCCTGCCCCACCCGTTGTTGCCCGGCGCTGCGCGCGGCATCTTCGAAGTCGTCGTCGAGTTCATCGAGTTCGGCGTCGAACTGGTCGTCGAGGGCGTCGATGGCCTCGAGTTCAGCGGCGACGTCGGACGGGATGTCGAAGCGATCGGACACGCCTGCATTTTCGGGGATTCTGCGCGAAGTGCAAGCGGGAAGGGCGGGAGGGGCGCGAATCGGCGCGCACCGGTGGTCGATGCGCGTGAGATTTCCGGCGAGCGACGTGTTTGCGCGCGCACGGCGTGCACATGCGGGACGCGGCTCTGCGGGCCTCAGCCGCTGGAGCTGCTCTGCAGCGCAAGCTCCTCGTAGGGCTGCACCACCACGAAGCCGTTGCCTTCGAAGCGCATCTGGATGGATTCGCCGCTGCCGCGGCCGAGGAAGGTCTTGAAGGACACGTCCGTCTTGAACTCGGGCGTCAGCGAACCGGACCAGGCGACGGTGGCGTTGGGATCGGTGATGACGGGGCGGCCGGGTTCGACCATGAGCGTGAGCGGTTCGTAGTGCGTGGTGATGGCCACCAGCCCCTGGCCCTCCAGTCGCACGTTGAACAGGCCGCCGGCGAGCATGGCGGTGACCTTGCGCATGATGTTGATGTCCCAGTCGACCGACATCTCCATCGCGAGCAGGTCGTTGCCGTTGACGAACATCGACTGGCCGCCGAGATCGAGGATGGCGATCTTCTTGCCCTCGTCGGCGAGGTAGACCTGCCCGCGTCCCTCGGCCCTGGTGAGCTGGGCGCCCTCGCCGCTGACGGCCTTCTTGAGCATGCGTCCGACGCCCTTCTCGAGGATGCGCTCGCGCGTGAACTTGACATCGCCCCGGTAGGCGACCATGGCGCCCATCTTCATCCAGATGGCGCCATCGAGGTTGACCTCGAGCAGTCGCTCGGACTCGAACTCGAAGAGCCCCTCGCCGCGGTCCTGCTGGCGGGTCTTGCTGACGAACTCGTCAATGGAGTAGCGGGACATGCGATCGCCTTTCGAGTTGGGAGGTTGCGACAGACGCCGGTGTGAGGTTAGGACGCCCTACAGCGAGATCGTCCCTTCCAGGTACAGAGCCGCCTGGCCGCCGATGGCGATGCGGTCGGCACGGTCCTCGCAGGCGATCTCGCCGCCGCGGGATGAGAGCTGGCGGGCCGAGAGCAGCTTCTCCTTGAGCCGGGCGCTCCAGTAGGGGACGAGCTGGCAGTGGGCCGAGCCGGTGACCGGGTCCTCATCGATCCCCATGCGCGGGGCGAAGAAGCGGCTGACGAAGTCGGTATCGGCGCCGGGGGCGGTGACGATGACGGCGTGGGCGTCCAGGCGCGCGACGGCGTCGATATCGGGCGCCAGCTCGCGCACCTGCTGCTCCGTGTCGAGCACGGCGATGAGGTCGCGGGCCTTGAGGATCTGACGGGGTCGGCAGCCCAGCGCCTCGCCGAGACCGGGCCACGCGTCGACCGGTTCCGGCGGCATCGCGGGGAAGTCGAGCCAGAAGAGCTGGTCGATCTTGCGCACGCTGACGATGCCGCGCTGGCGGGTGGCGAAGCGGACTTCATCGCGCCCGTGCCCGAGCAGTTCCAGCAGCACGAAGCCGCTGGCGAGCGTGGCGTGGCCACACAGGTCAACCTCGGCCGTCGGCGTCATCCAGCGGATGTCGTAGTCGGCGCCGTCGCCGGCCGCCGGTACGAAGAAAGCGGTTTCGGAGAGGTTGTTCTCCGCTGCGATGGCCTGGAGCGTGGCGTCGGGCAGCCACGATTCCAGCGGCACGACTGCCGCGGGATTGCCGGTGAAGACGCGCGCAGTGAAAGCGTCCACCTGAAACATCCGGAATGTCACGAGCAGGGCCCCTCCTTTGGACCTCCCCGGACTGGATCTGGGGGATAGTACGGGGGTCGAGGGTCGGCGGGTGGGGACAGGGAGTCAGCGGGGTCGGGCGTCGAGGGTCGAGCCTTGGCGCAACTGCGCGAATGATCCAGATCGCTGATCGCCGATCCCTGCGCAACAGCTACAGGCGCTCGGCCGGCGCCGTCCGCTCGCTGATCGCGTTGCCGGTGTTCAGCGTGGTGGCGGGCTCGACGAGGAGCACGTGGCACTCTTCGTCGGCGATGGGCAGGTGCTCTGTGCCGCGGGGGATCAGGAGGCACTCGCCTTCCTCGAGCCGGATCTCGCGTTCGGCGCCGTGCTCGCGGATCAGCATCCGCAGGGCGCCCTTGATGACGAGGAACAGTTCGTCCTCGGTCGCGTGGTGGTGCCACTCGAAGGCGCCGGTCAGGCGGGCGACCTTGACCTGGCAGTCGTTGACATCGGCGATGATCTTCGGGCGCCAGGCTTGGGGGAAGGACGCCATGGCGCGGGCGAGGTTGACCTTCTCGATCTTGCGCGTGGGCGGCGGCTGGCGGTCGCCGATTGCGAAGCCAGCCTCAAGCAGGGCCCGCTCCGCTTCGGCGGCGCGGTCGGCGTCCACGAGGAGGTAGTCGGCCTCGTAGCTGGAGATCGCCAGCAGCGGGATGGCGCGGGCGGCGAGGGCGCCGGACAGGCGCGACATGATCCCGACGGCGTCGAAGTCGAGCGTGCCGGCGGTCCGCCAGCCGGCGAAGCCATCGCGCCACTCGCCCTCGCGCGGCGCGGCGATGGCGGAGGTTGCGCACAGGATGGAGAGTTCGCGCTCGCTGCGCACGATCGCGACGATCGGTGATTGCGCCAGCCAGTCCGGCAGCGGGGCGTCCGGCGGCAGGCGGCCGATTGACAGCGTTCCCGGGAGCGTCTCGAGCTTCAGCATGGTCGATGGTATTCGAGGCGCCGCGCGCTATGGCAGCACGAGCATGGCGTCGCCGTAGCTGTAGAAGCGGTACCGCTGCGCGATCGCCTCGGCGTAGATCGACTTGAGGCGAGCGACTGCCCGTTCGGGGTCAGCGTTCAGCAGCATCGCGACCAGCGCCATCAGCGTGCTGCGCGGCAAGTGGAAGTTGGTGAGCAGGCCGTCCGCCCAGAGCAGGTCGCTGCCGGGCGTCAGGAGCAGGTCGGTCCACATGCGCGCCGGTGTCGCTTTGCCCGGGTGGGCGCGCATCCAGCGGGCGTAGGCCTCGATCGTACGCATGGAGGTGGAGCCGACGGGGATGATGCGACCGGCGGCAGACCGCGTGCGTTCGATCTGCTGAATCGCCTCCGGCGTCATGGCGCACAGTTCGGCGTGCATGTCGTGGGCTTCAACGGTTTCGGCCTCCACAGTGCGGAAGGTGCCGGCGCCGACGTGCAGCGTGACATGGGCCCGGTCGATGGCGCGGGCAGTGAGTTGGTCGAGCGTCTGCGCCGTGAAGTGCAGGCCTGCGGTCGGCGCCGCGACGGAGCCTTCGCCGGCGCCAGATGCGCGCGCGTAGATGGTCTGGTATCGCTCGGTGTCCTCTGGCGACTCATCCGACTCGCCGCCGGCGCGGCGGGCAGCGCGGATATACGGCGGCAGCGGCGGGCGGCCGATGGCGCGCAGCAGGCGCTCCGTGCGCTCCGTGGAATCGGCGGCGTCATCGTCGCCCGGGTCGATGCGCACCAGCCATGCGCCGGGGATCTCGGACGAGGGTTCGATCAGTTCGAGGCTGGCATTGCTGACGGTGTTGTCGCGGGCCCGCAGCTTCACGATGGCGCCGGGGCGGAAGCGGCGCGACTTGATCATGGCGAGCCAGTACAACTGCGCCACCGATGTCGGCTTTGCGACATCGGTGTTGCCCGGCGCCTCGGCCACCTCCAGGAACAGGCCCTCGACCTTGCCCCCCGTATCCGCACGGAACCCGAAGAACCGCGCCGGCAGCACGGCGCTGGTGTTGAAGATGAGCAGGTCGCCGGGCGTCAGCAGCGAGGGCAGGTCGCGGAAGACGCGGTGTTCGAGGCGCTGGGGGTCGGATCGCGACACGACCAGCAGGCGCGACTCGTCGCGCCGGTGGGCGGGGTGGGTCGCCACCAGGTCCTGTGGCAGGTCGTAATCGAGCAGTTCAGTCCGCAGCACGTCTGTTGCCCCACATCATCATCGGGCGGTGATCCTTCGCAGCGCCCGACCGGCGTCGGCTGACGCAGGCCGCTTTCCGCCGTCGCAGGGCCATAGTTCTCGGACGCTGGCCGCTGGCGCCGCCTGCGCACCTGTTCGGCGTGGCATCACGCATCGAAGATATGGCTCCGCCGCCGCTGCGGCTGATCGCGCCCCCGGCGCGGGTGGCGCCGCCGGTCCGCGCCGAGCGCCGGCCGGACGCCTTCGGGCGATGCGGGAACGCGGCGTGCCCCTGGCCCATCCCGTACTCCGACTTCCTGCGCCGGCAGAACTCGATTGCGCGCCGGGCCGAGGTCGATGTCCTGCCCTACTCCGACTACCTTCGCGGCCGGCAAGCCGCCTCTGCCACCCGTGCCACCGATCCCGGCTCTGCGGCATCGCCGCCCGATCGATCGGCGGCCCCAGCCCGCCCGGCCGTGCCCCATCTCGGTGATGTCTCGCCGACGCAGCCGACGCGCCAGGAGCTTGCCGTCCGGACCACCTACCGCGTGGAGGTCCCGCTGACCTCGGGGCGGCTCATCGACATCGTCTGGTAGTCCGGCGCCGGGCCAGCGCCGACAATCCCGCGTGCCGCCGAGCCCCCTGCGACTGCTGATCGTGCTGCCCTCGTGGGTGGGTGACCTGGTGATGGCGACGCCGGCGCTGCGGCTGATCCGCGATGAACTGCCCGGCTCGCTCGTCGGCGCCCTGTGCCGGGGCGGGGCCGAGGAGATCCTGGCCGGGACCGACCTGATCGACCAGTTCGAGCTTCGACGCGAGGGGATGATGGGGCCGAAGCGGACCGCCGGGGCCCTGCGCCCACACCGCTACGGGGCTGCGCTGCTGCTGAGCAATTCGCTGTCGACGGCGCTGACCTGCCGGCTGAGCGGTGTGCCGATCCGGCTGGGCTATGACCGCGACGGGCGGGGGTCGCTGCTGACGCATGGCCTGGCGGCCCCGCGACGGGAGGCGCGCGGGCGGTCGGGCGGCAAGTGGGCGGTCGTGCCTGCCGCGGCGTATTACCACCATGCTGCGCGCGCGCTGCTGGAAGTGCTCCGCGACGGGTCGATGACGGCGCCGGACGTGGATGATCGCGGCGAGCCGCTCATTGCGGCGCTGCCGGCGGGGGCGCGGCTGGAACTGGCGGTTACCGAATCGCAGCGGCGTGCCGCCGATGAGATCCTCGAGCGAGCCGGCGCGTCGGACGAGCCGTTTGCCATCCTGAACCCCGGTGGCAACAAGCTGGCGAAGCGATGGCCGCCGGAGCGATTTGCGCGGCTGGCTGATGACCTGCACGAGCGCGGACTGCGCGTGCTGATCAACGGGGCGCCGGCGGAGGCGGAACTGGTGCGCGAGATCGCCGGGCTTGCGCGCACGGATCCGGTGGATCTCACGGCCCTTGGTGGGACGCTGGGGGCGCTCAAGGGGGTTGTGGCCCGGGCGCGGATCATGGTGACGGGCGATACCGGGCCTCGACACTTTGCCGCGGCGCTGGGCACGCCCGTGGTGACGCTGTTCGGGCCGACGGATCATCGCTGGACGACGATCCCGGCGCCGGGGGGGGAGGAGATCGTGCTGGCGTGCGAGGACCTGCCGGGCGATGATCTGGCGAACGATCATCCGGAGCGGTGCCGCGTGGATCGGATCGGGTATGAGGTTGTGCTCGGGGCGGTGGATCGGCTGCTGGGTCAGGACTCGGGGCGCGGGTGATCGGCGGGGGTTCAAGTATGAAGGGCTGGTAGGACCCAGTAGGGTGGGAAGGCCCCCCACGGAGTGGGGGGGTACCCAGGCAGGCCCCCCACGGAGTGGGGGGGTACCCAGGAGTTGGGGGTACGCAAGGGTCAGGAGGAACTGGTCAGGATCGCGGGCTCGCTGGTGGCGCGGACCTCGGGGTTGTAGTACTCGGAGATGGTGGCGCCCGGCGCCTGGACCTCGCCCGGAGCGAGTGCGCGCAGGCGGTAGTCGAGGCGGAGCGGGGCGCCGGGGCGAAGCTGGCGCAGGTAGATGATTGCCTGGCGCGGGGTGATCTCGTACCTGGCGATGGCGCCGCGCTCGACGTGGGCATCGAGGGCTTCGGTGTCGATGGCGTAGCCGGCGGGAATCGGGAGGTCGAGGATCGCCATGGGGACGGGCTGCGCTGAAGTGTTCTCGATGGTGGCGACCGCGCCGAGCCACTCGCCGACGCGGACATCGCGCCGGTCGTAGGTGAGATCGATGGTGAGCGGTCCTTCGGGGGCGGGCGCCTTCAGTTCATGATGGCGCATGACGATCTGCCAGGCGGTGGCGGCGCCGGAGTGGTCGATGAGCGTGATGGCGCCGGGGCCATCCATGGCGCCGGTGAGATCGATCATCTGCATGACATCGGACTGGTCGGGCTCGACGACGAGGGTGCGCAGGGGCTGGCCATCGAGGCGGATCTCGATCTCGCGCCGGATATCGCCGCCGGCGGGGCGCTCGGCGCCGAGGGTGAGGGCCTTGAGGGCGAGGACGGTGGCCTGCGTCGTGCCCCAGGTTCCCCAGGCGCTGCGCTGCTCGACGAGCCAGGCGAGCGCTGAGCCTGCGAGGGCGGGTGAGCCGCCAGACTCGAGCAGGGCGAGGGCGCACAGCGCGGTCGCCTCGATGTCGCCGTACTGCCCGGCGCCGTAGAACATGGTGCGGGCGCCCGCCGGGCGGGTCCACCAGGCGAGTTCGCCATCGACCTGCCGCAGGCCGGCGAGGCGGTCGAGGTATGGCGCCGCGGCATCGTCATCGCCGGTTGCGCGCAGGGCGAGGGCGACCAGTGCGAGCGCGTAGGGGTCGCGCAGCGCCTCGGGAGGCGTCTGCCTCAGGAACCCGCCAGCGCGCCGGGCGGCGTCGCTGGGCGCGCTGTCGCCGCTGAACACGGACCACGCGATGTACGCGGTCGTCATCAGCCGGGCCCGGGCCGGATCGCCGGCGACCGGATCATCGTGCATCTGGCGCGACTCGGGCGCCCAGGAGCCATCGGCCTGCTGGCGGCCGAGCAGCCAGCGGCGGGTGCGCTCGATCAGGCGCGAATCGACATCGCGCACGCGGGCCATGTCCTGGAACTCCATGAGGCCGTAGGCCGTCAGCGTGGCGTTGGCGGGCGGGCTGCCGAACCAGTCGAAGCCGCCGCCGGGGACCTCGAAGCTGAGCAGGCGCTGGTAGCCGAGGTGGATGTACTGCTGCGCGCGGACCTCGACTTCGGGCGCGGTCGTCTGCGTGCGGCGCAGGTAGTCCAGCGCGAGGAGGTTCGGGTAGGTGGTGGAACTGGTCTGTTCGAAGCAGCCATGCGGCTGGCGGAAGATACCGTCGAGGCCTTCGAGGACCTGGCTGAAGGTCGAGGGATAGAGCTTGCAGATGACCTGCTCGCTGCCTTCGACTGCGGCTGGCGGGAACTCGATGGGGATGGTGGCGGGCTGGCGGAGGGCGCCGCTGAGGACGCGATCGACTTGCTCGCCCTCGGGATCGACGGCGATCTGGCGGCGCACGGCATCCTGGACGGGGTCGCCAGCTGCGCTTTCGCTGGTGGCGCGGAAGGTCACTTCGTGGTTGCCGAGGCGGGTAGCGCGGATGCGGAAGCTGACGCTGGCGACCTCGCGCGGGGCAAGCGGGATGACCTTCGCCGGCTCATCAAGCAGTTCGAACCAGTCGGCGTCATCGAGGGTGACGCTGACCTGCTGCGGGGCATCCAGGTAGTTGTAGACGATGGCGCGAAGCTCGATCTCGTCAGCGCGGATGAGGGCGACCGGGACATCGGCGTCCACGAAGAAGGGCTGGAAGACGGTCAGGTCTTCATCGATGGCGCCGAGCCTGCCGGCGCTGGTCACGGCGGCGCCGGAGATGGTCCAGTTGGTGATGGAGTCGGCAAGCTGGACATCGAGCGTGGCGACGCCGCGGTCGTCGGTGATGATCTCCGGGCGCCAGAGCAGGGTTTCGGGGAACCAGTCGCGGACGCGGGCGGGGGAGGCGACCGACATGGCGTCGCGCACAGGCTCCGACGCAGGCGACGCCAGCATGATGCCCATCCCGAGTCCGCGCAGTTCCGACTCCGCCTTCAGTTGCCGCGCTGTCTGGCGAGCCTTGCCCATCGCAGGCAAGAGGATGCCGACGAGCAGCGGCGTCAGCACGAGCAGCACGGCCACGACTGCCCAGCCGCCGGATGCGCGAGCCAGGGCCCAGATCAGCCAGCCGAACAGCCCGAGCAGCGCGCTGACGACCGCGGCGCCGATGATCGCGCTGCTTACGCCCGACCACGCGCGCTTGAGGTCCTTGATGCGCCGCTCCTTCTCCGGGTACGACGCCTCGCGCAGCGTGTACATCTCGCCATTGCCGCGGAGGATCGCCAGCGCCTCAGGCGAGATACTGCCGGACATGCTGTCAAGCATCTCGTCGAGCCGCTCGCTCTCGAGCACGCGCAGCATCTCGACCGGGAAGTAGCCCTCATCGGCCAGCCGGCGCAGCAGTGCGTCGCGATCGTCGGTCCCGGCGCGGGCGCTCAGGGCGCCGGCGCCCCGGTCGGCCATGCGGTAGGCTTCGCCCTCATCGGCCCGGAAGGGATCCCACGGGTACACGGTGTAGATCGGCGCCAGCAGTTCGCTCTGGATCGACTGAAGCTGGCGGGCCAGCGGGGTGACGCCGGCGCCGACGCCGAAGACCGCCTCATCGACGATCGCAAGGCTGATGGCGCCGGGCGCGGGGGCGCCCTGGTCATCGGTCAAGCGGAAGGTCAGCGACGCGGCGTCGCCGGGGCGGTAGTCGGCGCTGTCGGCTTCCATCTCGACGCGGACCTGCTCGGCCGGGCGCACGAGCAGCGTGCGCTGGCGCTGGATGGGCCAGCCGCCGGAAGTGAAGCGGTAGGCGACCAGGCGCAGGGCGCCGCTGAGATCGGGCGGCAGGTCGAGGGCGCGCCTGCCGCGGCCGCCGGTGACCTCGATGCGGTCGGTCAGCACCGTCTGCCCGTTGCGGACGAGATCGATGAACACCGGCTCGGCGCCGGCGCCGAAGATGGAGATCTGCACCGGCTCGCCGGCGTCGTAGCTCGTGGCGTCCGTGCGCAGGATGAACGCCTGGGCGGATGTGTCCACACCCAGATCGACGGACGTGTTGACCGTGCGCCCGCTGGAGTCGGTGGCGCGGACGGCCAGCGAGGCGTCCTCGCCCGCCGGGGTCAGCATGAACGACGTCACGCCAAGTTCGCCGGTGTCGAGATCGCGCCCGAGGCCCTCGACCGAGATGCGGGCTTGCGCCGGCGTTCCATCCGGCAGTGTCGCGAACACGAAGATCTCGTTCTCAATGCCCGGAACCAGCCGGCCGGATTCCGGGACCATGGTGATGCGCAGCGGCTGGCTGCTGATAACCGTGGTGGTCGAGGTCTGGACCTCCTGGCCGGCCGAATCCCGCACGGTGATGCGCACGCGGACGGGCATGTCGCCATCGGCGCCGGTCAGGTGCAGATCCTGCGGCAGGCGCACGCGGAAGCGCCCACGCCCTTCGGCATCAAGCTGGACCGGCGGGACGGGCAGGTCGATCGCCTCGCCGGTGGACTCGCGCAGCAGTTCGATCTCGGCGACACCGGCGACCGGCTTGCCGAAGTAGTAGGCGGCGTCGATGGCGCCGCTGAGCGTGTCGCCGGGGGCGTAGAAGGCCGCCGACAGCGAGAGCCGGGCCCGGAACTTCGGCAGCGTGTAGCGGCGGACATCGACCGTGCGCGACTCCTGCACCGCGCCCACGCGGCAGCGCAGCGTGTAGGCGCCCTCGGTGATCAGGTCGGCCAGCGGGCAGTCGGCGGAGGCGATGCCGAACTCGCTGGTGACGGTCTTCTCGCGGAAGATCAGGTTCCCCGCGGCGTCGGCGACCTCGAACTCGGCGGGCTCGCCCGCGGTCGGGCGGCCATCGGCAGCGCGCAGGGCGATCGTGCGCATGCGGATCACCTGCCCGGGCTGGTACACCGGCTTGTCGGAGCTGAGCAGCACACGCCACTGGCGGCGCAGCTCGACGGGGCTGACGATGCGCTCCATGCCGCGGGACGTGCGCGCGGAGATCGCCAGTTCGTACCTGCCATCGGCCCAGTCCGGCAGTTCGATGTGCGGCGAGCCGCTGCCGACATCATCGGTCGAGAAGGACGCCAGGCGAATGGAACCGCCATCGGGGTCGCGCAGCGTGATGTTCACGGGAACGCCCGCGACGCCGGCGCCGGAATCGTGGCGGCTGAGGCGGATGCGCAGCGAGGCCCGGCTGCCGCTGAGCAGGTCATCCTGCCCGATGATCTGCAGGTCGTAGGGCGACGGGCTCAGGCCGGCGAAGTACAGGTGGGCGCCGATGAACAGTGCGAGTGCTGCCGCGGCGGCGAGGCCGGCGCTCCAGACGACCCGCGCCCGCAGGCGCTCGCGACGGGCGCCTTCGCGCTGAGCGCGGTGGAGCGACCGCTCGATCAGCCGCTCGGGCGGCTCGGTCGCCGGCGCTGCGCGCAGCAGGGCCATGCGCCGCTCGGCTTCCTGCATCGCGGCCCGCCAGACGCCGCTCTCGCGGGTGCGCTGCTCGACGTAGGCGCGGTCCTTCTCGGGCAGCAGGTCGTGGAGGTAGGCGTCCACAGCGCCGGGGATGTCGCTATCGAGCCTGTGCGCGATCATCGGTGGTCTCCTTTGGGCTGGCGCCGGCGGCATCCTCCACCCACGAAGCGAGGTCGCGGCGCAGGGCCCGGAGGGCGAGGCTCATGTGCGAGCGGGCCGTCGATTCGCCGACGCCGAGCACGGCGGCGATCTCGGCGTAGCCGAGCGATGCGAACAGGCGCAACCCGACAACTTCCCGCTGGGCCTGCGGCAGGGCGAGGATGGCGGCGTCGGCCGCGGCGAGGGCCTCTTCGTTCCCGGCGGTTTCGATCGGCGGCGCCTCCACCGG
>JBICIE010000164.1:0-10768 GCA_043101635.1 Phycisphaerales bacterium JB039 | reverse complement strand
GCGGCTACCGACGGCGGCGTACCAACAGAACCACTCCCGGGCATCGCTGTCAACACCCTCTTCTACGCCGTGATCCTCGCCCTGCCGCTGACCTTCCTCCCCCTCCGCCGCCGCCTCCGTGCCCGCCGCGGCCGCTGCCCGAAGTGCAACTACGACCTCGCCGGCCTCGCCGGCCCCTGCCCCGAGTGTGGGACGGAGCGAGCGAATCAGCGAACGAGCGACTAGCGAGTGATCCGGAACATCGCCCGGAAGGGCGATGCCACATCCCCTCTGCGTTTCTCTGCTCCCTCTGCGGCCTCTGCGTTCCGCCTCTGCGGCCTCTGCGTTCCGCCTTTGCGCCCTCTGCGTTCGCCTTGAAGAGCCTCACCCCGGCCGCAGCCACACCGCCGCCAGCGGGGGCAGCGTCAGGCGCAGGGCCTGCGGGTGGCCGTGGCGCGGGACCGGCTGCGTGTCCACCGCGCCGAAGTTGCCGACCCCCCCGCCGCCGAATTCGCGCCCATCCGTGTTGAGGATCTCCAGCCAGCGGCCGGCGACCGGCGCGCCGAGCAGGTAGTTCTCGCGGGCCATGGGTGTGCAGTTGAACACGCACATCGTGACATCCTGGCCATCCCTGCGCAGGAAGGCCAGCACGCTGTTTTCGTTGTCGCTGGCATCGATCCACTGGAAGCCGGCCGGGTCGCAGTCGAGCCGGTGCAGCGCTGGCACATCGCGGTACAGGCGGTTGAGTTCCGTCACCAGCCGCTGCACGCCGGCGTGGCCGTGCGCGCCGGCGAGATGCCAGTCGAGGCTCGAGTCGTGGTTCCACTCGGACCACTGGGCCAGTTCGCCGCCCATGAACAGCAGCTTCTTGCCGGGCTGGGCCCACTGGTAGGCCAGCAGCAGTCGCAGGTTGGCCAGCTTCTGCCAGGCGTCCGCGCCGGCCATCTTGCCGACCAGCGACCCCTTGCCGTGGACCACCTCATCGTGCGACAGCGGCAGCGCGTAGTTCTCGGTGAACTGGTACAGCGAGCGGAAGGTCAGCTCGTTCTGGTGGTGGCTGCGGTGGATCGGGTCGCGGGCGAAGTACTTCAGCGTGTCGTGCATCCACCCCATGTCCCACTTGAGGCCGAAGCCGAGGCCCCCGATGTAGACCGGGCGCGACACCATCGGCCATGCGGTGGACTCCTCCGCGAAGGTCTGGACATCCGGGAAAGAGCGGTAGACCTCGCTGTTGAGCCGGCGCAGGAAGTCGACGGCCTCGAGATTCTCGCGCCCGCCGTGCTCGTTGGGCAGCCACTCGCCGGCCTCGCGGGAGTAGTCGCGGTAGAGCATGGACGCCACGGCATCCACGCGGATGCCATCGATGTGGTACTTCTCCAGCCAGAAGATGGCGCTGCTGATGAGGAACGACCGCACCTCGTGGCGGCTGTAGTTGAAGATCAGCGACTTCCAGTCCGGGTGGAAGCCGAGTCGCGGGTCGGCGTGCTCGTACAGGTGCGTCCCGTCGAAGTACCCGAGGCCGTGCTCATCGGTCGGGAAGTGCGATGGGACCCAGTCGAGAATGACGCCGATGCCGGCCTGGTGCAGCCGGTCGATCAGGTACATGAAGTCCTGCGGCGTGCCGTAGCGGCTGGTGGGCGCGAAGTAGCCGGTGGTCTGGTAGCCCCAGGAGGCGTAGAACGGGTGCTCCATGATGGGGAGCAGTTCGACGTGCGTGAAGCCGCGCTGGCGCACGTACTCGGGAAGCTCCTCGGCCAGCTCGCGGTAGGTGAGGTAGCGGTTGCCCTGCTCGGGCACGCGCCGCCATGAGCCCAGGTGCACCTCGTAGATGGAGATGGGCGACTCGAGGCGGTTGCGGGCGCCGCGCCCGGCCATCCACTCTTCATCGGACCATTCGTGGGACAGGTCGCGCACGACCGAGGCGGTCTTGGGCGGGCACTCGTGCTGGAAGCCGACCGGGTCAGCCTTGTCGACGGCGTAGCCGTTGTGGCCGGATTCGATGCGATACTTGTAGACCGCGCCCTCTTCCAGGCCGGGGACGAACGCCTCCCAGACGCCGGAGGAGTCCCGCGCTGACATTGGCGTGGCGCTGCCATCCCACCCGTTGAAATCGCCGATGATGCTGACCCGCCGGGCGGAAGGGGCCCAGACGGCGAAGTTGACGCCGCGCTTGCCATCCCTCTGCGTGATGTGGGCCCCGAGCTTGTCATACAGGCGGAAGTGCGACCCCTCGTTGAACAGGTGCAGGTCGTAGTCGGTGATGAGCCGCTGCGGCGGCTGCGGCTCGGTGGCGGCAGCGCGATTCGCGGGATGGCGGGTCATTCGTGTTGGCGTGCGAGTCATGGGATTCACTCCCCTGATTGGAGTCGATCGAGAAGGTCCAGAGCGCCGCGCAAGGGGATCGGTGTCCACGTGGGGCGGCTGTTGAGTTCGTACGCAAGCTCGTACATCACCTTGCGGAGCATCCATGCGTCCAGCAGCATGGCGGCCTGGGCTGGGTCCGCCGGGATGAGGGGGGCGGTCGCCTCGGCGGCGGCTTCCAGGTAGCCGCGCATGTAGGAGGCCGCGGTCCAGGTCCGCCAGAAGTGGGCCCACGCCGCAAGGGTGTCGCGCCGCTCGCTGCCGGGCTCGACCACGCCGCGCTCGCTCAGATCATCCAGCCCGACGTAGGAGGCGTAGTCGATCGATCGCAGCAGGCCGGCGACATCGGAGAGCGCTGAGCGCTTGAGGCGGCGCTCGGTCAGCGAGCGCGACGGCTCGCCCTCGAAGTCGATGATGACGAAGTCCCGCCCGGTCCACAGCGTCTGGCCCAGGTGATAGTCGCCGTGGCAGCGGATGCGGATGGTGTCCAGCCGGACATCGACGATGCGGCGAAGAGCGGTATTGACCTCGCCCTGGCGATCGAGCAGGGCGCGTCCGAGCGGCTCGATCTCCGGCGGCAGCGTGCGCGCGCGCCGACCGAGCAGTTGCAGGGCCCGCTGGGCGTCGTTGCGCATCGACTGGTAGAGCGACCGCTGGTACAGCTTGCTGAACGGCTCCGGCGAGAAGGCGGCGTCGTCGGCGGGGCCGATCAGCGCCCGGTGCATCTCGGCGGTACGCCGGCCCAGCAGCACGATGGTGTCGAGAAATTCGCCGAGCAGCTCGCGAGCCAGTTGCGGCATCTCAGCGGTGGCGAGCGCCATCGGCGGATCGGATGGGACCGGCGGCGGCTGGTCGTTGCCGTCGCGCCCGGTGAGCACGGCGTCGAAGTAGCGGCGCAGCGCATCGAGGGTGTAGCGCCAGGCGTCGCCCTGGTTGGGCACGAAGGCCTGCAGCATGGCCAGGGTGAGCGGCTCGCCATCGGTCGGCCGGAACTCCAGGCTCCCCGCCAGGGCTGGAGCGTTGGTGTAGCCGGCGTTCATCAGGCGGGCGCTGATCTCGAGATCCGGGTTCAGCCCGGGCTCGATGCGCCGGAACAGCTTCATCATGAGCTGCTGGCCGAAGGTGGCCGAGGTATTGCTCTGCTCGAGATTGGGCAGGTGCACCGTGAGATCGCCGCCGGCCATCAGCGGGCGGGCCAGGCGCGTCGGGGCGCCGCGGACCTCCCCCGCGTTGAACTTCGCGGCGCCGCGGGAGGCGACCATGCGGAGCAGGGCGTTCCAGACCACCGGATCGGTGGTGGCGTCGTAGACCGTCCTGCGCTCGCCATCCTTGCCCTGCACCTGGGCCAGCAGGGCGGGCGACTTCTCGCCGAGGATGGCCGCGGCGTGCTCGGGGGCGGCCATCGCCAGCGGATAGGCGTAGATCTCGGGATCGCCGTCGGTGTACTCGACGTTGGCCAGCGCGATCGCCGCGAGCACATCGGAATACCGCGGGGTGTTGATCGGCGCCAGCCCGATGACCGAGACATCGCGGATGCGCCGGGCCTTGGAGCCGAACCACCGCTTGCGGGGCAGTTCCCGGGGCAGCCGCTGCTCCAGCCAGCGGCGGACCTGCTCGCTGGCGAACCACCGCTGCGGCGTCAGCCGGGTGTCGATCTGCGCCGGGCCATCGGACTCCATGTCGATGGCCGCGGGCGCTTCCGGCTGGAGCTTGAACCAGTAGAAGGCGTGCGGGCCGAGCGAGAGGAAATAGGGTCGGTCCTCGATCGCCGGGAACCGCGTGCCACCAAACATCTCGACCGGCGTGCGCCCGACATCCTCGGGAAGATCCAGATGGGCGGGCTGCACGTACCGGGAGAGATTGGCAACTACGAGCACCCGATCACCATCCAGGTGGCGGATGAAGGCAAGAACCTTCGGATTCTCCGGATTGAGGAACTCCAGTTCCCCGCGGGCCAGCACCGGGTTGCGCTTGCGCAGCGCGATCAGGCGGCGCATCCACCACAGCAGGCTGGAGGGGTTGGACTGCTGGCTCTCGACGTTCAGCGTCTCGTAGTGATACTCCGGATCGATGATGACCGGCAGGTACAGCTTCTGCGGGTTGGCCTTGCTGAAGCCGGCGTTGCGGTCGCCGGACCACTGCATCGGCGTGCGGACGCTGTCGCGGTCGCCGAGGTAGACATTGTCGCCCATGCCGATCTCGTCGCCGTAGTACAGCACCGGGGTGCCGGGCAGGCTGAACAGCAGGGCGTTCATCAGTTCGATCTTGCGCCGGCTGTTGTCCAGCAGCGGCGCCAGCCGCCGGCGGATGCCGACGTTGATGCGCATCTGCCGGTCCTCGGCGTAGACACGGTACATGTAGTCGCGCTCCTCGTCGGTCACCATCTCGAGGGTCAGCTCGTCGTGGTTGCGCAGAAAGATGGCCCACTGGCACGGATCGGGGATGGGCGGGGTCTGGTTGAGGATGTCCACCAGCGGGAAGCGGTCCTCCATGCGCAGCGACATGAACAGGCGCGGCATGAGCGGGAAGTGGAAGTTCATGTGGCATTCGTCGCCGGCGCCGAAATAGGCGATGGCGTCTTCGGGCCACTGATTGGCCTCGGCCAGCAGCATGCGTCCGGGATACTTCTCATCCAGGCGCTGGCGCAGCGTGCGCAGGAAGTCGTGCGTCTCGGGCAGGTTCTCGCAGTTGGTGCCCTCGCGCTCGTAGAGATAGGGCACCGCGTCCAGGCGCATGCCGTCGACGCCCATGTCGAACCAGCGGTCCATGGCCTTGAAGACCGCCTCGTGCACCGCCGGATTGTCGTAGTTGAGATCGGGCTGGTGGCTGAAGAAGCGGTGCCAGTAGTACTGCTTGGCGACGGGGTCCCAGGTCCAGTTGCTGGTCTCGGTGTCCTGGAAGATGATGCGGACACCGGGGTAACGGTCCGGCGTG
Organism: Phycisphaerales bacterium JB039; assembly: GCA_043101635.1. Taxonomy (GTDB): domain Bacteria; phylum Planctomycetota; class Phycisphaerae; order Phycisphaerales; family UBA1924; genus CAYMJK01. The sequence continues at coordinate 5,494 of JBICIE010000164.1, read as the reverse complement.
TCGCTCCACACGTAGAAGTCCCGCTCCCTGGAGCCCACGGGGGCCCGGCGGGCCCGCTGGAACCACGGGTGCTGGTCGGAGGTGTGATTGACGACCAGTTCGGTGATGATGCGCAGGCCGCGCCGGTGCGCCTCGTCGATCACCCGCCGGACATCGCGCATCGTGCCGTAGGACGGGTTGACGCCCGCGTAATCGGCGATGTCGTACCCGTCATCGCGCAGGGGCGACGGATAGAACGGCAGCAGCCAGATGGCGGTGACGCCCAGTTCCTGCAGGTAGTCGAGGCGCGCGGTCAGGCCCGCGAAGTCCCCGATCCCGTCGCCGTTGCTGTCGCAGAAGGCGCGGACGTGCAACTCGTAGATGACGGCGTCCTTGTACCATTCGACTTCCGCTCCAGAGGCGGGCGCCGGCGCGCGTCTCGTGCGGGTAAGGGTTGCTGCTGCGGGCACGGGGACGGGAACTCCTTCAGTGCGTGAGACCGTCGTCGGCCGTCGGCGCCTGGCCCGTCCTGAGATGCAGGATGTGTGACTGGCCCGGCTCCAGGGCGACAAAGTTGCGTGGACCGCGCCAGGTGTAGACGGCGCCGGTCAGCAGATCCTCGACCTCGAACTCGTCACCCCAGCCGAGGCCGAGGGCGGGCATGTCCAGGTCGGTCTCGCCTGCCTGCCGGGCGTGCGGATCGGTGTTGACCACGCACAGCACGACATCGCCTCGATTGTCGGTGTGCTTGCTGTAGGCGCAGAAGGCCGGGTTGGTCGTCCGGTGGAAAGCGGTGTTGCGGTTCTGCTGCAGCGCGGGGCAGGTGCGCCGGATGGTGTTCACGCGGCCGATCAGGTCGCGCAGCGACCACGGATCGTCGAGGTTCCAGGTGCGAAGCTGGTACTTCTCGCTGTCGAGATACTCCTCGCTGCCGCGCTCCCGGGCCGCATGCTCGCCGAGCTCGAAGGGCGGCCCGTAGATGCCGTAGCTGGCCGAGAGGGTGGCCGCCAGCACAAGGCGCGCCATCGCCGCCGGGCGCCCGCCGCTCTGAAGCTGCTCGGTCAGGATGTCCGGGGTGTTGGGCCAGAAGCTCGGCCGGAAGAACTCGACGACCTCCGTCTGCGTCAGCTCGCGGACATACTGCTCGAGATCCGCCGGCGTCGGGCGCCACGCGAAGTAGGTGTACGACTGCGAGAAGCCGCCCTTGGCCAGGCGGTACATCCGGTGCGGGCGCGTGAACGCCTCGGAAAGCAGGATCACCTCCGGATGGCTGCTGCGCAGCTCGGCGATGGCCCAGTCCCAGAAGGGCATGCTCTTGGTGTGCGGGTTGTCGACGCGGAAGATCTTGACCCCGCGCTCGACCCAGAACCGCAGCACGCTGAGCAATTCATCCCACAGGCTCTCCCACGCCTCGCACTCGAAGTCGAACGGGTAGATGTCCTGGTACTTCTTCGGCGGATTCTCGGCGTACTGGATCGTGCCATCCGGACGGCTGCGGAACCACTCGGGATGGTCGCGCACGTAGGGATGGTCCGGCGAGCACTGGAAGGCGATGTCCAGAGCGATCTCGATGCCGCGCCGCTCCGCCGCGGCCACCAGGCGATCGAAGTCGTTCAGATCGCCGAGGCCGGGATGCACCGACTTGTGCCCGCCCAGCGACCCGTCCGCCAGCGGGCCGCCGATGGCCCACGGACTGCCGACGTCATCGGGGCCGGCGACGGGCGCGTTGTTGCGCCCCTTGCGGTTGGTCACGCCGACCGGGTGGATCGGCGGCAAGTACAGGATGTCGAAGCCCATCTGCTGGATGTAGGGAAGCCGGGCCTCGACATCGGCGAACGTGCCATGGCGACCGGGCTCGGCCGAGGCCGATCGCGGGAACATCTCGTACCAGGCGCTGAACAGCGCCCTTGGGCGCTCGACGGTCACCAGCAGCGGATGCGGCGTCTGCACCGCGTGGGAGCGCGGATCGTTCTCGATGACGACCGCCACCCGCGGATCGCTTAGGGCCATGGTGGCGCGCTCGGCCACATCCAGCCGCTCGTTGCGCAGGTCCGCGGCGAAGCGCTCGATCTCGCGGCGCGCCTCGCCCCTGGCCGCGCCGGCAGCGCGACCGATGATCCCGGCGCCGATCAGCAGGTCCACGCTGACATCCTGCCCGGCGTCCAGCCGCTTGCGCAGATCGTGGCGCCAGGTGCCGTAATGGTCGATCCACCCGGTAATGGTGAACTCCCAGGCGCCCATGGATGTGGGCGTGAAATGCGCTTCCCACTCGTCGTTGAAGCGCGGGCGCATGCGCAGCTCGTTCCAGCGCCGCTCGCCGCGCTTGCGGTATCGCACGACGCACGCCACCTCATCGTGGCCGTCGGCGAAGACGGCGGCGGTCACCCGCACCCGCTCCCCGACGACCCGCTTGGCCGGGAAGCGGCCGGCGTCCACCACCGGCTGAACATCCTCGATGATCACGCGCTCGCGGCCGGCGCGCGGGGCTACCGCGTCGTTCTTGCGCCCCTTGGGGGCCGCCGTTCGCTTCTTTTCCGGCGATACGGGCATACATTTCACCTTAGCGCGCAGAGTTCGTTGTTTCCAGATGTCGTGATTCGCGCTGCGCCTGACGCTTTCTTCACATATGATGGATCGTTCAGGCGGAAGCGCGACTTTATCGGCGCAGCAGGAGGTTTCGTCGAATCGAACGCCACCCCCCAGTCGACGGGCTCCAGACCCTCGGCGCCCTCCAGCGCGCAGCGCGCGCCTGCGGGGTCCAGCGCGGCTACGTCGGCATGGACGGGCAGCGCCACCGGGCGCCCGCCGACACGCTGCTGGCCGTTCTCCGCGCCATGGGGGAACCGGCGCACCGCCCGGAAGACGCCCCCGAGATCCTCCGGCGCCGGCGCCACCAGCGCCGCCAGCGCATCGTCGAGCCCACGCTCGTGGCCTGGGATGGCGCCCTGCCCGGTCCCGTCCTCCGCCTGCCGCGCAAAGCCGCGCCCGCAAGCGTCCGCCTCGAGTTCACCGGCGAGCGCGGCGAGCAGCGCGGGCTGACCTGCGCCGACCTCCTGATTGCCGACGACCCCGACTTTGACGATCGCATCCGCGTCCGGCCCGCCCAGCGGGTCCAGCTTGATCCGGGCGTTTGGGAACTGGTCGCCGACGCCGGCGGCCAGGTCTCCCGGGCCACGGTGATCGCGGCGCCCAGCCGACTCGAGCCGCGCCACGGATCGCTCGGCGTCTTCCTGCCCCTGCACGCCGCCTGCGGGGCAGAAGACCGGGGCTGCGGGAACCTGACCGATCTCGGCCGCCTGATGCGATGGGCCGGAGGGATCGGCTGTGACCACTTTGGCGTGCTGCCGCTGCTGCCCACTTTCCTGGAAGACCCGCCCGAACCCAGCCCGTACGCCGCCATCACCCGGATGCTCCCCGGCGAGCTGTTCGCCGACCCGGCCCGCGGACCCTGGGAGGCGCCCGGCCGGCGCCTTCGCGCGGCGATGGAGGAACTTCAGCCCGGCGCCCTGGGCGCCCGCGGCGGCCGCTACGTCGACTACCGGCAGGTCTGGGCCACTCAGTTCAAGCTGCTGCTGGCGGTGGCCGAGGACGTGCGCGCCTCCGGCTCCCTGCGGGAGGACCTGGACCGCTTCAAGGCGGCCAACCCGCTCGCCGTCGAGTACGCCGCCTTCCGGGCCCGGGGGCGACGCCTCGGGCGGGACTTCTTCCAGTGGCCGGCGGACCGGCCTCCAGGACCCGAGGAGCAGATCGACGCCGAAGCGCTGCTGTGCGGACAGTGGCTCGCCGCGGCCCAACTGGAGCGGCTGGAGGCCGAGGGCCGGAGCCACGGCTGCCGGCTCTATGCCGACTGGCCGATCGGCATCCATCGCCACAGCTTCGATGTCTGGCGATATCCGGCCCTGTTCGCCCGGGAGATGAGCGTCGGAGCCCCGCCGGACGACTTCTCCACCAGCGGGCAGAACTGGGGCTTCCCCCCGATTCTCCCTGAGCAGTCGCGGGCCGACGGGCACGCCTACTTCCGGGGCGCCATCGCCGAGCACCTGCGCGCGGCCGGAACGCTGCGCATCGATCACGTCATGGGCCTGCACCGGCTGCTGTGGATCCCCTCCGGGGCCAGCGCCGTCGACGGCGCCTACGTGCGCTACCCCACCGACGAGTTGTACGCCTGCATCATGCTCGAGGCGTCCCGGCGCGGCGCCACCATCATCGGCGAGAACCTCGGCGTCGTGCCCGCGGAGGTCAACGCGACGCTGCGCCGGCGCGGCTTCCTTTCCATGCGTGTCGCGCAGTTCGAGCAGGGTCCGGGCGAGCCAGCCCCGCTCCGCCGCGGCGAGGCGGCGATGGTCAACACGCACGACACCCCCACCTTCGCCGGCTTCGTGCTGGGCGCCGACATCGAGCTGGCCCTGCAGCTCGGACGCATCGACGCCGAAAGCGCCGGACGCCAGTTCAGTGCCAGGGCCGACGCCATCGCCCGGCTTCGCCAGCGGCTCGGGGTCAGTCCGGAGAGCGGACCGCGCGAGCTGCTCATGGCCATGCTCCGCCAGATGAGCGCCAGCGAGGCGTCCAGCGCGCTGGTAAGCCTCGAAGATCTCTGGGCCGAGCCCGAGCCTCAGAACACGCCGGGAACCACCGACCAGGAGCGTCCCAACTGGCGCCGGCGCGCCGCCCGGAGCATCATGGAGATCGAATCGGACGAGTCGCTCGCGGCCGAGCTGCGCGAACTGACGCAGCTCCGGGCCTCAGGGCCGAGCGAATAGCATTGCCGAATTGTGCTTGATTTGCGCGGGTAGGACCCGCGCTGCAGGAGGATTGTGCGACATGGAAGTCTGGCCCGGCCGACCCTACCCCCTCGGCGCAACATATGACGGACTTGGAACGAACTTCTCCATCTTCTCCGAATGCGCCACCTGTGTCGAGCTGTGCCTCTTCGATGATGGCAAGGAGACGCGGGTGGTGCTGCCGGAGGTCAGCGGCTTCTGCTGGCACGGATACCTGCCGCGCGTGAAGCTCGGTGACCGCTACGGCTTCCGGGTACACGGACCCTGGGCCCCGCAGGAGGGCTTCCGGTGCAATCCCAACAAGCTGCTGCTGGACCCCTACTCCAAGGCGGTCGAGGGCCACGTCACCTGGGACGGAGCCGTCTTCGGCTTCAACCCGGACAAGCCCGACGAGATGGATCCGCGCGACAGCGCCCCGTTCGTGCCCCGCTCCGTCGTCACCCAGTCGTTCTTCGACTGGGAGAACGATCGCCCGCCCGCCACGCCCTGGCACAAGACGATCGTCTACGAAGTCCACGTGAAGGGATTCACAAAGCGGTTCCCCGGGATCCCTGAGGAGCTGCGCGGCACCTACGCCGGCCTGGCCCATCCCGCCGCGATCGACTACCTCAAGTCGCTCGGAATCACCGCGGTGGAGCTGATGCCCGTGCATCAGTTCGTGCACGAGCGCTTCCTGGTGGACAAGGGCCTGCGCAACTACTGGGGCTACGCCTCCATCGCGTACCTGGCGCCGC
>JBICIE010000163.1:0-3371 GCA_043101635.1 Phycisphaerales bacterium JB039 | reverse complement strand
CGCGCCACGCGCCGCCGGCGCGCACGCGCCCCACCTGCACCGGCGCCCGCCACCGCGCCGGGCGCACGAAGGCAAACCCCTCCGGCGCCGGCTCCAGCGCCGGATCCTCCAGCAGCGTCCCCTCCACCACCAGCAGCCGCTCCTCCAGCGGATCCGCCGGCGCATGCCACACGATCGCCTGCGCCGGCGCCTCGCCCAGGCGCAGCGCCTGCCACGCCGCCCCCAGCGCCACCGCCGCGACCGCCAGGGCAATCGCCCGCGCCCGCGGCAGAGCGATCCCCAAGCCCGCCGCGCTCACCGCCGCCGACGCCAGCGCCATCGACCCGGCCGCCCCCGGCGCCCCCGCGCCGAGTGCGATCCCCGTCCCGAAGCAGGCGACAGCGATCACCGCGCGCCAGCGCGCCGCCGGCGCCGCCCCGCCCTCGAGTTCCGACCACAGCACGCGGCCAAGGTGGCGAGCTCCGCGCCCACTGTCAAGCCGCCCCCGGTTCCGGGGGCAGGGAGCGCAGTAAAACGCCCCGCCGGGGGCGGGGCGCGGCAGTCACTGCCAGTTCGCCAGACTCAGTTGCCCGTCTGGATCAGGTCGTCAAACGCCTGGAGGATGTCCTCGGTCTCGCCCTCCCCGCCATCGCCGGTCAGCCGCTTGCCGCTGGCGCTGAAGAAGTTGCGGGCGTACTCGATCGCGAAGCTGGGGCTGCCGGGGTCGCCGCTGAACTGCTTGGCGCCCTTGCCGGTGCGCCCCAGATAGAAGCCGTCGGCGCCGGCCGAGTGGAAGACCAGGTCGCCCCGGGCCGCCGTCGGCAGCAGGTTGCCCGGCGTCCCCGTCAGATCGTCCGGATAGGCCGGCGAGCCCAGGAACCCGACCAGCGACTTGATGCGGGCGGGATTCGACGCGTCGGCGCCGATGATGCTGCCCGTCGTCTGCGAGCGCGTCAGCTTGCCCACGGTCGCGCTGTTGAGGAAGCCCGCGTTGCTGTTCCAGTAGAACCACGCCGGGTCGCCCGAGTCAATCTGCGCGAAGTCGGCCTCGCCGGTGATCCGCGTCGGCCCGAACGTGTTGCGCCGCCAGGCCAGCGCCGGCGTGCCCCACGCATCCACCAGGTCGGGCAGTTCGTCGGTGTGCTCGCTCTCGCCCATCTGGCCCGTCCCGGTGCGGTAGCTCTTGGCGTCCGGCGTGAAGTAGGCCTTGCTGAACTCGGTGTCGGCGCCGATCAGCGCGGGATCCACCCACACCGCGGCAGCGCTGGTGGGCCCGACCTTGATGCCATCGGAGCCGCCCACGCCGCCGATGCCGGTCCCGCCGCCGGGGATGACCCCGCCGGCCAGATCCAGCAGGATGTTCTCCATCTCCGTGAAGCCGCGCTTGTCGTTCTCCGCATCGCCCATCTCCTCGGCGGAGAAGTAGCCCGGCAGGCGGTCGTTGTCGTTGACGAAGGCGCTGGCCGCGTTGGCCACCTGTGTCAGCAGCGACCGGCTGGAGACGCCCTTGGCGGCGTTGCGGGCCCCGCCGAGGGCCGGCACGATGATCGCAATGACCACCGCGAGGATCAGGATCACCACCAGCAGCTCGATCAGCGTGAACGCCCGGCTGGATGTTGCTCGATTCATGGCTTGCAGACCCCTTCAGGCTCGCGCGGCAACCCGCCGCGGCAGACAATCCGCGGTAGCCACCGCGGCAGTCCCCACCCCGCGGCCCCACCCAGAACAACGACCACCGGGCCCCTGGCCCGGAACGCGGGCACAGAAACAGCCCGCCAGCAGCGTATTCGCACCCCCGGGGCTTCCTGTTGCCCGAGAGGCGAATCCTAGCGGGGATGGCTGCCACCGGACGCCCCCGCCGTCGGAGCCGCCCTCCGGCCGCTCGCGCCGCGCGGCCCGGCTCGCCGCCGTCGCCGCAACCGACATCGCCTGTGGCGCTGCAATCGGCCTCCCGTTACCATCTGGCCGATGCCAGCCGCCACCTCCAATGGCCGGGCCCGCAGCGGCTCGACCCGCCCCAGCCGCCCCCTCGCCGCTACCCACCCGACCTCCGGCGTCACCGCCGCGATCCACGTCGGCGACTGCCGCGAGCTGATCCCGAAGATCGCCGCCGCGGGCTCGGTCGACCTTGTTTTCGCCGACCCCCCCTTCAACTGGAACCGCAAGTACGACCAGTGGGTCGACCGCCTGCCGGACGCCGAGTACCTGCAGTTCACCTACGACTGGCTCGACCTGTGCGTCGACGCCCTCGCCGATCACGGCTCCATCTGGATCAACATCCCGGACGACTGGGCCGCCGAGATCGTCGTGCACCTCAAGAGCGTGCGCAAGCTCGCCATGATCAACTGGTGCGTCTGGCACTACCGCTTCGGCCAGAACAACCGCAACAAGTTCATCAACAGCAAGGTGCACGCGCTGTACTTCTGCAAGGACCCCGAGGCCCGCATCTTCAACGTCGACGAAATCCTCGAGCCCTCCGACCGGGCCACCACCTACTTCGACCCGCGCACCATGTCCAAGAAGGATGGCATGCCCAGCGGCCTGCGCCTGCCGATGGATGTCTGGTACGGCCGCTACTGGGGGCGCATCCAGGGCAACAACAAGGAGCGGCGCGCCAGCCACGACAACCAGTTGCCCGAGGTGTATCTGCAGCGCGTCATCCGCGCCTGCTCCAACGAGGGTGACCTCGTGATGGATCCCTTCACCGGCAGCGGCACCACCGGCGTCGTCGCCCACGCCCTCGGTCGCAACTTCATCGGCTGCGAGTACTCCCCGGCGATGGCCGCCAGCGCCATGGAGCGCATCCGGGCCGGGATGATCCGCCCCGTGGACGCCGCCAACCAGTCCACCGCGATCTTCGCCGCCCGCCAGACCGGCGAAGCGACGCGCCTGAAGTTCAGCGCGATGGCGAAGTAGCCGCCCGCGGCGCCACAAGACCAGGACCCGAAGTCGCGCTCCCCAAAAGTGCCCGGAAGCGCGGGCCTTTCCGGACGCAAACACCGCGCGTATGTACCACCCATGCGCGCCACTTTGCGCCCCTACCCCCACTTCCCCTTGCACGCTCCCCGCTGCGCCCGACAATACCCCCATGCCCGCAACCCTCAACGGCCACGCCAACTCCCACGTGCCACTGACGTGCTCTGACGTCAGTGCTCCCCGCACAAACGGGTGGGGCAGGATTCCATCCTGCCGGGACAACGCCCCCGTCGCGCAACCTGATGCCCAGTGCCCAGTGTCTGATGCCTTTCCCCCCCTCTCCCTCCCTCCCCACGTCGACCTCAACCGCCTCCGCATCCAGCGCCTCCGCGGCGACCTGACCGCCGTCGAAATCGCTGCTACCCACGACAACGATCTCAACCACTACATCGCCTGGACCGCCCAGCCCCACATCC
>JBICIE010000162.1:0-2587 GCA_043101635.1 Phycisphaerales bacterium JB039 | reverse complement strand
CTGCGGCGAGCGCTTCGGCCATCGACTTGGCGCGGAAGGTCTTGAGTTCCATGTTCGCCATCACTGGCGGCGCTGACCGCTTCCCCAATCACGAAGCGCGTGGGCGTCCATGCCCACTGGTGTGAGGGGAGTATAACCGCTGGGACGTTCTGTGCAAGAACTGTCTGACATTGACAGTTATCCACAATCTGTCCCCTACGAGGCCACCGCCTGCGCTCTCGGGCCCGAGGTCACCAGCGCCAGCGACTCGACCTCCACCGACGACTCCACCTCGTTGTACCCCAGCACGCCGACGGATGGAATCCGCGACTCCAGCAATTGCCGCACCACCGCCCGGACCGGTGGCGAGGCGATCACGACCGGCGGCCGGCCGGCGGCCGTCACCTTGTCCAGTTCGCGCGAAACGTCACCTGCGATGCGGCTGGCAACCCGGGCCGGCATGTTCACACTGGTCCCGGCCGCGCCGCGGTCGATGTAGGAACTGATCTCGTCCTCCAGGGCCGGGTCGAGCGTGACGCAGACCAGCTTCGGCCGGCCGTCCTCCCCGGGCGCCGCGAACTGGTCGCAGATCGTGCGGCGCAGCGCGTTGCGGACGTACTCGGTCAGCACATCGAGATCCTGCGTCTTGGAAGCCCAATCGGCGAGCGTCTCGACGATCACCTCCAGATCGCGGACCGGCACGCGCTCGCGGAGCAGGTTCTGCAGCGTCTTCTGGAGATCCGCCAGCTTCACGGGCTCCGGGATTGACTGCTCCACCAGCTTGGGCGCCTTCTCCTTGAGGCCCTCCACCAGATTGCCCACTTCCTCGCGCGTGAGCAGTTCCGCGGCGTGGCCCTTGACGATCTCGGTCAGGTGCGTCGCCAGCACGCTGGTGGGATCGACGACGGTGTAGTTGCTCGCCTCGGCCTTGGAGCGCAGGGCCGGGTCGATCCACCAGGCGTCGAGGCCAAAGGCGGGCTCGCGGGTGCGCTCGCCCTGGATCGGGCCGGTGGCGACACCGGCGTCCATCGCCAGCAGCCGCCCGGGGATGGTCTGGCCTTCGGCGACGACCGAGCCGCGGATCTTGACACGGTACTGGTTGGGCTCGAGCTGCATGTTGTCGCGGATGCGTATGGGCGGCGTGACGAAGCCCATCTCGACGGCGAGCTGGCGCCGGATGGCGCTGATGCGGTCGAGCAGGTCGCCCCCCTGGCCAGCGTCCACCAGCGCGACAAGGCCGTATCCGACCTCGAGTTCGAGCAGATCGACCTTCAGCAGCGACTCGACCGGCGGCGGCTCGGGCGCCGCGGGCCTGCCGGTGTCCCGCTCGTCGACCCGCGCCGCTGCGCGCGCGCTGCGGCTCATGACCAGGGCGACACCGCCCAGCGCAGCGCCGGTCGCCAGGAGCGGAATGGTCGGCAACGGTGTCAGGGCCAGCAGCCCCAGGAAGCCTGCGGTGATCCCCAGGCCCCGCGGCTGGCTGGCGAGCTGGCGCGTCAGCTCGCCGCCAAGCTCGGCCTTGTCGCCGGAGCGCGTCACGATCAGCGCCGCGGCGATCGACACCACCAGCGAGGGAAGCTGGCTGGTCAGCCCGTCACCGATCGTCAGCGTAGTGAAGACCTCCGCCGTCTGGGCCGCCGGCCAGCCCCGCTCGATGGCGCCGACCGCGAACCCGCCGGCGATGTTGATACCAGTGATGATGATGCCGGCGATGGCGTCGCCGCGGACGAACTTGCTGGCGCCGTCCATCGCGCCGAAGAAGTCCGCCTCGCGCCGGATCTCCTCGCGACGCTTGCGGGCCTCGGCCTCGTCGATGACGCCAGCGTTGACATCGGAGTCGATGGCCATCTGCTTGCCGGGCATGGCGTCCAGGGTGAAGCGGGCCGCCACCTCGCTGATGCGCCCGGCGCCCTTGGTCACCACCACGAACTGCACGATCACCAGGATCAGGAACAGCACCACGCCGACGAACAGCGAGTCGCCCGCCACGAAGTTGCCGAAGGCGCTGATCACCTTGCCGGCCACGCCCATGGCGGCCTCGGGGCTGGAAGCGTCGGCCGTCAGGATCAGTCGCGTCGAGGCGACGTTCAGCGACAGGCGCATCAGCGTCGTCGCCAGCAGCAGGGACGGGAACACGCTGAAATCCAGCGGCCGCTCCATGTAGATCACGGTCAGCAGAATGATGATCGACAGGCTGATGTTGCCCGCGATCAGCACATCCAGCACGGGCGGCGGTAGCGGCACCAGGATCACCGCCAGCACCGAGACGAAGCCGATCGGCACGATCAGCCCGCGGTGCGCATGCACCCGGTTCGCCAGCGCCTGCAGCGGATTGGAGCTTTGCTCAGCCAGCCGTCACCTTCCCGCTTGTCCGTCGTGCCGCGTCATCCGCAATCGCCCCAGCCTTCTGTTCTCCGATCTCCATTCTCTGCTCTCTGCTCTCTGTTCTCTGCTCTCTCCCTCCCATCACGCGACCCTACCCGCCAGCCGGTACACGTACGCCAGCACCTCGGCGACGGCTTCGTAGTGCTCGGTGCGCACCTCCTGGCCGACCTCGACGTTGAAGTACAGGGCCCGGGCCAGCGGCGGCCGTTCGATGATCGGCACC
>JBICIE010000161.1:0-4525 GCA_043101635.1 Phycisphaerales bacterium JB039 | reverse complement strand
GTCTCGGCAGCGAAGCGCCCGCCGCGTCAGCCAGTCGCCGTGCCGCCGCGAGCGCCGCTTGACATGAGGCGAACGCCACGCATGGGCAAGTTTACGAGCGGATCGGCCTCAGGCTCTGAGCAGCCCGATCGTCAGGGCCTGGCCGGCTGCGAACAGGATCGGCGTGGCGCTGAGGCCGACAGCCCACTGGGCCAGTCGCCGGCCGGCGGGTTCGGACAACTCCGCGATGCGCTCGCAGATGAGTACGACGACCACGACGGTGGCGAACTTCAGCATGGTCAGTCCGGTCACGCCCGCGGCGTCCCAGGCCCACGCCGCGACGGCGTTGAACTCGCTGCCTCCGGTTGCCAGCACGGCCCAGGTGACGAGGATGTCCATCGCCGCGACGAGCAGGTACCAGGGGTAGATCTGTCCGAAGCGGACTTGGCGCGACAGCATCGCCGCGCGGCGCGCGGTCATGGCGAACTCCTTTCGTCGAGCGGCGGGCGCGCCGCGCTACGGGCTACTCAGTACATACCACCAGGATGTCAGCGCTGTTCCAGCCCGTCACTCACGCGCCGCGGCGAGGTTGACTGGGTGACGAGCAGAAGGCATAGAGGCACGCGGCATCAAGGCAGGAGTCTGGTCAGGCCCCCCGTTCGCGGCAGGCGTCGAGGAACTCGACCGCACGGCGCAGGTGCGGGATGACGATGCTGCCGCCGACGATGAGGGCGACATCGAACGTCTCCCAGAGTTCCTGGTCGGTGGCGCCGGCCTTGATCGCCTCGTCGATGTGAAAGGCCACGCAGTCGTCGCAGCGCAGCACCATGCTGGAGGCCAGGCCGAGCAGGTGCTTGGTCTTGCCATCGAGGGCGCCGGGCTCGTAGGTCCTGGTGTCGACGCTGAAGAACTGTTTGGTGCGCAGCGTCCCGCCGGCGCGCACAGAACCGTCCGGGCACACGCCGCGTTCGGCGTCAGTTCCGAGGATGCGGGTGTTCAGGCGGGTGCGGAACTCGTGGAACTGCTCGTACCGGCTCATGGCCAAGCGTACGGGCGCAAAAAGCGCGGGCGGGGCGACACGCCGGAGATTGGGGAGGCTCCGTTCGGAACCGTCCGACGCCGCTACCCGCCCGCGGCTCGTGACCCCGGCCCGCGAACCGGGGGCCGGGGGGCCGTGCTGGCGCCCATTCTAACGGAAACTGCCGCGGCGGGTTTCGCAGGGCGCCGGCGTGCGCGCAAGCGTCAGCGGCCCAGTTCGTTCAGCACGCCCTGGAGCCGGTCCACCGTTTCGGCCCGCGGGTCGGTCATGGGCAGGCGCAGCGCGCCGGTGTCGTGGCCCAGCAGCTTCATGGCGGTCTTGACCGGGATCGGGTTGGTCTCGCAGAACATCACGCGGCAGAGGGCGAACAGCTCGGCGTGAAGCTGGCGGGCCCGGTCGGTCTCGCCGGTGAGCCAGGATCCGACCAGGGCGCTGACGCGATCCGGCGCGACGTTGCTGACGACGCTGACGACGCCCACGCCGCCGACGCTGAGAAACGGCAGCGTCATGGAGTCATCGCCCGAGAGCAGCGAGATCCCGTCGCATCGCGCCAGGATGTCGGTGGCCGAGTCGGTCGAGCCGGTTGCTTCCTTATTGGCGACGATGTTGGGATGGGCGAAGAGCCGCTCGACGGTCGCCGGCGCCAGCGCCACGCCGGTGCGCCCGGGGATGTTGTACAGCATCACGGGCAGGTCCGCCGCCTCGGCGACGGCCATGAAGTGGCGGTACAGGCCCTCCTGTTCGGGCTTGTTGTAGTACGGATTGACGCTCAGGCCGCCATCGGCGCCGGCCTCCGCGGCGAGACGCTGCAGTTCCACGGCGTGGGCGGTCGAGTTGCTGCCGGTTCCGGCGATCACGAGCAGCCCGGCGTCGCGCGCGATGCGGATGGCGCGCTCGACCAGTTCGCGGTACTCGGCGCTCGAAAGCGTCGGCGACTCGCCGGTCGTGCCGCAGACGACGATGCCGCGGACGCCGCCATCGGCCTGGCGCTGGATCTGGGCCTTCAGTCGCCCGTAGTCGATGGCGCCGCCATCGGCGGTAAACGGCGTGATGATGGCGGTGAAGCACCCGCTGAAGCGTTCGTCGCGAAGGGTCATGGGGCATCCTTTCCTGTCGGCCGGTATGTGTTGTAGCCGGGCGGGGCAACGCCGGGTTTGACGAACAGTGTCATCAGGATGTCATCTGCGTACTCGCCGGGGCGGATCTGGGCGTGCCGGGGCCGCACTCCGTCGCGCACGAAGCCGAAGCGCCGGTACAGGGCCTCGGCCCGGGCGTTGGTGCTGAAGACGCAGAGGCTGACGGCCTCGATGGTCTCGTGCGCTGCCGCCCAGTCGAGGGCGGCGCCGATGAGGGCAGCGCCGACGCCGCGCCCGCGCCAGTCGCCGGTGACGATGAGGCCGAGGTCGACGACGTGCGCTGCCCGCCGGCGCTGGATGTTGCGCATGCTGAGCGAGGCCACGATGGTTCGATCGACAAGGCCGAGCAGGAACAGGCCGGCGGGGTCGGCCGCCTGCTTGCCGAGGTAGATGCGTTCCTCGGCGAGGTCGGGGACCTCATCGGGCTGGGTCATGATCTGGTCGGTGGAGGCGGCGGCGGCGCGCCAGTACTCGAGGACATCCGGCGCATCCGCCGCGATCGCGGAGCGGATCCTGAGCGTGGCGCCATCGGGAAGGGCGACGGTCTGTTCGGGGAGGCGAGCCATCAGCGGTTGATCCTACCGCCGACGGGCGCCCGCGAGCGCGAGGTCGCGGGGTCGGGGCACGGCGCGGGGCGCGAAGCGCCCGGGAGCTTGCGCTCCCGGGCTCCCTCAGCGGCAGCCGCGCCAGTCAGCAACAGATCTCAGAGGCCGTGCAGGAGCCCCGAGACAATCGCGCCGAGCGGGAGCATGGCCCACCAGAGGACCAGCAGTATCACGCCAATGACGAGCGCCCACCACAACTGCCGCGGCCGCCACATGCACCAGGCCGTCACGACCGCCGTGTCAGCCATCAGCGTTAGCATGCTCCAGCAGATCTGAACGCTCGCCTTGCCGGAGTCGGTACCGAGGCGAAGACCATGCGTCGCAGTCCACCTGAGCTGCGGCGCCTGCATGAAGATGACCAGGCTGATTGCGAGGAGCCCGAACAGCCATGTCACGCGGCGCTGCGTGCGGATGGACAGCACTGGATCCTCGAACTTGAGCCCCATCACGGATGGTATCCGGCCCTCGCCAAAGGGAGCCCGCGAGCGCAAGCTCGTGGGTGGCTTGCGTACGTACCGCAGAACTCCCGGGAGCTTGCGCTCCCGGGCTCTCGTCAAAGCTTCGCAGCGGTGCGCACGCCCAGGACGTAATCCGTCGCCGCCGGCTCCCCGCCGGCTTCGGCCACCAGCCGCGCGATCTGGCCGCGGTGGTAGTGCGAGTGCGTCAGCACGTGCAACAGGATGTCATCGATGCGCGTCACCCACGCGCTGCCCTCGGTCGACCGGTACTGCGCCTCGCGCCCCAGTTCGGCCGCCGTCAGGCGCGACGCGTAGCCGCGCCACAAGCCCGCGATCTCGCCGGCCTCCGCCCGCAGGCGGTCCATCGGCCAGGCGGGCGGGAAGATCTCCTCCGGCGGGTCGCCCACGCCGAGGCGGCTGAGCCAGATGCGCCGGGCGCACAGCACGTGCGCCATGATCTCGATCGCCTTGACCACCGGCGCCGCTTCGGCCGCCTCGCCGCCGCGTTCCAGATGGTCGCGGGCCGACTGGATCGAGTCGATCGCCAGCCCGATGGCGCGAGTGTCCCACTCGATCAACCGGCCGAACCAGGCGCACGTGTCGCCCTGCTCGCTCACGCGCTGCTCCTCGCTGCCTCCAGCATCAGATCCTTCATCTGGCGCACCGCCTGGCGCAGGCCGACGTACACCGCGCGGCAGACGATCGCGTGGCCGATGTGCAGTTCCTCGATCTGGTCGAGCGCGGCCACCGGCGTGACGTTGTGGTAGTTCAGGGCGTGTCCGGCGTTGAAGCGCATGCCGCGGGAGCGGATCTCCACGCACGCCGCGGCGATGCGGTCACGCTCGCGTGTCAGTTCCTTGCGCCGGAAGTCGCCCCCGCACTCGGCGAAGGTGTGGGCGTACGGGCCCGTGTGCACCTCGCAGACGTCAAAGCCGGCCGCGTGCGCCGCCTCCACCTGCCGCATCTCGGCATCAATGAAGGCGCTGACGATCATGCCGCCCTCGCGCAGGTCGGCAACGACCTGCTTCATGCGCTCCAGTTGGCCGGCGACATCCAGCCCGCCCTCGGTGGTGATCTCCTGGCGGCCCTCGGGCACGAGCATGGCCGTGTGCGGCTTGGTGCGGCGGGCGATGGCGACCATCTCATCCGTCGCGGCCATTTCAAGGTTGAGTTTCACCCGCACCGTGCCGCGCAGGCGCTCCAGGTCGTGGTCCTGGATGTGGCGCCGGTCAACTGGAGCGCATGAAGCAGGTCGTTGCCGACCTGCGCGAGGGCGGCATGATCGTCAGCGCCTTCATTGATGCCGAG
>JBICIE010000160.1:0-20279 GCA_043101635.1 Phycisphaerales bacterium JB039 | reverse complement strand
GGCAGGCTTGGGAAGGACGAGCTCGGGAAGGACAGGGTTGGGAACGACCGGAATCGCAAGGCGCCTCCACCCGACCGCGGAGCGGTCGGGCGACCCAGGAGTCCACCTTCTCGCTGGTTGAACTGGAGCTGCGCACCGGTCGCACGCACCAGATCCGGGTCCACCTGGCGCACCTGGGTTGGCCGATCGTCGCCGATGACATGTACGGGGGGCGTCCGGTGGAGGGGCCGCGCGGACCGTTGATTGTGCGCCAGGCGCTGCACGCGGCGTTGCTGGCGTTCAGCCACCCGATCACGGGCGAGACGCTGAGCTTCGTGGCGCCGGTTCCGCCGGACATGCTGGGGCTGATCCAGTGGCTGCGGCAGGGAGAGGTGGAACAGGTGCACGTGGAGCAGACGGTCCCGCTGAAGCGGCTGGGGCTCGGATAGGTGTTTGGGGCGTCTGAGATGGGTTGGTTTAGGATAATTCAAAATCTGATTTTGAATTGTCTTAGATCGGTCGATATCCTCGGGTATGGTCGAGCGGGACCTGACGCCACAGCTTCGGCGAGCCGCAGAGCAGTTCCCGGCAATTACGCTGACCGGCCCGCGCCAGAGCGGCAAGTCCACGCTGTGCCGGGCGCTGTTCCCGGAGCGGCCGTACGCCAGCCTGGAAGCGCCGGACACGCGCGCGTTCGCGACGGACGACCCGCGGGGCTTCCTGGCCCAGTTTCCCCAAGGGGCGGTGATCGACGAGGTCCAGCGGGCGCCGGAGTTGCCGTCGTACCTGCAGGGACTGATCGACGCGGATCCGAAGCCCGGGAAGTGGATCCTGACCGGTTCGCAGAACCTGACGCTGCTGGAGTCAGTGAACCAGTCGCTGGCGGGGCGGTCGGCGGTACTGAACCTGCTGCCGCTGGCGCGCAGCGAGGTGATCCGGTTCGAGCGGCATCCCGAGTCGCTGGAGGAGGCGGTGATCGCAGGGGGCTATCCCCGCATCTTCGACCAGCAGTTGAACCCGTCGGACTGGCTGCGAGCGTACGTCGCGACGTACATCGAGCGGGATGTGCGATCGATCAGCAACATCGGCGACCTGGCGGCGTTCCAGCGGTTCGTGGAGCTGAGCGCCGGGCGTACATCGCAGCTTCTCAATTACTCGACGCTTGCCGCCGATTGCGGCATTACGCAGCCGACGGCGAAGTCGTGGATGAGCGTGCTGGAGGCCAGCTTCATCGCATACCGGCTGCCGGCGTTCAGCAGCAACATCCGCAAGCGCCTGGTGAAAGCGCCGAAGCTGCACTTCTACGACACGGGGCTGGTGTGCTGGCTGCTGGGCATCCGCACGCCGGAGCAACTGCGGACGCATCCGCTGCGCGGGGCGATCTTCGAAACGTGGGTGGTCTCGGAGATTCTGAAGCACCGTCTGAACGCCGGAGAGCCGGGCAGGATGTACTTCTATCGCGATCAGAACGCCGTGGAGGCGGACCTGATCATCGACGGGGCGAATCGGCTGACGATCGTCGAGGCCAAGGCAAGCCAGACGGCGGCGCCCAGTATCTTCGATGGCGTGCGGCGGGTGCGGGAGACGGTCGAGATCCCCTCGACCGCGATTGTCGCCTACGCGGGGGCAGCCCGGCAGGATCGGGGCGACGCGAAGCTCGTGCCGTGGTCCGAGTTGCATAACGAGCAGTGGGTATAGGTCGCCCGGACACCGCTCGCGGTTCGCTACCATCGTGTGCCGCGTGACCGGACACATCAGGCGCCATCCAATCCGACTTCGGGAAGGGGAGAACGCACAGATGCAGACCATGGCCTTCGACGGACTCGGAGCAGTCGTCACCGGCGGCGCCGGGGCCCTCGGCAGCGCTGTCGTGCGCCGATTGCTGGACGCCGGCGCCCGCGTGGCCGTGCCGGCCTTCAGCGACCAGGAGGCGCAGCGGTTCGAACTGCGCGCGCATGAGCGGGTGTTCACGCGCGCGGGCGTCGACCTCGCCGCCGATGATCAGGTCGAGGCGTTCTACGACGCCGCGGCCGAGTTCTGCGGCGGGCGCATCTGGGCGTCGATCCACTGCGCCGGGGGCTTCGCGATGGCGCCGATCGCCCAGACCGGCGGGGCCGAATTCGACAGGATGATGCGCAGCAACGCGCTGTCGTGCCTGCTGTGCTGCCGCGCCGCGATTGCGCGCATGCACGCGGCGCCGCCCGGCTCGCCGCACGAGGGCGGGCGGATCGTGAACGTGGCGGCCCGCCCGGCGCTCTGTCCGCACGAGGGCAGGGGCATGGTCGCCTACGCGGCGTCCAAGGCCGCGGTGGCTGCGATCACGGGCGCGCTGGCCGAGGAGGTCATGGGCGAGCGGATCTGGGTCAACGCGGTGGTCCCGTCGATCATCGACACCCCGGCGAACCGCAAGGCGATGCCGGACGCCGATCACAGCGCCTGGCCGGCGGTCGATCAGATCGCAAGGACGATCGAGTTCCTGGCCTCGCCGGCGAACCACGTGACGCGCGGGGCGCTGGTTCCGGTCTACGGGCTGAGCTAGGGACCCAGCGGCGCCAGCGGCGGGGGACGGAGCGCTGGTTGCTGGCGGGGCCGACGCGCGGAGGGCCCGTCGGCGCCCCGCCCTTGCGCCACAGGGCTCGCTTTTCGACAGGCTCTGCGGGCGCCCCCGGTACACTTGGTCCGATGCCCACAGGTGCGACCACGCAGACCACCGCTCCGCTCCGCGTGGACGCCCCGCCGGCCTTTCCGTCGGTCACGGTCGTCATTCCCACCTACCGGGAGGCCGAGAACATCGGGCCGCTGCTGGAGCGGCTGGAGGCGGTGCGTGCCGAGCGCGGGCTGGATCTGGATGTCCTGTTCATGGATGACCGCAGCGGCGACGGCTCGGTCGAGGCGGTCGAGCGGGCCGGCAAGCCCTGGGCCCGTTTCATCGAGCGCGACGGCCAGCGGGGGCTGAGCAAAGCCGTGCTGGACGGGATCGGACGGGCCGCTGGCGATGTCATCGTGGTGATGGACGCCGATCTGAGCCATCCGCCGGAGAAGATCCCGGAGCTGCTGGAAGCCCTGCGCGGCGCCGACATGGCGATCGGCTCCCGCTTCGTGCCGGGCGGCGCCAACGAGGAGAACTGGGGGGCGCGGCGGGCGTTTTGCAGCTTCGTGGCGACGGGGCTGGCAAGCCCGCTGGTGCGCGTGCGCGACCCGATGTCCGGGTTCTTCGCCATCCGGCGCGAGCGGCTGGGCGACACCGGCGATCTTGACCCCATCGGCTACAAGATCGCCCTGGAGATCATGGTGCGCCGGCGCCTGCGCAACATCGCCGAGGTTCCGATCCGCTTCGCCGACCGCCAGCGCGGGGCCAGCAAGCTCACGCTGCGGGAGGAGGCCCGGCGCCTGCGGCACCTCGGGCGGCTGTACCGCTTCCGGCTCGGGCTCGGGCGCAGGCCGAGCGGGGGCGCGGGTCAGTCCGGCAGGTCGGCGTCCTGAGGGGCGAGCCCATCGTCCTCGGGGCCGCCCATGGCGAGGATGCGCTGGCGCAGGTCGCCGATGAAGCTGATCCGGACGCCGAAGTTCTCGCCCACCTTCACGGCCTGGCCGGCGCCGATCTGCTTGTTGTTGACGAGGATGTCCAGTTCCTCGTCGGCCCCCTTGTCCAACTCGATGATGGCCCCGGGGGCGAGACCCATGACGTCGCCGAGGGTCATGGCCCGTTCGCCGAGGCGGACGATGAAGGGGATCTCGAGCTGGAGGATGGCCGAGACGTCGGGCATGGGTGCAGTATCGGCTCCTTGTAAGCGGTTTCTGCACCTCCCACTCAAACCCGCATATGGTTCATTTGACACCAGCATGGCCGTCAGGGACGTAGGAGGCGTGCGATACGGTACCGCCGCCGTGCCAGTTGCGACGATCCCAGAGAAACATTCCGCGATTGGCGAGGTTCATGATGGCGGAAACTTCGCGGATCGCGCGAGCCGCGCCCTTGTGAAGTTCATCCTGCATCTCGGCTCCCGGCCAGTAGTAGTAGCTTGTGTAGTCAGCAACTAGTGCACGACGTGACGTCGGATCGGCCGGGCACCGGAAGATCTCCAGTGTGTCGATGTGCGCGCTGTAGACATCGGAGAGGCCCTCGCGGCGGACCGGCGGCGACGCGGGATAGTTGGCGATCCAGAAGGGCCACATGTCCCTGCGCTCGGCGACGATCGCGTACGTCACCACGCCAATCTGCCGAACATTTGAGAGGCAGCTCGCCGCGCGGCCGCTGTCGCGCATTCCTGCGAGGAGGGGGAGCGCAAGCGCGGCTAGGATCGCAATAATGACTGTCACGATGAGCATCTCGAGCACTGTGAAGGCTGGGCGCCTGAGGCGTGTGCTTTGCATTGGAAGCTCCTATGCCATAGCCATGCGCGAGACCAGACCCCCCCACGGTACCGATGCCAGTTGTACAAGAGCGACGACGCCCAGGTAGGCAGCGGCGACGCAACGCCGGCCCCGCCCCGAAGCGTGCGCGTACCCCATCACACTCAGCACGGTAGCGAAGCCAACGACGGGCAGAAGCACGTATGTCGTCAGGATGAACGCGATCAATGCGACATCCTTTACAAGGCTGTTCTTGCCGATGGGGATGAGCCACAGAAAGGCGATGAGCGCCTCAAGAAGCAAGGTCCAATACAAGGCACAGATAGCGATGGTACTGAGCGCCCGCGAGCTCTGCAGCTCCACGATGACATCCGGCGAAGGGCTCCACTGCATCATGCTCTCGAGTGAACGGTTCGCTGAAAGCGCGGAGATCGGAACGCCTCCAGCCAGGCTGGCCGGTACAGCAACGCGTGAATCCGTGAGAAAGACCCTGTGCATGAAAGAGCCATCAAAATACTCGCCGGCAAGGATCTTCCATAGGAAGGCAAAGAAGAAACAAAGGCCGATAAGGAGGCTCGCATTCCTCGATGCGATCCAACTGCCACGGCTCGGCCAAGAAAGCGCCAGCGTTATGCAGATGGCCCAATAGGCGATCAAGTACTTGTGATTGTCAATCGAGTGCCAAGCGCCTCCGTCGATGAACACGACGAGAACAGAGATGCCTAGCCACAATACCCAGCTGCGCAGCAGCTTGCTAGAGAACAGTGCGCCGCCGCACGCAATCTTCAAAGGAATCGTTAGTAGCCAATCCGAGCCCGCATAGAAGATCAGCAGCAGCGCAGTCAATCGCAGAACATCGTCGCCGATGTCGTGCGATGCGGAGGTCGGCAACTCACTATCGAACGGGGGGTCATTCATGACGCCGCCTGAGGCGCCCGTGGAGTTGAAGTCGACGAATCTGCGGCAACCGGGCCAAGCATGCGCTCAATGCGCAGTGTACGAGCGTCAGCATGGAACACGTAACGCCAGACTACGATCTCGACCGCCTGTAGATGCTCGCTCGCAGCGCCGTAATGGCCCTGCCGGCGCCGATCCATGAGTTCGAGAGTACGTCGAGGATGTTGTGGGAGGGTCGGAAAATGAGACACCATTTGGGGATTGGCGCGAAAGAACTCGTCGCGCCGCGCCAACTCGCTGACGGTGCTTTCGATGAATTCTGCGCCGACCAGCGAATTCGCGAGTGATCGCAGATCGGGTTCAGTCGGGTACGCAGGCAGTCGTTTGAGGAGACCCGCATTGATGTCCAAAGGCATGCTGGCGGTGAGCCGAACTCGGACTTCCTCTCCGGCCGTCGTCCAACCACATATCTGCACGAATCGGTTACCTGGGCTGTCGACGGTGGCGAACATGCCGAAGCCGCCACCCTTCCACGGCGAGAGCGTGTCCGTAGTTGCCAGCCACATCTGGCGTAGCGCGATTGCGCACATCAAGAAGGTTGGCGCCAGCAGCAGCAGTACGTTCGATGCATTGCGCACGGCTGATGGACGGCCCCAGCGATGCTTCGTTTCGCGCATATCATCTCCGTTGCGGGAGCTAGCTAGGGCCCTCTGCACAGCAGCGGGCCGCGCGCGCCGACGACGATATGACAGTCCGGCAGCACCGATAGAAGATCCAACTGGTGCGCCACACTGCTTATCCGGTCCCACTCACCGGCGGCGGCGAGCCGGCGCATCGTCGCATTACCCGGATTCGACCCGATACTGTACAAGACCCATTGCTCGGTTTCTCGGTCGAACACAAACTTGAGCGCGAGTTCGCAATCGAGTTGATCTCGGTTCTGGTAAGGGAAGCCGACTGACGCGGTGATCAGGTCACCTGGACCGCCACCCTCGACCGGCGCGAACTCGAGGATGCCCATGGCCTGCAAGCGCCGGTGCCTAGCCTCGTCCTGGTCATCTTCCGGATCATTGTCGGGTGCGAAAGAAACCGACGCGCGTTCGTCCGCGTCTGGCGGCATGCCGATTACTCGCCAGACACGCGCGGCTTCCGGCCAGGCACTGCCAGCGCGCTCCAACCGAGACTTGACCGCGGGAGGCGCCTCACTGCCGACAAGCGCACTAGCCGACGGCTCCAAGCTGACAAGCTGGACCGCGGCCGCAGCCATCTGGCCCAGCGAGCGGATCTCGCTGGTAGGCGGGGCGCTCGACATCTTGTCGGCGCTGACTTCGGCGGAAGCGAAGACGCCCATGATCGCGTCGAGGTCGCCCGGCTCGATCGGGCCCGTCAGGTGGTGTCCACCGTGCTCGGAAGGAATGACGGACAACTCCGGCCTTGAACTGGCTAGCGAGTTCAACTCCCCAATCCCACGGTAGAGCGTCTCGGGGCGCAGTTCCGTTCGCTCACCTCTGACGTGGACCGTATCTTGCCATCCTTGGATCCCGAGCGCCTCCGCGCTAGGCAGAATGGTGGAGGCGTCGCCGCGCTCGCCAACTGAATTGTTCGCCCCATTGGCGAGATCAGGTGTTGCCTTGCCCTGATCACTGCTGCCGCGCCGTTCCTCGCACGCGCCGACTAGCGTCAACAGCGCCGCGGCGCAGACAATCCCAGTTGTCCGCAAATCGACACCGCCCCTTCCGCTTGTTCCGGCGGGCGCTCAGCCGCCGGCGGGGACTTCTGCTTCATCCTCACGAGCGCGTTCTTCCGCCTCTAGGGCGTCCTCCTCAAACACCTCGTTGACGAACTCCGTCTGTTGCCCTTCGGCGCCCTCGGCAAATGTCTCAATTGCATCGGCTTCCACCTCCCTCTCATCAGCTTCGCGCTGCTGCTCGCCCGGTAACGGCGGGTTGTTCTGCTGTCCCCACAGCACACCCGCCAACCCGGCAACGACACACACCGAAAGCACGCCCGCAACACGAACTTGTTCTGTGGCCACTGCTTTGCTCCACGGTTAGGTCGACATACGGGATTCCACGAACGGCCAGCCTAACCCCCCCCGGGCCCGGCTGTCAAGCGGGTCCGAACTCCGTGGATCGAAGGCCACGAGTGCCCTCTGAGCATCGACGAGCCGGGGAGACCGGGGACAGCAGCCAGGCCAGACCCCGGGCCGAGGGGGCGGCCCGCTCTGCCTCGACGCCATCCCTGAGCGGATCGATGATCGGCCCTCGCCGCACCCGGCAACGACCTGACTCGGGTCCGGCGCCTTCCTACACTGACGCCCCCATGGCCAAGACCCGCGAAATCAAGAAGCGCATCAAGGCGGTCGCCAACATCCGGCGCATCACCAAGACGATGCAGATGATCGCCACGAGCAAGTTCGCCCGGTCCCAGCAGCGGGCCGAGGCGACCAAGCCCTACACCGAGGGCGTCTTCGAGCTGGTGCAGGAGCTGGCCTCGACCGCGGGCAACGTCAACCACCCCCTGATCGACGGTCCCGGGCGGCTGGAGGAGGGCGCCGGCGAGGTGGTGCTGATCCTCACCAGCGACCGCGGCCTGTGCGGGCCGTACAACGGCTCGGTGCTGCGCACGGCTATGGGCATGCTGCGGGCCAGCGAGGATCCGGGGCGTCAGGTCGAGCTGGTCGGCAAGAAGGGCGCCAACTTCCTGAGGTTCAACGGCGTGCCCGTGGCCCGGCACCACACCCAGTTCGGCGACACGGTTGAGTTCGAGGATGTCCAGCGCCTGGCCCAGGACTACATCGACCGCTTCGTGGCCGGCCGGATCACGGGGGTGCGGGTCATCTACATGCGGTACATCACCGTCGGGCGCCAGTCGCCCGAGACGCTGCAACTGCTGCCGCTGAAGCCGCCGGCCGTCGAGCACGCCGCCGGCGAGATGACGGCCCAGTACGAGTTCAGTCCGCCGGCGGAGGAACTGCTCGGCGCCCTGCTGCCCGAGGCGGTCAAGGCGACGCTGTTCCAGTGCTTCAACGACGCCCAGGTCAGCGAGCACATCGCCCGCATGGTGGCGATGAAGGCCGCAACCGACAACGCCGGTAAGATGGGCAAGAGCCTGACGCGCCAGTACAACCGGGCCCGCCAGGCGCAGATCACGACGGAGTTGACCGAGATCATCTCCGGGGCCGCGGCACTGGAGTAACAGCGTGGCGCGGCGCCATCGGGTCCTTGCCTGCGACCATCGCGGTGCTGGGCAAAGTGCGCAATGGACCGCTACTGCGTCAGGCAGGCGTCAACCGATGCGGATCTGCGCCAGATCCTGGTGCTGCAGGCCAGCAATCTCCCGGATGCGATCGACGCCGACGAGCGGCGGGCCCAGGGGTTCGTGACGCTGCGGCACGACCTCGAGCTGCTGCGGGAGATGAACCACCCGTGGGCGCACCTGATCGTCACGCCGCAGGGCGCGGAAACGGTGGTGGCCTATGCGCTGGTCATGCTGCCGGCCTTTCGGGGGCGGCTGCCGCTGCTGGAGCCGATGTTCGTGCAACTGGATCGGCTCCAGTACCGTGGGCGTCCGCTCACGAGCCGGCGCTGGTACATCATGGGGCAGGTCTGCGTGGCGAGGGAGCATCGCGGGCGCGGCCTGGTCGAACTGCTGTACCGTGCGCACCGATCTCAGATGGCGCCGAGTTTCGACTTGATGATCACCGAGATCAGCCGCGCCAACCCCCGGTCGTTGCGCGCACACGAGAAGGCCGGGTTCGAGGTGATCTGCGAGTACCGCTCGGAGGCGGGCGATGATTGGCTGATCGTGGCGCTCGACATGCGCTGCTGAAGGGGCGAGCCGGCGGACCGCTGCGCGCTACGCCTGGTATCGCCCGATCAGCAGCGTCACGTTGTGGCCGCCGAAGCCGAAGGTGTTGTTCATGACGTAGTGGATCGGGCGCTCGCGGGCCTCGTGGGGCACGAGGTCGATGTCGAACGCCTCATCCGGGCTGTCCAGGTTGATGGTGGGGGGGACGACCCCGTCCTTGACGGCGTGGATGCAGGCGATCAGTTCGACGGCCCCTGAGGCGCCCAGCGTGTGCCCGTGGACGCTCTTGGTGCTGCTCATCAGCAGGCGCCCGCCGGCGCTCTTGCGGGCGTGGTCGCCGAAGACACTGAGCACGGCCGCGACCTCGGCGCTGTCGCCCAGCGGTGTGGCGGTACCGTGCGCGTTGATGTAGTCGATCTGCTGGGGCTGCAGGCCGGCATCCTGGAGAGCCCAGCGCATAGAGCGGGCGGCGCCGCGCCCCTCGGCGTCCGGGGCGGTGATGTGCGAGGCGTCGGAGCTGTTGCCGGCGCCGAGCAGTTCGGCGTAGATCTCGGCGCCGCGGGTCCTGGCGTGGGCCTCGGTTTCGATGACGAACATGGCCCCGCCCTCGGCCAGCACGAAGCCGTCGCGGGTGGTGTCGAAGGGGCGGCTGGCCCCGGCGGGATCGCCGCTGAAGGTGCTCAGGGCCTTCATGGCCTGGAAGGCGCCGATGCACAGCGGGGTGCAGGCGGCCTCCGAGCCGCCGACGACCATGGCGTCGGCGTGGCCGCGGCGCATGATCTCGATGGCCTCGCCGATGGCGTGGCCGCTGCTGGCGCAAGCGGTGGCGTGTGCCGAGGCCGGGCCCCGCAGCCCGTAGCGGATGGAGATGTTCCCGGCGATCGCGTTGACCATGAGCTTGGGGACGGTGAAGGGGCTCAGGCGGGTCGGGCCGCGCTCCATGAGGACCGAATGGCCGTCCTCGATGGTGGAGATCCCGCCAACGCCTGAGCCGACCACCACGCCGTAGCGGTCCGGGTCGCCGGCGCCGAAGTCGATGCCGGCGTGCTCGACGGCCTCGATGGCGGCGTACAGCCCAAGTTGGGCGAAGCGGTCGATCCGCTTGGCCTCCCGCTGGTCGAAACGGCGGGAGCAGTCGAAATCCTTGATCTGGCCGGCGGCCTTGACGGCCCAGGCGTCGGGGTAGCGGTCAAACTGCTCGCCCTCGAGGCGCTGGATGCCGCTGCGGCCCTCGCGCATGGCCTCCCATGTGGATCGGGCGTCCGATCCGAGGCTGGTCACGGCGCCCAGTCCGGTGATGACGATGCGGGGGTGCGCGGGCATAGTGAAGCGTCGCGCCTGCTCAGGCGCGCTGGGGACTGTGCCGGTCCGGCTCAGTCGATGCCGTGGGCCTGCTTGATGAAGTCGATCGCCTGGCCGACAGTCTTGATCTTCTCGGCCTGTTCGTCCGGGATAGAGGTTTCGAACTCGTCCTCGAACTCCATGACGAGTTCGACGGTGTCCAGGCTGTCGGCGTTGAGATCATCCACGAAGCTGGTCTCGCGGGTGATTTTGGCCTTATCGGCGCCCATCTGCTCGGCGACGATCTGGATCACCTTGCTTTCGATTTCCTGCTCGGTCACGCGCGTTGTCTCCGTTACGAGAGTCTCCCGGGCGACGGACCGGGCTTCTCGGTCCACGAGGCCCCGATTGTACCCGCACCCGCCAAGTCAAGGCGGGCGCCGGGGAATGGGTGTCGCCAGGGCCGCCGGCCCGTTTCAGGACGAGGCCAGCCGGCCAGCCAGTCCGATCGCGCCGACTGTACCGCCGGCGCCCTGGTCCGGGGAAACCCGTCCGCTGACCAGACGTATCAGGATGGACGATGCCCAGCCCGGCCGAGCAGTGTTGCCCGGCCGCCGCGGCCGGCGATCCGGCCAAGGTCCAAGTCCGGGGGGCGAGACGATGGGCATGATGCCGGAGGATCCGCTGGCCTTCTCCCAGCGCGTCGCAGGGATGCTCAGGCGGTTCCAGCCCGAGCTGGGGGTGGAACTCACGGGGCCCGGCGAGCTGATCATCGATGGTCGCCGCCTGGACCTGGAGAACCTGTACCGCATCGTGCGCCACGAGCCGGCGCGCGGCGAGGAGATCGTCGAGCACTATCTGGACCAGTTGTTCAGCGAGGAAGGTGTGGACCTCTCCACGATCACCTACGACTTTGCCCGCCCGCGCCTCATGCCGCGGATCCAGCCCACCAGCATCTTCGAGCACCTCAGCCGCGAGCTGGTGGCCCACACCCCGTTCGTCAACGAGACCGTCATCGTTTACGTGGTCGATCTGCCCCAGATGACCGTCAGCGTCACGACCGAGCAGATGATCCGCTGGGGGGTGCCGATCGATGAGCTGGAGGCCCAGGCCCGCAGCAACCTGGATGAGTACGCCCCGGAACTGGAGATCCAGATCGTCGAGAGCCGCGAGGGGGGCAAGGCCGCCATCGTCTCGGAGCAGGACGGCTATGACGCCGCTCGCCTGCTGCTGACCGGGCTGTTCGGCAAGCTGGCGCCGCGCCTCGGGGGCGACTTCCTGGTGGCCACGCCGGCCCGGGACATGTTCGTGGCGATGTCGCGGGCCCCCGACGACTTTGTGGACCGGCTCCGCCAGCGGGTGCGCTCCGACTTCGACCGGCTGCCGTACCCGATCACCGAGCGGCTGTTCTACGTCACCCGGGACGGCGTGGCAGGCACGGTCGCGGCCGAAGCCGCCTGACCTCAGAACGTGAAGTTGACATTCAGGCCGATCACCGGCGCCGAGCGGACGTTCCGGCGCCCGATGCGCGCCCCGCCGCTGTCGAGCAGCTCCAGTTCCGTCCCGAACGTGACGCCGCCGAAGACGTTCACCGTCACCGGAGGCGAGGGCGTCCAGTCCACTGAGAGCAGGGCCGGAAACGAACTGTCTCGCCCGACGCCGCCGGGCGCCGGGCCATCATCATCCAGCCGGAATTCCCCGCCCAGGCCGACGGCGGTCACGCCCGCGGCGATCGAGAACTTCTCGCTGGGCGTGAAGGTGATCCCGCCCGACGCGGCTCGAGACGGTCCGAGCCGCTGGGCTCCGATCTGCAGCCGCCATCGCTCCTGCGGGTCTCCGGGAAGCACCCAGTCGAGTGTCGGGAACGGGAGCACGAACGGGTTGTCATCCAGGCGGGTCTGGGCGGTGATCCCGGCGCCGATCCGGAGTTTCGGCGAGACCGCGTAGGAGGCCGCGCCGGAGCCGCCGACGGTCAGCGTGTCGTTGAAATCGGCGCCGTCCTCGCCTGCGGAACTGAGGTTGAGCCCGCCGAAGGCGACCCAGCGCCCCCGGCGCCACAGCGCGTTGGTCCCGACGCTGGAGACGCGGATGTTGTCCCACGGGCTCTGGTCGCCCGGGACCAGCTTGGACGGGCCATCAAAGTCGTAGAAGAGCGTACCGGTCCCCGCGGAGACGCCGAGAACGAGTTCGCGTGTCACCGGATACTGCGCGCTGAAGCGCACTGCCAGCGAGGAGACGCTGACATCGCCCTGATCGCTCACGCTGGCGTCGAAGATGTGGGCCGACCGCAGCGTCAGTTCGAAGAGATCGAACGGCGGGCGCCCGGAGCCCTCCGGGGGCTGTGCGGGCTCATCGGCCGGCTGCGCAGCGGGAGCGTCCTGCGCCGGCGCGCCGGGCTGAGCCCAGCAGGCGCCTGCGCCGGCAGACACCACCAGCGCTGCACGTGTGAACATCTTCATGCCTCGCTGGTTCGCTGCCGGCCCATGGCGGATGCGAGACTGTAGCCGCCGGGCCATCCAGGCAGTCGCTGCGTGCGACTTTCCTATACTCCTTTCGCGGTCTCCGTCACACAGAAAGGCGCCATCATGGAGACGAGGAACCTGATCGGCGGCGAGTGGGTCACGGCCGACTCGGGCGAGCAGATCGATGTCTACAACCCGGCGACCGACGCCCTGCTCGGCGCGGTCCCGAAGGCGGGCGCCGGCGAGACGGCGCGGGCCATCGGCGCCGCCCACGACGCCTGGGAGGGCTGGCGCTCCAGGACCGGCGCCGAGCGCGGCGGCCTTGTGCGCCAGTTGGCTGAAGCCATGCGCCGCGATCGCGAGCGCCTCGCCGCCCTGATGACCGCCGAGCAGGGCAAGCCGCTGGCCGAGGCCGCCGGTGAGATCAACTACGCGGCTTCGTTCTTCGACTTCGCCGCGGGCGAGGCCGAGCGCATCTACGGCGACACCATCCCGGCCTCGGCGCCGGACAAGCGCATCCTGGCGATCCGTCAACCGGTCGGGGTGTGCGCCATCGTTACGCCGTGGAACTTCCCCGCCGCGATGATCACGCGCAAGCTCGGCCCGGCCCTGGCGGCCGGGTGCACGGCGGTGATCAAGCCGGCCTCGGCGACGCCGCTGTCGGCGCTGGCCATCGGGGAACTGGCCGTCGAGGCCGGGATTCCCGCGGGTGTGATCAACATCGTCACCGGCTCATCCCGCGAGATCAGCAGCGCCATCTTCGCCGACCGGCGCGTCCGCAAGCTCTCGTTTACCGGGTCCACCGAGGTGGGGCGCCAGCTCATGCGCCAGGCCTCGGACAACCTGCTGCGCCTGTCGCTGGAACTCGGCGGGCACGCCCCGCTGATCGTCTTCGACGACGCCGATGTCGACGTGGCGGTCAAGGGCGCGATCGCCAGCAAGTTCCGCAACGCCGGGCAGACCTGCATCTGCGCCAACCGCTTCTTCGTGCAGGAGGGGATCTACGACGAATTCGTGGCCCGATTCGAGCAGGCTGTTGCGGCGCTGCGCGTCGGCGACGGCATGGCGGAGGGCGCGCAGATCGGGCCGTTGATCGACGACGACGCCATCGAGAAGGTCGAGCGACACGTCGCCGACGCCCGGGAGAAGGGCGCCCGGCTCCGCATCGGCGGCCGGCGCATCCGCATCGACGGGCTCGCCGACCGCTTCTACGCCCCGACGGTGCTGGAGGATGTCACCGCCGACATGCTCTGCTTCCAGGAGGAGACCTTCGGCCCGGTGGCGCCCCTGCGCCGGTTCACGACCGAGGATGAGGCGGTCGAACTTGCCAACGACTCTCCGTACGGACTGGCGTCGTACTTCTTCACGCGCGACGCCTCCCGCCTGATGCGCGTCGCCGAGCGGCTCGAGTACGGGATCGTCGGCGCCAACGACGGGGCCCCGTCCACCGCCCAGGCGCCGTTCGGCGGGGTCAAGCAGTCCGGCTTCGGGCGCGAGGGCGGCAAGTACGTCATGGACGAGTACACCGAGATCAAGTACATCTCCTGGAAGCTGTAGCCGCGGCGCCGCCGGAGGCGCCCGGGCCGCAGGGTACAATCGCGCCATGCTGCACCCGTGGCACGATGTCACGCCCGGCCTCGGCCGCTTCCCGCTGCCCGGGCACTTCCGCGTCATCGTCGAGATTCCTCGCGGATCGTCCAACAAGTACGAACTGGACAAGGTCAGCGGCCTGATCCGGCTCGACCGCGTGTTGTACTCATCGGTGCACTACCCGGCCAACTACGGCTTCATCCCGCAGACGCTTGCCGAGGATGGTGATCCGCTGGACGCCCTGGTCTTCTGCTCCGAGCCGGCGCCGCCGCTGTGCGTCTGCGACGCCCGCGCCATCGGGCTCATGATCATGGTCGACGATGGCCAGCCGGATCACAAGATCATCGCCACGCTCATCGATGATCCGCAGTTCGCCGACTACCGGCAGGCCAGCGACTTCCCGCGCCACACCTTCCGCATGCTGCGCCGCTTCTTCGAGGACTACAAGGCCCTGGAGGGCAAGCAGGTCGCCGTGGATGAAATCCAGCCGGCCGAGGCCGCCCTGCCCATCATCGAGGCGGCCCTGCGCCGTTACGACGAGGCCCGCCGCCAGGGCCGGGCGCCGGGCCTGCACGTCTGAAAAACCGCCGCGGGGCGCCGGCGCGCCAACTGCTTGACTGGCGCCGAAGGTTCACTATGCTCATGGGGACGCCGCCGAATGACAGGCTTCGTGTCGAGCCGGGGCGGCCGAAGGAAGGCAGCTTCGCAGCCACCAGTCCATCCAGGCGCCTCCCACCTCCCGTTCGCATGTCTGTCTGGATCGCCGCGCTGCGCAGTGCGCGCGTGGCCCCCGTGGAGTCTTCCGCAATGTCGCTCTGGCAGCGGTTCATCGTTTCCGTTATCTGGCTGGCGATCACCGTCGGCCTTGCCGCGGTCGCCGCCCTGCTCTATCCCAGTGTTCCCGGCCAGCTCGTCGCGGTGCTGGCGATCGTCGCCGGCATCGGCTGGCTGATCATGAGCTTCCTCGGCGCCGCCGAGGTCCTCTCGCGGCTGCTGTCGCCGGAGCCCTCCGAGCCGCCGGCGCAGGCGCCGGCGCGCCCGGGCGCCTCTGATGTCCAACCCCGCCCGAAACGGCGACGCGCCGCCTGATGCTGGTCGCGGTCGCACAACTGCTGGGCGGGCTGCTCATCCTCACGATCGGCGCCGAGTTGCTCGTGCGCAGCGCCAGCGGTCTTGCCGCGCGACTCGGCGTCTCGCCGCTGGTCATCGGCCTCACGATCGTCGCCTTCGGCACCAGCTCGCCCGAACTGGCGGTGAGCGTGCGGGCCGCGCTGGCGGGCACGGCCGACATCGCCCTGGGCAATGTGGTCGGGAGCAATATCTTCAACGTGCTGGCGATCCTCGGGCTCGCCGCGCTGGTGGCGCCGCTGATCGTGCAGCAGAAGCTGGTGCAGGTCGATGTGCCGATCATGATCGGAGCCGGCCTCGCGCTCTGGCTGATCGCCCTCGATGGCGCCATCGGGCCCCTGGAGGGGGCCGCGCTGCTGGCCGCCCTGACCCTGTACTGCGCCGGCGCCGTCCGAAGCGCCCGGCGCGAGCCGGCGGAGATCCGGGCCGAGTACGCCCGCCGCTACGGCGAGGCCCGCCCGCGCCCGGTGGCGCTGCTGCTGCTGGTGCTGGTGGCCGGGTTGGCCGGGTGCGTCCTCGGCGCCGGGCTGCTCGTCGACGGGGCCGTCCAGATCGCGCGCGCGGCGGGGGTCAGCGAACTGGTCGTCGGGCTCACCATCGTCGCCGCCGGCACCAGCCTGCCTGAGCTTGCCACCTCGGTCGTGGCGGCCATCCGCGGGGAGCGCGACATCGCCGTCGGCAATGTCGTCGGCAGCAACATCTTCAACGTCCTCGGCATCGCGGGCGTGATGGCCGTTGCCAGCGGCGGCGTCCCGGTCGGCGCGGATGTCCTGTGGCTGCACCTGCCCGTGATGCTCAGCGCCTCGATCGCCTGCCTGCCGATCTTCGTCACCGGCCATCGCATCGGACGGCTCGAAGGCGCTGCGCTGCTGGTCGGCTTCGCTGGCTACATCGGGATGCTGTGGCTCGCCAGCGCCGGCGTCGTCGGCGACGCGCTCGTGCCGATCGTGCTGGCGATCGCCGGCGCGATCTCCGTCCTGGGCCTGGGGATCGCCGGCGCGAGCATGTGGCGCCAGCGCGGCAGGGACCGGTAGCCGTCGCCGCTACAGCGTTTCATCGCGCCCGATGTAGCGCACGCCCCGCCGCTCGTGCTCGGCCAGCACACGGTCGACCAGGGCCTGATCGGGCCCAAGCTGCTCCGGCGTGATCACGCCCGGCCGGCGCAGCGAGCCTTCGGCCAGCATGCGGGCGAGGATCGCGCACGGATACGCCGTGGTTCGCGCCATGCTCGTGCGCTGCAACTGCCGGTCGTAGAAATCCAGCAGGTCCCACGACAGCCGCCGCCGCGCCCCGGCCCGCTCGCCTTCCACGATGATCCGCATCACCGTCAGATCTTCCTCGCCCTCCTCGTAGCTCCACATCGGGAACATCAGGGCGCTGAGCAGGTCGAGCGGCCGGACCGCGCTGTCGCCGATGGCGACCGGCTCGCTGCCGAACAGGCCGGTGGCCCGCAGCACGCGCATCAGCTCGATGTGCCCGGGATAGCGCAGCGTCTTCTCCTTCATGAACGGCGCATCCATGGTGTAGGCCAGGCTGCGCAGCCCGTCGGT
Source organism: Phycisphaerales bacterium JB039 (assembly GCA_043101635.1). Lineage (GTDB taxonomy): Bacteria > Planctomycetota > Phycisphaerae > Phycisphaerales > UBA1924 > CAYMJK01. The sequence goes on along the minus strand of JBICIE010000160.1, from coordinate 3,229 downwards.
ATTGAACGCCTCCAGCGTGCCGACGCCGTCGAAGTCCATCAGCTCCGGCTCGCTGAGCGCCTCGCGCTCGACGACCTGGCCGTGCTCCACCAGCCGCGCCGGGCGGGTGTACTCCTCGATCACATCCGCCGGGCTGAACGCCGCCTTGTACTGGAACGGCCATCGCCTCTGGCGCGGCAGCCCGCCCACGTAGATCTCGATCCGCTCGCAGGTGTCCAGCCGGGCCGCCCCGAAGCCCGCCAGCAGGTTGCTCATCCCCGGCGCTACGCCGCAGTCCACGATCGCGGTCAGCCCCCGGGCCCGGGCCATCTCGTCGAGTTCCCACGCGTTCTGCGGCATGAAGCTGATGTCGCAGTAGGGCCTGCCGCACTCGATCAGCGTGCGCAGCGTCTGGAAGCCGAGGCCGCTGGCCAGGGCGCCGGCGACGACATCGGCGCCGGCGATGAGGTCCGCCAGCGCGCGCGGATCGCTCAGGTCCGCGGCGATGGTCCGGATCGGCCTTCCCGCGTGGCGCGCCGCCGACTCCAGGGCGTCGGTCCGGTTGTCGGCCAGCGTGACCTCGAAGTCCTCGGCCAGATCGGCCGCGATCACCCGCCCGACCATGCCCGCGCCCAGTACCACTGCCTTCACGAGAAGCCTCCCCGTCCCGATCTCGATCGCGCCGGGCCCGTCGCCCGGCAGCGCCACCAGCGTACGCGGGCCATCGGCCGGCTCAGGCGCCGGCCCGGGCCATCGTCAGCAGAAAGCGGCACGGCGCATCGGCCCGCACGGCGTGCGGCCGGCCGGGCGGGATCAGGACCCAGTCCCCCGGCGCCATCTCGTGCGATGCGCCATCGATCTCGAAGCGCATGCGACCATCCAGCAGATGCACGGTCGCCAGCATGGGTGTCTGGTGCTCGCTGAGTTCCTGCCCGGCATCCATCGCGAACAGGACGAACTTGACGGCGTCGGTATTGACCAGCGTCTTGCTCAGGATGGCGCCGGGCTCGATGCGGCACAACTCCAGCAGCGCGGCTCTTTGACTTGTCTCGATGTCGAACAGTGGTTTCATGATGCCGATCGTATGGAGTTCCGGTCGCTGCTACATCACCCGCTCGAGGATCCCGATCAGCCGGTCGATCTCCTCGACGGTGTTGTAGTGCACCAGGCTCACGCGCACGACCCCGTCAGTGACATCGATCCCCATCCGCTCGCACAGGCGGTACGAGTACATGTGCCCGTGGCGGATGCCGACGCCAGCGCGGCAGACGGCCTCGGAAATCTCGCGCGAAGTCTTCGTCGCGTGCGTGAAGCTGATGGTACCGACGCGCGAGGGCTCGGCGTGGGCCGGGCCGATGATGCGGACATCGCTGCGCCCCGCGAGATACTCGATCAGGCGCTGCTGCGCTGGCAGTTCCAGTTGCGTGAACATCGCGAAGGCCCGCTCGATCGTGGGCCGGTCGATCGGTCCCTCGCCGGGGGCGCTGGCGACGAGGCGCAGGTAGTCCTGCAGGGCCAGCAGCCCGGCGCAGCCCTCGTAGCTGACGCCGTTGGCCTCGAACTTGTACGGGATGTCATCATCCGGGATGAAGAAGTGGTGGGGGCCGGTCAGTTCGCCGATGGCGTCGGCCCTGCCGAACATCGCCGCCATGTGCGGGCCGTAGACCTTGTACGTCGAGTAGATGTACCAGTCGACATCCCACGCCGCGACATCGATGGCCCGGTGCGGGGCGTAGGCCACGCCGTCGACCACCACGCGGGCGCCGGCGCTGTGGGCCAGTCGGGTGATCGCCGCGACATCCTCGATCTCGCCGAGCAGGTTCGACACGTGCGCAAAGGCGACGACCGCCGTGCGCTCGCTCAGCACCTCTTCCAGCGCTTCCAGCGGCGAGGCGCCGGTCTCGGGATCACAGCGCCACAGATTCACTGAAAAGCCGCGGTCGGCCAGGCGCATCCACGGGCCGACGTTCCCCTCGTGGCCGGACTCCATCACCACGAGCTCGGCGCCGGCCGGTAGGGCCCGGGCGTAGCAGTCGGCCAGCATGATCGAGTGGGCGGTGCAGGAGGGGCCGAGGATCACGCTGCCGCGCCCCTGCCCGCCCATCAGCCGGTTGATGAAGTCGTGGGCCCGGCGCACCGTCTCGGTCGCCCGCCCCGAAAGGTCATACGGCGCACCGAGCTGCACGTAGCTGTGCAGCATGAACTCGCGAACGGCGTCCGCCACGACCCGGGGGACCTGCGAGCCCCCGGCGTTCTCCAGGTACACCGGCGGCGCCGACAGGGCCGGGAAGGCGGCGCGGATCCGGTCGATCGCGCCGGGGGCGACCGGCGCTGGCGGTGAGATGGTCATTGGCGAGTTCCTCCTGCGGGGTCCAGCGAGCATACCCCCGCCGCGCCCGCCGGCCGCCGGAAGCCCGCAGGCGCCGACGCCTAAACTCGCCCCGAGGAGTCCACGCATGGCCGAGCAGCCCGCCAACCAGCCCCCGACGCCCAACCTCGAGCACCCGATCTTCCCGGTCATCAAGGAGACGTTCGCCGGGCGCGCGCTGCGGGCCACCGAGTTCCGCGGCCAGAGCGCCCTGATCGTCGAGCCCAAGGACCTCCACGAGATCCTCGCCTTTCTCAAGAGCGACCCGCGGGCCGATTACAACTTCCTCTCCGATGTCGTCGGCGTGGACTACCTGAACTACCCCGCCGAGACGCCCGGGCGCTTCGCGGTGATCTACAACCTGATCAGCTTCTCGCGCGATGACCGCTTCTTCGTGAAGGTCTTCCTGGACCCCACGCTGCCGACCGATGGCATCGAGGAGGATCCGGCGCTGTATCTCGACAGCGCGACCGACCTGTGGGCCGGCGCCGAGTGGCCGGAGCGCGAGGTGTTCGATATGTTCGGCATCCGCTTCCGCAACCACCCGGACCTGCGCCGCATCCTCACGTGGGAGGCCTACCCCGCCCACCCGCTGCGCAAGGACTACCCCGTGCGCGGCCGCGGCGAGCGCGAGAGCTACCGCGTGATCGACCGGACATCGAGCTAAAGAGCCCTGAGCGCAAGCTCAGGGTCCCTCTGCCACGACATGCCAGGGCGCCCGGCGCGCAAGCAGGCCCCCGAGTAAAGAGCCCTGAGCGCAAGCTCAGGGTCCCTCTGCTCCAGAAACAGGCCATGCGCCCGGCGCGCGAGCAGGCCCCCGAGCTTGCGCTCGGGGCTCTTTAAGCACCCCGCCCCGAACTCATCCTGAAACGCCAGGAAGTC
>JBICIE010000159.1:0-5427 GCA_043101635.1 Phycisphaerales bacterium JB039 | reverse complement strand
GTCGCGGCAGAGCACGCCTTTCGCGGCAAGCGCGTCCGAAACCGCGCCGAAGTCGACCGCGCCACCGCCCACCTGCTTGAGACCGAGAAGGCATGGGACGATTTCGTCAAGGTCTGCGACAGGTACTGGCAGCCCGGCGAGTCCGTTCCGCGAGCCATCGAGCGCTACATCGCGGCCCACGCCGACTCGTTCCGCGCCCGGTAGGCCAAAGGGCTCGCGCTGCCAGACGGCGGTTATGGGGCTTGCCGCTCGCGACACCCCGGGCTCCCGATGTTCGCACGCTTCACTGCCCGTCCGCGAGAGTCGATCTCACGGGTAGAAGGCGCCGCCGGCGCCGCACGGGAGACGCCACATGAACATGCCCCTGCACAGCCTCGGCGCCCGGCGCCATCAGCGCGACGACCTGCACGCCGAAGTGACCCGTCTGTACGAACGCTTCACCGAGGTGATGACCCGCCAGCGGGCGGCAGCCGATGAACTGCAGCGCATCGCCGATCAGATGGCCGCTCTGGCCCGCATGGCGGCGCCGGCGAGCCCGCCGTCCGAGCGGGCGCAGCTTGCGGGTCGCTTCGGCGACTCGGCCCATCAGGACGGCGCCCCGCGCCACGCCAGCGCCGATGACACCGCAGAGCCCGGCGACCCGACCAGCCTCTGCGCCGAGATGACCCCGGATGGAATCCTGCTGAGCTGGCGCTGCGAGTTGCCCGGCGCCGAGTTCGCGATCTGGCGGCGGGTACGAAGCGCCCAGGACGACACGCCGGGCTCCTCGCAGCGCATCGGCTTGACCAGGGAGTTGCGTTTCCTCGACGATGACATCCCCACCGGCGCCGCGGCGATCAGCTACATGGTGCAGGCCACCGCGGCGGGCAGGACCGGCGCGGGCTCGACACACCGGACCGTGCAACTGGTGGATGTCGCCGCCGCCGCGTGAGACGCGGGCGTCCTACGACCCCGCAGCGCGCCCGATCGCCTTGAGCCCCTCCTCGGTCGCCCGGAGCGTGCGCCCGCCCTTGTCGGTCGTCGGCATCGGCGGCAGCTTTTTGTCGTAGCGGCCGGTGACCCATCCGCCCTCGAGCATGGCCTCCAGCGTCAGCATGTGGTCGGAGAGGGCCTGGGGCCGGGAAGCAGGCTCGAACTGGGCGCTGATGTTCTGCGCCAGCAGTTGCAGCATCTTCCGGCCCTCGCCGGTCACCTTCAGCAGCCTCATCATGTTCTCGTAGAAGCCGGTGATCGGCAGGATGCGCCCGGCCCGTTCGTAGCACTCGATCCGGCGCACGCGCCCGCCCTGATAGTCGGGCAGGTGCGTCTTCTTCGCCCCCAGCAGGTTCAGCTTGAAGGCGTTGAACTTCTCGAAGCGGAAGTCGGCGCCGCCGCCGGCCTCCCCGCTGAACTTCTCCACCAGCCGCTTGGCCGAACCGAAGTCAAAGGAGCCGAACTTGGCGTCGAACAGCCCCTGGTTCGTGAAGCCGCCCCGGGCCAGCCATGACCAGGCCTGCTGCGGCTTGAGGCTGAGGCCCGCCTCGGCGGCGATCTTCTGGCAGTGCTCCTTGAGCTGGGTGAACCGGCTGTTGGCGGCGTACCAGTACTGGGCGAACTGGATGTGCTGGCGGATGTTGCGCCGGGTCTTCTCGTCGTAGGCCTTCTTGAGCCACGTCGCGTCGATCTCGCCGCGCTCGATCTCCAGGATCGTAAAGGCCGCCTCGCGGGCCGAGCCCTGATGCACCGTGAGACCCGCCGAGAGGATCGGATCGGCAAAGCCCGCGGCCTCGCCGATCAGCATCCAGTTGTCGCCGCAGAGCCGGTCTGAGATGTGCGACCAGTCCTTGACGGTGCGCACGCCCTCGCGCGTGGCGCCCGACAGCAGATCCTTGATCTGCGGCTGGGCCTCCAGCGCTTCGAGATACAACGCCTCCGTGCCGAGCCCGCGCTGGCGGTAGTACTCGGCGGGGCAGACGAGCCCGACGCTCGCTCGCTTCGGCCCCAGCGGGATGAACCAGATCCACCCGAACGGCAGGCTGCGCACCTGGATCCGGGTGCCGCCGACGCCGATCTCGACGGCCCAGCGGGCGTCGTTCCAGTAGTCGTAGATGGCGATGTTGCGCAGCTCCTTCGGCGCGTCCGAGCCCACCTCGAAGCTGCGCCGGAAGAGGCCGGCGGCGCCGCTGGCGTCCAGGTACCAGCGGGCGGTGACCGTCTCGCCCGAATCGAGCTTCAGGCCCCCGCACGCGTCGCCATCGCGCACGACCTCGCGCACGGCCGTCTGCTCGCGGACCTCGCAGCCAAGCTCGCGGGCGTGATCGAGCAGGATCTTGTCATAGATGGCCCGCTCGACCTGGAAGGCGGTGAAGCGGCGCTGGCCGGCGTACTTCGCCGGGCGGGCCTCATCGCGAAAGTCCTCGACCGGATAGAAGTCGAAGTCCCAGCACTCATCATCAGCGCCCCAGGTGAAGGTCGCCCCGAGCTTCACCGGGAAGTTCGCCGCCTCGACCTTGTCCCAGCACCCCATCTCGTGCAGGATGCCGCTGACGGCGGGAAGCTGGCTCTCGCCGATGTGCTCGCGCGGGAACTGCTCCTTCTCCAGCACGAGCACCCGAAGCTGCGGGTCGTACTTCCGCAGCAGGCACGCCGCCGTGCTGCCGGCAGGCCCCCCACCGACGATCGCGACATCGAATTCACGCTCCACGAGCTGCGCCTCCCACACACACAACCCCGCTGCTCAGAGCATATCCGCCGAGGTGGCCCCGCTGCCGCGGGAGGCCCGCGCCCTGCGCAGCGCCTCGGCGCCCTCGGCGCTGGGCCGCAGTTGCAGGCTGGAGCCGACGGCCGGCTGCGGCAGGGGGCGCGCCGGATCGGTCCGAAGCCGGACCCAGCCGTCCAGCGCCATGACCTCCAGGGCCTGCAGCAACTGGTTCCCGAGGAAGCTGCGCCGCTGCGGCTCGGCCCGGGCCAGCACCTGCGACTGGATCATCCCGAACAGGGTCGCGGCGTCCGAGGTGTGGCGCAGCAGGTGCAGCAGCACGTTGTAGGCCCCGGTGACCGGCAGGACCTTGCCGGAACGGCGCAGGCACTCCACCGCCTTGACGCGGCCGTCCTCGTACACCGGCAGCTTGCCGCGCCTGACGCCGGAGAGATCGATCAGCTCATACACGTTGTGGCGCATGAAGCTGTAGCGGTCCGGCTCCTCGCCGAACATGTTGACCAGCCTGCGGGCGCTGGCGAGATCGAATGAGCCCACGTTCGGGCTGTCGACCGACTGGTTGGTGAAGCCGCCCTGGGCCAGCCAGCGCCACGCCTCCTGCGGCGACAGGGCCAGCCCGGCCTCCCCGGCGATCTTCTGGCAGTGCTCCTGCAGGTCGCTGAAGCAGCCGTTGGAGGCGTACCAGAACTGGGCAAAGCGGATGTGCTGCTCGATGTTGCGCCGGGTCTTGTCGTTGTACGACTGCAGCAGCCAGTCGCGGTCCTGCTCGCCGCGCCGGGCCTCGAGAATGGTGTAGGCAAGCTCCCGGGCCGAGGTGTGCGCCAGCGTCATGCCCGCGGCGAGGATCGGGTCGGCAAAGCCCGCCGCCTCGCCGCAGATGGCCCAGTTGGCGCCGACCAGCCGGTCGCAGACCTGCGACCAGTCCTTCGTGGTCTGCACCTCGCCGGTCATCTGGGCATCCCGCATCAGGGCGGCGATGTCCTCCTGCCGCTGCAGCGATTCGTGGTACAGCGCAGCCGGCGCCTTGCCGCTGTCGCGGTAGTAGTCGGCCGGACAGACCAGCCCCACGCTGGCCCGCGTCGGCCCCAGCGGGATGAACCAGATCCACCCGTACGGCAGGCTGCGCACCTGCACGCGCGTGCCGCCAACGCCGATCTGGATGGCCCACTCGACGTTGTCCCAGTAGCCGTAGATGGCGATGTTGCGCAGCTCCTGCGGCGCGGCGATCCCCACATCCATGGCCCGGCGCAGCGCCCCGGCCGCGCCGGTGGCGTCAATGTACCAGTCGGCCTCCAGCCGCTCGCCGCCGGCCAGCGCCAGCCCGGTGATGCGATCGCCCTCGCGCTCGATGCGCTCCACCCGGGTCTGCTGGCGGACCTCGCAGCCGAGCTCCGCGGCGTGATCCAGCAGGATGGTGTCGTAGATGGCGCGGTCCACCTGCCACGCCGTGCGCATGCGCTGGCCCTGGTAGCGGCCCGGGCGCGGCTCATCGACGAAGCGCTCCACCGGGTAGAAGTCGAAGTCCCACTTCTCCCCGTTGCGGCCCCAGGTGAGGCTGGCGCCGAGCTTGATCGGGAAGCCGGCGGCCTCGACCTTGTCCCACGCCCCCATCTCGTGCAGGATGGCCCCGATGGCGGGGAGCTGGCTCTCGCCCACGTGCTCGCGCGGGAAGCGCTCCTTCTCCAGGATGGTCACCCGGAGGGCCGGATCGTACTTGCGGAGCAGGGTCCCGACCGTCGATCCGGCCGGGCCACCGCCGATAATGGCAACATCAGTCATCGCGGAGGCTCGTGGGTATGGTGTCTGGTCCACGCAAGATAGCCGGCGCCCCGGCCTGATCAACGCAAATCCCCCAGAAACGGGAGGTTCCGATGGCATCGCGACGGCCGTACGTCGGCGGCAACTGGAAGATGCACACCGACCAGGGCTCCGCCCGGGCCCTGGCCCGCCAGACGGCCACGGGGGTCGGCTCGACGCCCCGGGTCGAGGTGGCGGTCTTCGCCCCCTTCTGCTACCTGATCGAGGTCGCCCGGGCCCTGACCGAGGCCGGCGGGCCGGTGACCCTCGGCGCCCAGGACTGCTACCACGAACCCGAGGGCGCCTTCACCGGCGAGATCTCCGCGGGCATGCTGCGCGACTGCGGCGCCCGGGCCGCGCTGGCCGGCCACTCCGAGCGCCGCCATGTGCTCGGCGAGAGCGACGACCTGGTGCGGCGCAAGACCCACGCCATCCTCGGCGCCGGGCTCACGTGCATCTTGTGCATCGGCGAGACCCTCGAGCAGCGCGAGGCGCACGAGACCGACGCGGTGAACCGGCGCCAGCTCCGCAGCGCGCTGGAGGGGCTCGAAGCGCCCCTCGCCGAACGCCTGATCATCGCCTACGAGCCGGTCTGGGCCATCGGCACGGGCAGGACGGCCACCCCGGCGGACGCCCAGGATGCCCACGGCAAGATCCGCGCTGAGGTCGGCAAGCTGCTGGGCGCCGGCGTCGCGGGGGCAATGCGCATCATCTACGGCGGCTCGGTCAAGGCCGACAACGCGGCGGAACTGTTCGCCCAGCCGGACATCGATGGCGGCCTGGTCGGCGGGGCATCGCTGGATGCCCAGAGCTTCGTGCGCATCGTGCAGGCGGCCAAGCCAGAGTGAGATGGGCCCTGGAGCGCCGGGGCCGGCAATCGCGGCCGCCCGGCGGCCCTGCGCTGCCGGGCGCGGGCGCTGCGCGGCGGGCGA
>JBICIE010000158.1:0-19750 GCA_043101635.1 Phycisphaerales bacterium JB039 | reverse complement strand
CCGGAAGGCCCGCCCATTCACATGGTGGGCCGAGACGTTCCCGGCCGCGACTGCGCTCGTTCGAGATGCGGGGGACTACCACCCCCAGAGCCCGCACCAATGGGTCAAGGCCAACAACCTTTATGCTGATGGGAGCGTTGACTGGCACCGGCGTCACCCGGTGTGGGAACTGCCCGCTATCGGCGGGCGTAGCGGCGGCCTTGGGTCGACGGACCCGATCGGTGTGTCGCCCGTTCGCTGAATCGCTGTCGGCCTTTGCCGCCGCGATCGCCTCTTATACGAATGCCAATATCATAATTCGCTGGATGGTTGCTCGCCCCTGCCTCGCCCCTCCCCATGCTGCTCCGCGGCGTCCGCAGCCTCCCCCTCCGACTCCTCGATCCTCGCCGCGGCGACCACCTGATCGCCCTCATCCACCCGCACGATGCGCACGCCCTGCGTGCCGCGCCCGATGCTGCTGATGGTCCCGGCCCGCACGCGGATGAGCTGGCCCGAGCGCGTGACGATCGCCACGCCGTCGTTCTCCCACACGCCGAGGGCCGCCACCGAGCGCCCGTTGCGGGCGGTGGTCTTGATGTCCGCCCGCCCCTTGCCGCCGCGCGACTGGCTCCGCGGCTTGCCGGTCTCGGGATGCACCCGGTACTCGTCGACACCGGTGCGCTTGCCGTAGCCCTTCTCGGTGATGGTCAGCAGGGACTGGGAGGGATCGGTGGTCATCAGGTCGCCGTCGGCATCCTGCGCCATCGGGATGCGGGCGACGCCGATCACGCGGTCGTCCTTGCCGAGTTCGATGCCCTTGACCCCCGCCGCCGGGCGGCCCATCAGGCGGACATCCTGCTCGTTGAAGCGGATGGCCTGCCCGCCCGCGGTCACCAGCAGCAGATCGTCCTCCCCGCTGGTCAGTTCCACCGCCAGCAGTTCGTCGCCTTCCTTCAGGCCCACGGCGATCAGCCCGGAGCGGTTGACGTTGCGGTAGTCCTTCAGCGGCGTGCGCTTCACGATGCCGCCGCGGGTGATGAACGTGAGGAAGTAGCTGCCCGCCTCGAAGTTCTTGATCGTCATGTACACGCGGGCCCGCTCTCCCTCGCGCATGTCGAGCAGGTTGACCATCGCCCGGCCCTTGCTCGTGCGGCTCATCTCGGGCAGTTCGTAGACCTTCATCTTGAAGACGCGCCCGCTGTCGGTGAACACCAGCAGGTCGTCGTGCGTGCTGGCGACGAACAGCCGCTCGATGAAGTCCTCGTCGCGGGCTGCGCCGGCGCGGATGCCCTTGCCGCCGCGACCCTGCTCGCGGTACGTCTCCAGCGGCACGCGCTTGGCGTAGGCCTGGTTGGAGATGGTCACCGCGACATCATGCTCCTTGATGAGCGCCTCGATGGAGATGTCCTCGGCCGCCTCCTCGATGCGGGTGCGCCGGTCATCGCCGTAGCGCGACTTCATCTCCTCGCAGTCCTCGCGGATGATGTCGAGCACGCGCTGGCGCTCGGCGAGGATCAGCTCATAGCCCTCGATCTCCTCGACGAGTTGCGTGTAGTCGGCCGTGAGCTTCTCGATCTCGAGGCCGACGAGCTGAATCAGGCGCAGGGCGCCGATCGCCTCGGCCTGCGCGCGCGTCAGCAGCACGCCGCCCTGGGCCTCGAAGCCGGCGACGAACTGCATCAGCCGCTGCGGGATCTTCGGCGCTGCCGGATGATCGGCCGGGATGCGGTAGCGCCGGTCCATCAGGGCGAGGATTGCTTCCTCGCGGGTGCGGCTGGCGCGGATGATCCGGATGACCTCATCAATGTCCACCACCGCGTAGATCAGGCCTTCCAGCACATGGGCCTTCTTCTTGGCCTCGCGCAGCAGGTGGGCGGTGCGCCGGCGGATGACCTCCTCGCGGTGGGCGATGTACAGCTCGATGAGCTGCTTCAGCGTCAGCGTCTGCGGCCGGCGGGCGCTCAGCGCGATGTTGATGATGCTGAACGTCTGCTGAAGAGGAGTGTGCTGGTAGAGCTGATTCTCGACCACGCGGGCGTCCGCGCCCTTCTTCAGCTCGATGACGACGCGCGACTGGGCCTGGCGGCCGGACTCGTTGCGCACATCCGAGACATCGGCGATGCGCTCTTCCTTGACGGCATCCACGATCTTCTCGACCAGGTTGTTCTGGGCGAGGTTGTAGGGGATCTCGTCGATGACGATCTGCTCGCGCCCGTGGCCGAACTCCTCGACATGGCACACCCCGCGCACCTGCACCCGACCGCGCCCGGTGGCGTAGGCCTCGAGAATCCCGGTGCGCCCGTGGATGACGCCGCCGGTGGGGAAGTCGGGGCCTTTGACGCCGTGGCGGACGATGTTGCCATCATCGTCGAGGACATCCTGCATCAGGTCGACGAGGTCGATCTCGGGATCCTCGACCACGCGCACGATGGCGTCGAGGATCTCCGTCGGGTTGTGCGGCGCCATGCTGGTGGCCATGCCCACCGCGATGCCGATGGCGCCGTTGATCAGCAGGTTGGGGAACCTGCCGGGCAGCACCACCGGCTCGGTCAGTCGGTCGTCGTAGTTGGCCTGGCGATCAACGGTGTCGAGGTTCAGGTCGGCCAGCATGTCCATGGCCGCGTGGGTCATGCGGGCCTCGGTGTACCGCATGGCCGCGGGCGGATCGCCCTCGATGGAGCCGAAGTTGCCCTGGGGGTCCACCAGCGGCACGCGCATGCGCCACTTCTGGGCCAGGCCGACCATGGTCGGGTAGATGATGCTCTCGCCGTGGGGGTGGTAGTCGCCGCTGGTGTTGCCGGCGATCTTGGCGCACTTGAGGTGCTTGCGCCCGGGGCGCAGGTTCAGGTCGTTCATGGCGACCAGGATGCGCCGCTGGGAGGGCTTGAGCCCGTCACGGACATCGGGCAGGGCCCGGTCCATGATGGTGCTCATGGCGTAGGTCAGGTAGCTGTCCTGAAGCTCGCGCTCGATCTCCAGATCGACGACGGTCTCGCCGGGGGCGAAGATCGGGCCGGAGGAAACGCCGGCGCCATCAGCTTCGCCCGGGCCTCCATCGGTGGGCTCGACGGGCCCGTTCGGCGTGTTGTCTTCGGCCATAGGCTGCTGCTCCGTGGGCCTTCTGCGGCGCCCGGAATCGGGCGCGAAAACGGCTCACAAATACTAGGCTCACAAGGTGGTTGCGCCCACCGGCGCCGGCTGTCGCCAAGCGCTTCCACCGCCCCTGGACCGGCGCGCAGAAAGACGCCCGTGCGGCAGCGCACGGGCGCAGTAGCGGGTTGGAACCGGAACGGGCCCGGGGCTTACGGGCAGCCGGCGGCGAACTCGTTCTGGAAGCACAGGAAGTCAAAGAAGTCGAGCGTGCCCGAACCGTCGCAGTCGGCGTACGGGTCCATCTGCGCAAAGGCGTTCTGGAAGCACAGGAAGTCGAAGAAGTCGAGCGTGCCCGACTCGTCGCAGTCGGGATAGCACATTGCCGAGACGGGTGTCGCCTGCACGCCGTAGCTGTTGAGGATCGTGCTGGATGTTGTCGGGGGCAGCGGACCGGAGGTCGTCGAGAAGTACCCGCCAGCGTGCGTGGCGATGCCGGTGGGGATGATGCCGGGGCTGCTCGCCTTCCAGTCGATGCTGCCGGCGCCGATGTTGTAGACCACGATCCAGTAGGTCTGGCCGCCCTCGAGGGCGAGGGTGGCTGGCGGCGTGAAGCTGTACGTTTCGATGCCGACTCCGATCACCGCCGGATCGACCAGTTCGGCCAGTTCGGTGGTGGGCACGCCCCCGGAGTCGCTGAAGATGCGAACGAGCGGATCGACGTCGCCGGTCACATCCAGGCGGACATCGACGCTGTCGAGGTTGTAGTCTTCGCCCGCGGGCATGGTGAAGCCCATCGCCTTGATGCGGCCACCTTCCAGGGCGGCCGACTGGCTGCCATCGTTGCCGGGCAGATTGCTGATGATCTCATCGGCGCCTGCGGTCGCGGCGACGACAGTGAGAGCGCCCGCGGCTGCCGCCGCGCGGTGGAAACCTACCTTCATCATGATCCTCCTGCTCTTGTGTACCAGTCATGATCCCACGAGTGTGCGAGTGCGAGGCTCAGCCTAACAGACCGGGATCGGCGCCGTCAAGCCGAAGACCTGCAGATGGGCGTCGCCTGTCGGGCGCAGCAAAGGCAGGCGACGGAGCTTCCGCTCCGACGCCTGCGAGAAGGTCGATCGTCAATCCAGCCGATCAGCGGCGGCGGCGCGCCGCGAGCAGGCCGCCGAGGCCGGCCAGCGCCAGGGCGCCGGGGGCGGGCACGGCGGTGCCCTGAATGGCGTAGCTGCAGAGGATCGAACTGGTCCCGGTCGGCGGCAGCGGCCCCGTCGTTGTCGAGAACAGCGAGCCGGCGTGCGTCGCGAGGCCGGTCGGCGTCTGCGAAGGACTGCTCGCCTTCCAGTCGATGCTGTCGGCCCCGATGTTGTACGCGACGACCCAGTAGGTCTTGCCCGCCTCAAGCACGAACGGCCCCGGAGTCGTAAAGCTGTACGTCTCGATGCCGGTCGCGCCGATCGGCGGATCGACCAGTTCCACCAGTTCATTGGTGGGCAGCCCGCCGACATCGTCGAAGATGCGGATCAGCGGATCGACGCCAAGGCCAGTGATGTTCAGGCGCAGGTCGGCGCTGTCCAGGAAGTAGTCCAGCCCGGCCGGCATCGTGAAGCCCATGGCCTTGATCCGGCCGGTCTGCAGGCTGGCGGACTGCGAGCCGTCATTGCCGGGGAGGTTGCTGATGAGTTCGTCAGCGCTGGCGGTCCCGGCGACCAGCGCGATGACACACGCGGCTGGCGCCGCGCACCACGGAAGTACCTTCATGTCTCGTCTCCTGTCTCTCTTCTCGATGGGCAACGACTGCCCATCGCGAGCCTAACAGAACCGCCGCGCCGCGTCAAGGGCCAGCCGCCCGGCCAATCACTTCGGATTATCGGACGATTACTGTCGCTCCTGCCGCCCCAGCCACGCCTCCATGCTCTCCAGCGTCTCCACCACGCACAGCAGCGACAGGCTGGTGGCGTCCGGCGGCATGGTCTGGTCCCACGGCGCCGCACGCACCCCGCCCGCCGCCCGGGCCGGGAAGCGGTACATGTGCCCGGTCGCCTCATCGGCGGTGAGCTGGCGCAGGAAGCGCAAGCCGGCCCGGACGCGGTTGAACTCGGCGAGGAATTCCTCATCGCTCGTGATGCGCTCGTCGCCCAGCATGGCGCTCATGGCGCACAGCGGGCGGGCGGTGTTCCAGGTCGGCAGGGCCGGGCCGGCGCCGGTGAAGACGATCCCGCCGGCGAAGTCCCGGGTCGTCTCGTCGAGGTCCACGGACTCCAGTTGATGCTCTGCGAGGATGTCGCGGACCGCCCGCAGCGCGCCGGCCGCGCCGAGTTCGCCTTCGGCTTCGCCGCCGAGCCCGGCAAGCTCGTCCTCGGCGTACCAGAGCCACGGCATGTGCGTGGCAAGCTCGCCCTCGGGTGTGTCGCGATAGATGGCTCGCACGGCGGCGCGGGCCGTGCCGCTGTCGACCTGCCCTGCGCGCGCAAGGCGCACCATGGCCCAGGCGATCATGGCCTCGGCGCCGGGCAGCACATCCTCGGCGTAGCCGCGCAGCGGCGTGTAGGCGCTGCGCACCCGCTCGCTCGTGCGCTGCATGAGATCCGCAAGGCGGACATCCTCGAACGCGCCGTCCGGGGAAATCTCCAGCAGGGCAACGACCACCGCCGCGGCATCGTGCGTCGCCTCCCACGGCGGCGCCTCCCCCGCCTCCACAACATCAAGATCGCGCAGCATGCCCGTGGCAAAGACATCGCAGGTCGTTGCCAGCGTCGGATCGACGCGATCGAGCTGGCTGTACCGGCGCATGGCCAGGGCGCAGATGGCCTGCTGCGCCGGCGTCGCCGTGATCTGGAGGGCGAGGCCCTCGGTCGGGTTGAGCGCCCCCATCATGCCAAAGCGCTCGGCGCCGGGGTAACGCCTGGTGAGCAGGAAGGAGGCCATCGACGCGCTCCAGCGCCGCAGCGCTGCGGTGTCCAGCGCCTCCAGCGGGACGATGCGCCCGCCGCGATACAGGAAGATCGGCGCCTCGCCGGGGCCCGGCTGAGCCAGGTGTGTCGTAGGCACGCGATACACCGTGACATCGCGCCGCTCGAGCATCTGGGGCGCGGCAGACGCCGGATCCACCGCCGGCCCTGCGAGCTGCCGGGCCCGCTCGCCGGCAACCTCGCGGAAGGCGATGGCCGCCGCGGCAGCGGCGTCGGTCCTGGTCGCGAGCATCATGCCCGGAAGCATGCCGGACCACTGATCGCCGGCCCGCACCGCAACGCCTTCGAGCCCGGGGCTGAGGCGCAGGGCGACTTCCTGCAGCGTCTGGACCGGCAGGGCCTCGGGCTCGGCGCCGAGTTCCAGACTGATGGTCACACGCCCGGCAACAGCCCCGTCCGGCGCCAGCAGGGCCGCGTCCGGGTCCACGGGCAGGCGAAGATCGGCCTCGGCCAGAGCCTGTGCCGCGGCCCGGGCCAGGGCGCCGGGCGTGCCGGTCAGGTCCAGCCCGCGCCCGATGATCTCGCCATCGAACCGGAGGATGATCCCGACGGGAGTGGCCAGGCCGTCCGCGGCATCCTCCGGCGGCGTCCAGTCGCGGACCCAGGCTTCGACCTGGCGGTAGGCCTCCATGGCCTGCTCGCCGGCGGGCTGGGCCTGCGCGACGCCGGGGGCGAGGGCAACGAGTGTTGCCAGCGCGCGACCCGGAGCGTTGCGTGCAGACAACGCCAGGGCGTCCGAGAAGCGGCGCCCGGGCGCCCCAAGGCCACCCCAGCACCTCCCAGCGGCTGTGCGGCCGATCCGGCGCCGCCCTTGTAGGACGTAGAGGCGGACAACTGAAGACAGGACCCGAAGCATGTCAGAGCTTCTCCATATCACGTCGAACCGGCGCCGGATCGCCATCTTGGCGCTGCTGAGCTTCCTGGCCCTCTGCTAGTCGCCGCCGGCGCTGCAGGGCCAGGTGGCGCCGCCGCTATCGGACTGTACCGGCTGTTCGGGCCGGGTCGAACACGGATCCCCTTTGCGAGCCCCGGGCAGGCGCCGGGGCTTGCTCTTTGAACGGCCCGGGACAAGTCCCCCGCAGTTGCCGGGCGCGCAACAAAAACCCCGGGCCGGGGCCCGGGGTTGGAGGGAGCGGGATCGCCGACGTGGCGGCCGAGCCAGGGCTCGGTGCGCCCGGTCAGAACTTGATCTTGTCGGTGCCCATCGAGCCGTGCTCGTCCATGCCGCCGCGGGTGGGGTAGTCGAACTTCTGGGAGCCGCTCTCGGCGCCGCTGGTGTCGCCCCACTGGGCCCGCTTGAGGCTCAGGCCGATCTTGCGATCGCTGCTGTCGACGCGCAGGATCTTGACATCGACCTCATCGCCCTGCTTGACGACATCCTGCGGGTTCTCGACCTTGTGGTCGGCCAGCTCGGAGATGTGCAGCAGACCCTCGAGATCCTCCTCGAGTTCGACGAAGACGCCGAAGTTGGTGATCTTGGTCACCTTGCCGCGGACCACCATGCCCGGGCGGTAGTGCTCGGGGATGGCGGCGACCCACGGATCCTCGGTGAGCTGCTTGACGCCCAGGCTGATGCGCTGCTTGTCCTGGTCGACATCGAGCACCACGCACTTGACGGTGTCGCCCTTGGCCAGCGCCTCGTTGGGGTGCGTGATCTTCTTGGTCCAGCTCATGTCACTGACGTGCAGCAGGCCATCGATGCCCGGCTCGATCTCGATGAACGCGCCGTAGTTGGCCAGGTTGCGAACCTCGCCCTCGATGATGGTGCCGGGGGGATACTTCTCGGCGACCAGTTCCCAGGGATTGACCTCGGTCTGCTTCATGCCGAGGCTGATCTCCTGCTTGTTCTTGTCGATCTCGAGGACGACCACATCGACCTCGTCGCCGACGCTGACAAGCTCGGAGGGGTGGTTGATCCGCCGGGTCCAGCTCATCTCGGAGATGTGCACCAGGCCCTCGATGCCATCTTCCAGCCGGACGAAGGCGCCGTAGGACATGATGTTGACCACCTCGCCGCGGACGCGCGACCCGGTGGGGTACTTGGCCTCGATCTCCTCCCAGGGGCTGGGATCCTTCTGCTTGAGGCCGAGGGCGATCTTCTCCTTCTCGTGATCGATGGAGAGGACCTTGACCTCGATCTTGTCGTCGATCCGGACCAGCTCGGACGGGTGGTTGACGCGCCCCCAGCTCATGTCGGTGATGTGCAGCAGGCCGTCGATGCCGCCGAGGTCGACGAACGCGCCGAAGTCGGCGATGTTCTTGACCACGCCGGTGACCAGTTGACCCTCGTGCAGGGTCTCCATGAGGCGCTGCTTGGCCTCGGCCCGCTCCTGCTCGATGAGGCGCCGGCGGCTGATGACGATGTTGCGCCGGTCGGTGTCGATCTTCAGCACGCGGGCCCGGATGGTGCGCCCGATGAAGTCGCGCAGGTCCGGGGGCCGGCGGATGTCGACCTGGCTGGCCGGCAGGAAGACCGGCACGCCGATGTCGACGAGCAGGCCGCCCTTGATCTGGCGCATCACGGTGCCCTCGACGACATCGTCCTCGCCGGTGGTGTCGATGATGCGCTGCCAGTTGACGATGCGGTCGGCCTTGCGCTTGGAAAGCTGGATGACGCCGTCGGCGCCCTCGAGGCTCTCCAGCAGCACATCGATGGTCTCGCCGATGCGCGGCTCGCTGTCGAACTCGCCACGGTCGATGAGGCCCTCGCTCTTGAGGCCGACCTCGACGACGACATCGTCGCCGGCGAAGCCGATGATCTTGCCCCTGATGAGCTTGCCGGGCTGGAAGTCCTCGATCTGCTCGCCGAGAAGGCTCTCCATGTCGCCGGCTGCGACCTCAGCGCCGAGCGCGTCGCGCACCAGCGCGTCGGCCTCGGTGTCGGTCATGCCGAGAGACGCAATCAGTGTTTCATCAATCATGTGTTCCGTATTCCTGGCGAACCCCGCGCGACGCGCTCCGCCAGGGCGCGCTGCAGGCTTCGCCGATCGATCACCGGCGGCCCCGTCGAGTGCGGCTCCGCAGGCGGTCGGCCCCTCGGTGGGGCGGCTGATGGTTCCGGGCTGCCCGTCCCGCGATCGCGCGGGAGATAAAGAGGTCGGGCCGGCGGCGCCGGAGAGCCAGGATGATAGCAGTCCAGTCGGCCGGATCAGGCGCCGAGTCGGGTGAGAATCTCCGGGAGATTGGCCTCGAAGGCCCCGCGGGTGAGCACCTCGTCGGCGCCGAGGTCCCGGGCCCGTCCGAGTCGGTCGCGGGCCACGTGCGGACCGAAGGCAAGGATGCGGGCGGGACGGCAGTCCGCGGCGGCGGCCAGCACCGCCTCGGCCTCCTCGGCCTCCAGATCGACGATCAGCGCGCTGGCGGGGCCCTCGGCGAGGCGCTGGCGGAGCATCTCGGGGTTCCTGACGGGCCGGGCCGGAAGGCCGAGATCGTCTGCGAGACGGCGCAGGCGGGTGGCCCAGAGCAGATCCGATGCGCAGTACAGGATCACCGGGGGGCTCCTCATCCGCCGCCGGCGGCTGGCCGACAGTGAGAGGGTACTCAGCCCTGCTCGCCGGGCGCCGGGCGCCCCCGGCGAGATTCGGAAAATCGGCCTCGCCCGGCTAACATCCCACCGCTTGTTCGGGCGGTCGGCCGCGCTGAAGACGCGGGCTGACCGCTCCATATTCAACCGGGCCCCCCAGGCCCACGGACCCGCCCATGAGCGCCATCACATCGCCGCCGCAGCCGACCCACGCCAACCCCGTCTTCGATGAACTTGGCTTCCCGACGGACCCGGACAATCTCTACACGCAGGCGGTCGGAACCATGCTGCACGCGGCAGATGTGCTCGACCTGCGCCACCGGGTCAAGGTGATCCTGGCCCAGCCGAAGAACGAACTGATGGTGCACTTCCCGGTGCGCATGGATGATGGCCACTACAAGCTCTTCAAGGGCTACCGGGTGCAGCACAACAACGCACTGGGCCCGTACAAGGGCGGCGTCCGCTATCACCCGGATGTGCACCTGGATGATGTCAAGAGCCTCGCCCTGCTCATGACCATGAAGTGCTCGTTGGTGCGCATCCCCTTCGGCGGGGGCAAGGGCGGCGTGAAGTGCAACCCGCGCGAACTGTCCGTCGGCGAACTGGAGCGCGTAACGCGCCGCTTCTGCCACGCGATCATGCACACCATCGGTCCGGACCGGGACATCCCGGCGCCGGATGTGGGCACCAACGCGCAGATGATGGCGTGGTTCGCCGACACCTATTCCATGAGCAACAAGACCACCGACGCCCTCGGCGTCGTTACCGGCAAGCCGATCCAGTTCGGCGGGTCGCAGGGCCGGGAAAAGGCCACCGGCCAGGGCGTGGTGGATGTGGTGGCCGAGCTGCTGCCGCAGATGGGCATCCCCATCGATGGCATGCGGGTGAGCGTCCAGGGCTTTGGCAACGTCGGCTCGTGGACCGGCCGGATCCTGCAGAGCCTGGGCGCGAAGATCGTGGCGGTCCAGGACCACACCGGCTCCATCCGAAACGACCAGGGCATCGACTGCGTCGCCCTTGCCGAGCATGTTCAACTCTCCGGCGGCGTCGCCGGCTTCGGCATCGGCACGCCCGCTGGCGCCCGGCCCGACCAGGGCGCCGAAGCGATCAGCAACGAGGAGTTCTACCGCACGCCGGTGGACCTGTTCGTCCCCGCCGCGCTGGAGCAGATGATCAAGGAGCGGGAAGCCGAGTGGCTCGACTGCAAGGTCATGGCCGAGGCCGCCAACGCCCCCACCACGCCTGCCGGAGACCGGGTGCTGGCGCGCAAGGGGATCGAGATCATCCCGGCCATCCTCGCCAACGCCGGCGGTGTGACCGTCTCGTACTTCGAGTGGCTCCAGAACCGCTCCAGCCAGTACTGGCAGGAAGAGCGCGTCGATGAGGAGCTGAACCGGCACATGGTCATCGCCGCCCGCCGCACGCTGCTGGCCCGCCAGAAGTTCGAGGTCGACATGCGGACCGCGGCGTACATCTCCGCCCTGGACCACATCGCGCAGGTCTACGCCGTCCGCGGCATCTTCCCCTGAGGCCCCTGAGGCCAGCCCGCATTCCGCAGCGCGCGGCCCCGGCCGAACGGCCGGGGCCTTGTTTCGTTACAATGAGATGATCGGCACGGGCGATTCGGCCCCGGCCATGTGTGGAGCTTCTCATGCGCGCCAAGGCGACCGCCATCGCCCTTTTGACCGGCGCCGCGGCGGGCCAGCAGTATTCGCCGACGGACGTCGGGACGCTGACGGACCGGACCAGCTCCCTCTCGGCGATCAACGCCGACGGCGTGGTGGCGGGCTCCTCGGCCGTGTCCGGCGGCTCCGCCGGGGGTGTCTCCGAGCCGTGGGTGCTCCACGGGGTGGTCTACGACGGAACCCTGAGGGACCTTGGAGTCCTCGGGCCGGATGTTCCCCCCGGGGTCTTCCCCAAGCCTGAGTCGCGGGCCAGCGGCGTCAACGGCGCCGGGCAGGTCGTGGGCTACTCCAACCAGCCGGGCGAGCCCAGCCGGGGCTTCGTGTGGCTGCCGGCGCCCGCCTACGGGCGGGACGCGGGCATGTGGGCCCTGCCGGAGTTGCCGGGGCGCTCGACGCTGGCGCTGGACATCAACGACAGCGGCCAGATCGCCGGGGAGTCGCGCCCGGCGGGCTCGATCGGGCCCCACCCGGTGCGCTGGGACTTTGACCCGGCGCTCGGCGCCTTTGCGATCACGGATCTGGGAACCCTCGGCGGGCCGTACGGGCGGGCCCGGGCGATCAACGGTCAGGGGCAGGTCGCCGGGCAGGCCAATGTCCCCAGCGGGGACCTGCGGGCCTTCGTGCACCTGCCGGCGCCGGCCTGGGGAATGCCCGCCGGCCTGCATGAGTTGCTTCCCCTGATCCCCACCTCCAGCGATGCGCTGGACATCAATGAAGCGGGCCAGATCGTCGGAGTGATTGGATTGATGACGCCATTCGTGTGGCTGCCGGAGCCGGCCCATGGGCGCGCTGCCGGCGCCCACATCCTGCCGGTGGCGCCCATCCCCGACGCCGTCGGGGCCATTGCCCGCGGGATCAACGGGCGCGGCGAGATCGTCGGCGACCTGGCCATCGAAGTGCTCATCGGCCCGCCCCCGGGCCGGCCCGCCCTCCAGTGGCACGGCTGCATCTGGACCGACTTCGTCCCGAAGCTCCTCGATGACATGATTCCGCAGGGATGGGCCATCTCGGGCGCCGACGCCATCAACGACGCCGGACAGATCGCCGCAACCGGGACCGGCCCCGGCTTTACCTCCTCGCATGGGATCATCCTGACCCCGCCGTGCGCGGCGGACCTCACCGGAGATGGCGCGCTGGATCTGTTCGACTTCCTGGCGTTTCAGACGCTGTATGCGCTCGGTGATCCGCGGGCCGACTGCGACGGCAGCGGCGCACTCGATGTATTCGACTTCCTGTGCTACCAGAACCTCTTCGCCGCGGGATGCCCATGACGCAGAACACCCATCCGGCGGACGATGCGTTCCGGCTGTCGTCGCTGCGCTCCGACACCGAGGGCGAATCGTGGCAGGATCGCCTGACGTACGTCGTGGAGATGATGCGGGATATCTCCACCCGCACCGAGCCGGAAGAGATGGTGCGGGCGTACTCGAGGCGGATGGCCCGCTTCCGCCCGGGCGACGCCCTGATCTCGGTCAGCCGGCGCAATCTGGATGCGCCGTGGTACCGGATGACCCGCAACAGCGCCTGGACCGAGCAGATCAACCCTTGGCGAAATCCGGAACAACTCCCACTGCTGCGGACCGGGCTCCTCGGCGAACTGCTGTACGGCGACGAGGCGCGGATCATCGATGAGCTGGAGCCCGAGCCCGACGACCCTGCATTCGAGTACCTCCGCAACTACCGGTCGCTGATCGCGATCCCGGTCTACGACGACGGCGTCGCCCTGAACATGACGGTCTTCCTGGCCCGCGAGCCGGGGGCCTTCGACCCCGAGCAGCTTCCCGAACGGGTCTGGACCACCAACCTCTTCGGCCGCGCGACGCAGAACCTCGTGCTCAAGCGCGACCTGGATGAAGCCTACCGGCGGCTGAACCGGGAGCTGCGCGTGATCGCCGACCTGCAGCGATCGCTGCTGCCGCGGACGCTGCCGCGGATCCCGCGCCTCGATGTGGCGGCCCACTACCAGCCGTCGGCCCACGCCGGGGGCGACTACTACGACGTGTTCGAGCTGCCCGAGGGCAAGTGGGGCCTGCTGATCGCGGACGTCTGCGGCCACGGGGCCCCCGCGGCGGTGCTCATGGCCGTGACGCACGCGCTGGCCCATACCTACGTCGGCGAGGCCCGCCCCTGCGCCATGCTGGACGACCTGAACCGCCGCCTGCACGACGGCTACACCGCCGAGCACGGCTCGTTCGTGACGGCCTTCTTCGGGGTCTTCGACCCCGAGACGCTCCGGCTGGACTACGCCTCCGCCGGCCACCCGCAGCCGCGGGTGAAGCGGTGTGCCGACGGGACGCTCTTCACGCTCGATTGTGCCCGGTCCGTGCCGCTGGGGATCATTCCCGGGCATACCTACGACATGGCGTCGGTTACACTTGAGCCCGGAGACCAGATCGTCCTCTACACCGACGGCGTGACCGAGGCGATGAACCCGGCCCGGGAGATGTTCGAGACGCGCAGGCTCGATGAGGCCCTCGAGAACTGCTCGCTGACGGCGGAGGGGCTCATCGCAGATGTCCTCCGCAGGCTCGGGGCCTTTGCAGGCGGCGCGACGGCGCCGGATGATCAGACCATGCTCGTGGCGAAGGTCTCCTGACCGGCGCCCGGCCAACGACGAAGGAGATTGGCAGATGAAGTGCAGCGTGTTGGTGATGGCGGCCGCCCTCTGTGCGGGAACCGCCGCGGCCCAGTATCAGACTCAGACCCAGACGAACCAGAAGCCGGCCCAGGCCCAGAAGCAGGCGATCAACGCCACCTGCCCGGTCAGCGGCAATCCGATCGACGCTGCAGCCGGCACGGTCGAGTACGGCGGCCACGCCATCGGCTTCTGCTGCCCCGGGTGTGTCGCGGGTTTCCAGGGCTGGGACGAAGCCAAAAAGAACGAGTTCGTCCGGGTCTCGCTCGCCTCCCAGACCAACCAGCCCGAGGGCGATGATCATCAGGAGGGCGAAGGCGCCGGCGAGATCGGCACGACCAGCGGCCCGTACACCCTGCTGACCTGCCCGGTCTCCGGTGAGCAGCTCGGCTCGATGGGCGACCCGATTGTCAAGACCTATGACGGCCGCGAGGTCAAGTTCTGCTGCGAAGGGTGTGTCGACACCTTCGAGAAGGACAAGGCCAAGTACTGGGCCCAGATCGACGAGGCGATGATCGCCCAGCAGCTCCCCCACTACCCGCTGACCACCTGCGCCGTGCGCGGCAGCGCCCTGGGCAGCATGGGCGAGCCGGTGAACATGATCCACAACAACCGGCTGGTGCGATTCTGCTGCTCCGGCTGCGTCAAGACGTTCCAGAGCGATCCGGACAAGTACTTCGCCCAGATGGACAAGCAGATCATCGCCCAGCAGGCGCCGCACTACCCGCTGGTGGACTGCCCCGTCGGCGGCCACGCCCACAACGGGGCCTACGACGTGATCTACATGAACCGCCTGGTGCGCCTGTGCTGCGAGGGCTGCGAGTGGAAGCTCTTCGACAAGCCCACAGAATACCTGCCGATGCTGGACAAGGCCTACGCCGACGCCCAGCGGGCCAGCTATCCGCTGGCGACCTGCATCGTCACCGGCGAGGCGTTGGACAACGACGCCATCGAGATCGTCGCGGGCACGCAGCTTGTCCGCCTGTGCTGCAAGGGCTGTGTGAAGGACTTCAACCAGAGCCCGCAGAAGTTCCTGGACAAGATCGCCGCGGCGAAGGGCGAGCACCCGGGAGCATCGAATAACGGCGGCTGACCGCCCGGCGTGAGCAATGCATGGATCGGCGGGCGGCCCTCGGGGCCGCCCGCTCTCATTCATCATCGTCATGCGTTTGCCACTGTGTCTCGTCTTCAATGGGATTCGGCAGGCGGCCTTCCAGCCACTTCGCGCACGTCCCGGGCTGAAAACCCCGATCTTCGCACTCGATTACCCAACTGAGGAAATCTCGCGGGCCACCGTTCAAGTACGGCGGCGGCGATACCGGCATGAACACGGTGGGCAAGCGTTCATTCAGAGACAGGTAGTTAAGCACGTGTCCGAGTTCCTGGACGACGTACCACGCCAGCGGATGATCCACGTTTATCTGGAACTTCACCCACCAGCCACCGCTGCGAAGCTGGCCGGAGGCCACCGTGCCGTCGATCGCTGGGAGTCGTGAAAGCAACGCCACCAGGACAGAGCAGTCCGGCTTCTGAGCCACTCTACGGATACTCCTGCCGCGTCGGCCGGATCATCACTTCGCTCAGGTGCACGTTCGGCGCCTGGCTCACGATGAATCGCACCGTCCGGGCGATGTCCTCGGGCGTCAGCACCGGGCCGATGCGCTCCATGAACTCGCCGAAGCTCTGCGGGTCATACCCCGCAACCTGCTGGAACTCGCTGGCCACCACGCCCGGCTCGATCAGCGTCACGCGCACGCCGCGCGGCCCCGCCGCCCGCCGGGCCGACTCGGCCAGCATGTGCGCCGCCGCCTTCGCCGAGCCGTAGAACGCGCTGAACGGCGACAGGTTCCGCCCCACGGTCGAGCCGAGCACCACGATGTCGCGGGCCCGCTGCGGCGCCTCGCCGGGCCGGCCGTGCGTGTCGTCCAGCCGCCCCATCCGCTCGACCGCCGCCCGCAGCAGCCGGGCGGCGCCCAGGGCGTTGATCCGGAAGATCTCCTCCCAGTCCGCCGGATCCGACTCCAGCAGCCCCCCGCGCAGCCCCCGCCCCGCGTTGGCCACGACCAGGTCCGCCTCGGCGCCGAAGTGGGCCGGCGCCGCGTCGAGCATCGCCGCGATGACCTCCGGGTCCGCGGCGTCGCCGGCGACGACGGCCGTGCGATCGGCCCCGATCTGGTCAGCCAGCGCCCGCAGCCGGTCCTCGCGCCGGGCGTTGAGCACGATCCGGGCGCCGCCCGCGCCGAGATCCCGTGCGATGGCCTCGCCGATGCCGGCGCTGGCGCCTGTGACGATCGCGACGCGTCCATCGAGCATGGCTGTCCTCCTTCGAGCAACGGTAGTCGGCGCGGGGCGGCGGGCGGCGCGGCAGCGAACCGGCGCAGCCACGCCAACGCGCCTCGCCCGCGGTGCGGCTACTCGAAGAGCCCGCCGACGAAGTCGGCGAAACTCGGACCGCGCCCGGCGAACTCGTCGGCCGTCAACTCCTGGTGCACCCCGCTGAAAACGTCGATCTGGAAGTGCTTCCTGGCCGCGACGCTGCGCTCCCGCCCGCGCAGCACGCTGTAGCCCCGGATGTAGCGCTGCCCGGGCTGGATGTTCACCGGCGTGGACCAGGCGCCGACCGGGTCGGCCTGCACCACGCGGGGATCACCGGGCCCGTCGAAGATGTACACCATCGCGCCCGGGCGCGTCCGGCCGCTGATGGAGCGCGTCACGCTCGCCTGCACATACGAACCGCTGTAGCGCAGATCGACCGAGTCCAGCGCCAGATGGAAGCGCCGCCCGGCGGCGAAGCGCCGCCCCTGCAGCTTGGAAAGCTCCTTCTGCAGGTCGCCCAGGGCGCGCAGATCGTCGACGACGATCGTCGCCTCGTAGTCGTGCAGCTTCATCCCCGCCGGCGGATCGGGAAGGGCCGTCGCGTGCACCTCGGCCTCCAGGCCGAAGCGGTTCTTCTTGACATGGCGCTTCATCACCACCGGCTCGATATGCGCCCATTCGTCGGCAGTCGGCCCCTTGGGCCCCTCGAACTGGCGCACGTTCTCGAAGCGCAGCGTCACGACCGCCTGACGCTTCGTCGCGCAGCCGCCGGCCAGGGTCGCCACCAGCGCCACAACCAGGATGATCGCCCGACAACCCACGGCATCCTCCGGCGCATGCGCAACTCCTGCGCAGCGAGCGCCTTATGGCTATGTCGGCCATCCGGGGCCTCGCCCCGTAAACTCCCGTCCTGTGTTCGGCAGCCATCTTTCCATCGCCGGCGGCATGGACCGCGCCTTGCGCGAGGCGGAGAGCCTCGGCATGGACACCGTGCAGGTGTTCACCAAGAACCAGCAGCAGTGGAAGGTCAGGCCGCTGGATCCCGCCGCCATCGCCGACTGGACCGGCGAACTGGACCGCCTCGGCTGGCGCGGCCGGACCGTGGCCCACGCCTCGTACCTGATCAACCTCGCCAGCCCCGATGATGAACTCTGGCACAGGTCGATCGATCTGATGCGCATCGAGATCGAGCGCTGCGAGGCCCTGGCCATCCCCTATCTGGTGCATCATCCCGGGGCGTACACCACATCGACGGCCGGTCAGGGAATCCGGCGGATCGCCCGGGCCTACAAAAACCTGCTCGGCCACACGCGCGGCTACGCCACCATCTGCTGCCTCAAGAACACCGTCGGCTCCGGCTCCAACCTCGGGCGCACCTTCGAAGAGCTGGCCCTCCTGCGCGACGCGATCTGCGATGCGACCGGCGCCCCCGACCGCGTCGGCTACTGCTTTGACACCTGCCACGCCCACGCCGGCGGCTACGACCTCTCCACCCGGGCCGGCGCCGAGGAGGTCCTCAAGCAGTGGGACGCGACCTGCGGCATGCGCCATCTCAAGGTCGTCCACATCAACGACTCGAAGGCCCCGGCGGGCAGCCGGCGCGACCGCCACGCCCACATCGGCCAGGGGACCATCGGCGGCCCGAGCAAACGCCCGACCGCCGCCCGTCTGGCCCGCTCCGGCTTCGCCGCGGTCGTGAACCGGCCCGAGCTGGCCCCCATCCCCAAGATTCTGGAGACCCCGAAGGAGACGACCCCCACCGGAACGCCGATGGACAGGCTGAACCTCGCCCGGCTCCGGAAGCTGGTCGAAACAGCCGATAAACCCCCCACTCGAAGCGCGTGATGTTTGCCCGGGCCGCGAACCCGGACCCGGCGGGAAGCGTTTCAGTGGCGCCCCGCCCCAGTCGATTGCAGCGATGATCGCCATGGCTTGTGAACGAAAAGACCGGCGCCTCCTCCTGCCCCTGGCGGTCATCGCCGCACTTGCGCTGGCCGGGTGCCAGGGCGGAGGCAACGAGCGAAAGGCCGCCGAGGCCACCATGCGGGCCCAGGCCCTCGACGCCGAGGCCAACGGGCGGGCCCTGCTCAGCCAGGACCGGCTTGCCGATGCCGCGCGGGAGTTCGAGCGGGCCATCGCGATCAACCCGCTGCTGACCGGCGCCCACCTCGGGCTCGGCGAGGTCCGTATGCGCCGCGGCGAGCACGCCGACGCCGAGCGCGCCTTCGCGACCGCCGCCGAGCAGCGCCCGGACAGCTTCGAGGCCCAGTTCAACCACGGGCTCGCCCTGCAGCTTCTCGACCGGGTGACCGACGCCATCGGCGCCTATCTGCGGGCCCTCAGCCTTCGCCCCTCCGATTTCGGCGCCAACCTGAACCTCGCCACCGCCTACCTGCAGGCCGATGAGCCGCGCCAGGCCGTGATCTACGCCGAACGCGCCGTCCGCATCGATGGCCGCTCCGCCGCCGCCCGCACCAACCTCGGCGCTGTCTACGCCGCCCTCGGCCGACACGAGCAGGCCGTGATCGAGTACCAGCAGGCCGCGGAACTGATGGACCCCATCACGCCCGAACTGCTCATCAATCTCGCCGAAAGCCTCCGCCAGGCCGGCCGCTACGAGGAGATGCGGGCCGCCCTCACCGAACTGATCACCCGCGAGCCCAGCGCCGCGGCCTGGGAACGGCTGGGATTCGCCAACTTCAAGCTGCGCCGCTACGACGACGCCCTGGCCGCCTTCCGCGCCGCGATCCGGGCCGACGAGTCGTACTACCCCGCCTGGAACGGCGTCGGCGTCTGCATGCTCAACCGCTACGAGTTCAGCCAGCGCGCCGACAGCGACGCCCTGCGCGAGGCGGTGAAGGCCATGCAGCGCTCGCTCCAGATCAACCGCAGCCAGCCGCAGATCGTCCAGTGGCTGAGCAAGTACGGCTGAGGCTGTAGCCCACGGGGCGCTCTGCGGCGGCCTCAGCGCCCTGGATAGACTCATGCGACCCCGCTCCGGCGAAGGGACCAGCATTGGTCGTAAAGCTGCCGATTCCGATCAGCCAGATCGAGGCGTTCTGCCGCAGGTGGCAGATACGTGAACTGTCACTGTTCGGCTCCATACTGCGGAAGGACTTCGGACCCGACAGCGACATCGATGTGCTGGTCGTCTTCGAAGATGGCGCAGCGCCGGGGCTCGAAGCCTGGCTCGATATGCACGACGAACTCCGCGCAATGTTCGGGCGGGATGTCGACCTGGTCGAAAAGCAACGCCCGCAGAACCCGTACAGGCGGCATCACATCCTGACCAACAGGCAGATCGTGTATGGCGCCTGAGGAGCGGGACGCGGCACTGCTGTGGGACATGCTGCCGCACAGCCGGGCGGATGTGGTGATCCTGGCGCCGTAGACCGGTGGCTCGCGCAGCGCCGCCGCGCCCGTACCTCCCCAGCCAGTGTCCATCAGGTCCATAGCGTCCATCAAGTCCACAGCCCGCGCGTGCCGCCGCCCGGGCCAATGTGAGACCCGCCCCCTGGCCCGACATACTCCAAGAGCCCGCGAATGCGGG
>JBICIE010000157.1:0-10723 GCA_043101635.1 Phycisphaerales bacterium JB039 | reverse complement strand
CTGGCGCTGTCGAAGACGACGCGCCAGCGCCAGCGGCCGCTTCGAGCGTCGACCGGGCACGGCCGAGTTCGATGCGCGCAAGATCGTCACCGCCCTCGGCCGCTCGCTGATTCTGCTGCAGCAGATCGCGGCGCCATGACGGTTCCCCGGGCCACGTACCGTCTTCAGTTGCACGCGGGATTCGGCTTCCGGCAGGCCGGCGAGGTGGCTGATTACCTCGCGGATCTCGGCGTAAGTCACCTGTACTCATCGCCGCAGTTGCAGGCGGCCCCGAGCAGCGAGCACGGCTATGACGTCGTCGATCCGATGCGCCTGAGCGATGAACTTGGTGGCCCCCCGGCCCACGCCGGCATGCTCGCCGCCCTCCGCGGCGCCGGCCTCGGCATGGTGCTCGACATCGTGCCCAACCACATGGTGATCTCCACGCCACTGAATCGCTGGTGGTGGGACACGCTGCGCTTCGGACGGGCCAGCCCATGGAGCAAGTACTTCGATATCGACTGGGACGCCCCGCACGCCGAGGGCCGGCTGCTGCTGCCCGTCCTGGGCGACCGGCCGGAAGCTGTGCTGCAGCGCAAGGAGTTGAGCCTGTCCCGGCGCGGTCCGGAGCTTCGTCTGTGCTACTTCGACCACGAGTTCCCGCTCGGGCCCGGCGCCACGGCCGGCGTCCTGCGCGACGCCGGAGCCGCCTTCGGCCACGCCGCCGAGCAGGCCGAGGCCCTGGCCGAAGTCAGCAGCGTCGAGCCCCCCGATCGCGACAGCGCGGATCTCGCCCTCGACGCCCTGCTCGCCGATCCCGATCACGCCGCGGCCCTTGACGCCGCGCTCCAGCGCGCCGCAGCGCCGGATCGGCTCGCCGGCCTGCTGGATCGCCAGCCCTATCGCCTGACGTTCTGGCGCGACGACGCGGGCGGGCGCAACTACCGCCGCTTCTTCGATGTCGATTCGCTCGCCGCGGTGTGCGTCGAGGATGAGGAGGTCTTCGACGCCGTCCACGCCATCCCCATCGCCGCCGCGCTCACCGGGGCCGCCGACGGGCTGCGCATCGATCACCCCGACGGCCTGCGCGATCCAGTCGGGTACCTCCAGCGGCTGCGCATGCGCCTGCCGGAGGCCTGGCTGGTCATCGAGAAGATCCTCGAGCCCGGCGAAACGGCGCGCGACGCCTGGCCGGTCGACGGGCTGACCGGGTACGCGTTCCTCAACGCCGCGCAGGCAGTGCTGGTCGATCCCGCCGGCGCCGAGCCATTGGCGGACGCCTGGCGCCGCTTCACAGGCAATGCGCCGGCGTGGCCCGACCTGGTGCGTCAGGGCAAGCTGCTGGCGCTGCAGAGCATGTTCGCCGTCGAACTCGACCGGCTGGTGCGACTGCTGATGCGCAGCCCCGGTGGCCCCGAGACGCCAGGTCGCGACGAGGTGCGCAGCGCCATCGAGGAGCTCATCTGCCACTTCCACATCTACCGCACCTATATCCGGCCCCCGAGCCCCCCCGTCGCGGCCGATGTCCGGCGCATCGGCGAGGCGTGCGACGCGGCCCGCCGCGGCCGGCCGGATCTTGCCGGGGCCATCGACCTCATCGCCGCCACCATGCTCTCGGCGGCGCCCGGCCCCGACGCCGCCGAGTTCACGCTGCGGTTCCAGCAGCTCTCCGGGGCTGTCATGGCCAAGGGCGTTGAGGACACCGCCTTCTACCGCCACCTGCGCCTGGTTGCGCTCAATGAGGTCGGCGGTGATCCCGGCAGCTTCGGAATCAGCCTCGACGCCTTCCATCAGCGCATGGCCGCGCGCCGGGAAGACTGGCCGCACTCGATGCTCTCGACGTCAACCCACGATACCAAGCGCAGCGAGGATGTCCGGGCCCGCCTGCTGGCGCTCTCCGAGATCCCGGGCGAGTGGGCCGCGGCGGCCCTGCGGTGGCGCGACGCCGCCGCCCCCTTGCGGGCCGCAGCCCCGATCGACCCGCACGATGAGTACCTCCTCTACCAGACCATGGTCGGCGCCTGGCCCATCGATCGCGGGCGCACCGCCGCCTTCGTGCTCAAGGCCGCCCGCGAGTCCAAGCTGCGCACCTCCTGGACCGACCCCGACGAGGCCTATGAAGCCGCGATCGCGGCCTTCATCGAGCGCCTCTACCGCGACGATGCGCTGATGGCGCAGATCCAGGCGATGGCGGACCGCATCACCCCCGCCGGACGCAGCAACAGCCTGTCGCAGACACTGCTGAAGCTCACCTGCCCCGGCGTTCCCGACATCTACCAGGGCTGCGAACTGTGGGATCTGAGCCTGGTCGATCCCGACAATCGACGGCCCGTGGACTTCGACCTGCGCCGCAGGATGCTCTTCGAACTCGAGCAACTTGCGCCCGCGGACATCTGGCAGCGCCGAGATGAAGGCCTGCCCAAGCTCTGGACCATCCGCCAGGCCCTGGCGCTGCGGGCCCGCCGGCCCGAGGCCCTTGATGGCGCGGCCGACTATGCGCCGATCATCGCCCGCGGCGAGCAGGCCGACTGCTGCATCGCCTGTGCGCGCGCAGGCGAGGTCGTTACCGTCGTGTCCCGCTTCCCCATCCGACTCGAGCGCGGCTGGGGCGACACAAGCCTCGACCTGCCGCAGGGCCCATGGGTCGATCATCTCAGCGGCAGCCGCCATGCCGGCGGCGAAGTCCTGCTGCGGGACCTGCTCGCCATGGCGCCGGTCGCGCTGCTGGAACTGGAAAGGAACTGAATCATGCGCTTCGACGTCTGGGCCCCGCGCCCCAGCGCCGTCGAGATCGAGGTTGATGGCGCGCGCCATCCCATGGCCGACGCCGGCGCCGGCTGGCGCACCGCCGATGTCCCCACACGCCCGGGCGCCACGTACGCCTTCGTACTCGATGGCGGCCCGCCCCGCCCCGATCCGCGCTCGGCGCATCAGCCCGAGGGGCCGCACGGGCCCTCGCAGGTCGTCGATCACACCGCCTTCGCGTGGACCGACCACGACTTCCGCCCGGCGCCGCTCTCCAGCGCTGTGCTCTATGAACTCCATGTCGGGACGTTCACACCCGGGGGGACCTTCGACAGCGCCATCGAACGACTCGACTATCTCGTCGACCTCGGCGTCACGCACGTCGAACTGATGCCCGTCTGCGAGTTTCCCGGAACCCGCGGCTGGGGATACGACGGCGTCAATCTCTGGGCCCCCCACCACGCCCTCGGCGGCCCCGACGGATTGAAGCGCCTGGTCGACGCCCTCCACCAGCGCGGCCTGGCGGCGATTCTCGACGTGGTGTACAACCACCTCGGCCCATCGGGCAACTACCTCGCCGAGTTCGGCCCCTACTTCACCGATCACTACGCCACGCCGTGGGGCGACGCCATCAACTTCGACCAGGCCGGCAGCGACGAGGTTCGCCGCTTTTTCATCGACAACGCCTGCGCGTGGCTGCGCGACTACCACTTCGATGCCCTGCGCCTGGATGCGGTCCACGCGATTGTCGACATGTCCGCCGTCCACTTTCTCGAAGAGCTTGCCATCGAGGTCGAGAAGCTCGCCGGCGCCCTGGGACGCGATCTTGACCTCATCGCCGAGAGCGATCTGAACGACCCGCGCCTGGTGACGTCGCGCGAGGCCGGCGGCTACGGGCTGCGGGCTCAGTGGAGCGACGATTTTCATCACGCTCTGCACATCACGCTCACCGGCGAGCAGACCGGCTACTACGCCGACTTCACCGGCGCCGCGGACCTCGTCAAGTCGCTGCGCGACGTGTTCGTCAACGACGGCCGCCACTCCGGCTTTCGCCAGCGCCGCCACGGGCGGCCGACCGATGGGCTCCCGTTCGATCGCTTCCTCGCTTACGCCCAGAACCACGACCAGGTCGGCAACCGGGCCCGCGGCGACCGCCTCGGCGCTCTGGTCGAACCGGCCGCCCTCAAGCTCGCCGCGGCCATCACCCTGCTCGGCCCCTGCGTGCCCATGCTCTTTGCGGGCGAGGAATGGGGCGCTGCGACGCCGTTCTGCTACTTCACCGACCACGACGACCCCGCCCTCGGCGAGGCGGTGCGGGCCGGCCGCCGGGCCGAGTTCGCCGCCTTCGGCTGGGATCCGGAACAGATTCCCGATCCGCAGGCCCTCGCAACCTTCGAGCAGTCGCGCCTGGACTGGACCGAGTTGCGCCGGCCCGACTGCGCTGACCTGCTCGAATGGCATCGCCGCCTGATCGCCCTCCGGCGCGCCGAGCCGGACCTGACCAACCCGCTCCGCGGCGCCACGAGCGTCGAACACGATGCCGCGACCGGCGTCATCACGCTGCAGCGCGGCCATTTCACGATCATCGCCAACACCAGCCGCCAGCCCGCGAAGGCCCCAGCCCCCGCCAGCGTCGAGCCGGTGCTCCGGTCTGCGGATGTCACGGCCAGCGCTGGCAACGTGCATCTGCCGCCGCTGGGCGTGGCAGTGCTGCGACGCGCGTGAGAGCCGGCGATCTCCCCCCAGACCACGAGTGCCAGACCACCAATGGGCGCAACAGGACTCGAACCTGTGACCTCTTCCATGTGACGGAAGCGCTCTAGCCAACTGAGCTATGCGCCCGGACCCCGGATCGTTCGGCGGCTTGGCGCCCCGGTCAAGCCCCTGGCGACCCCGCTCAGCGGTTCTCAGCCAGCGCTCGACCCGGGCTCGAACCAGTTCGACCCGGCTTCGAACCGGTTTCGACCGGGACGCGACCTCGAGCCCCCCACCGTTGCCCGCCGCGGCCGCCGCCGGAACCGGGCCGACGACCGTCACAGCATGTGCGGCCCGAAGGCGTCCGGCAGCAGCCCCGACAGCGGCCGGTGCAGAAACTGCGGGCTGTCGCACAGGCAGTAGATCTGCGCCTCGGCCGCGAACTCGTTGATCACCTGCCGGCAGGCGCCGCACGGGGGCGTCGGGCTCTTGGTCGGCGTGTAGATCACGACGGTCAGGATGTCCGGATCCCCGCCCAGCACCGCGTTGAACACCGCCACCCGCGCTGCGCAGATCGTCAGCGGCGGGGCCGCGTTCTCCACGTTGCAGCCGGAGTAGATCTTGTCGCTCCGCGTGAGCACCGCCGCGCCGACCCGGAACTTCGTGTAGGGGCAGTGTGCCCGCGCTGCGGCGTCCCGCGCCGCCTGGAGCAGCTTGTCCTGCAGTTCGCGATCCATCGCCGCCTCCTTCCCGGGGCGCGGCGACAACTCAACTCCTGACGCGCCCCACGAGTGTCTGGGCCTTGACCTCGACGCCCTTGATCGCGCTCTGCAGGGCGTCGCGGTTCGGCGCATAGTCCAGCGCGGTCCGCATCGTCACCCAGTCCTTCTTGACCAGTTCCGTCAGGGAATAGGTGAAACTGCGCATGCCTTCGGCCACCGCGCCGTTGAGGACGCTCGGCAGGTCCTCATCCTCCCCTTCGCGGATCTTCTCACTGACGATGGGGTTGTTCAGCAGCACCTCCGTCGCGGGCACCGCCCCCACCCCGACCTCCGGCGTCGCCGGCAGCAGCCGCTGGGCGCAGATGCCCCGGAGCGTGTTGGCCAGCGAGCTGCGAATGAACTCGTGCTCCTCCCGCGGGAAGAACTCGAGAATGCGGTTGAACGTCTGCATGGTGTCGGCCGTGTGCAGCGAGCCGAACACCAGGTGCCCGGTCTCGGCCGCCTGGATCGCCGCCAGCACCGTGTCGTGATCCCGCATCTCGCCGATGAAGATCACATCCGGATCCTGTCGCACGATGTGGCGCAGGGCCGCCTTGTAATCCGTCACGTCGATGCCGATTTCCCGCTGGCTGATCATGCTCTTCTTGCGGCTGAAGCGGTACTCGACCGGGTCCTCGATCGTGATGATGTGCTCGGCTCGAATCGAGTTGATGTGCTCGATCATGCACGCCAGCGTCGTGCTCTTGCCGCACCCGGTCACCCCGCACACGATGACCATGCCCTCGTTGGTCTGGTCGACCAGCTTGCTGTAGACCGGTGGCAAGTGCAGCGCCTCATACGTGGGGATCTCGGCCTTGACGCGCCGGATCGCCACCGCCGTGTGCCCGCCGCTGCGGAACATGTTCACGCGGAACCGGTCCCCGTACGAGTCGAATGTCGCGAAGTCGAGATCACCCGTCTCGTCGAAGCGCTGCTTGAGCTTCGGCGGCACCAGCGGGTCCATCAGGTGGTCCGCCTCATCCTCGGTCAGCGGTTCGGCGCCGATCGGTCGCAACTCCGCGTTGATCCGGTACGTCGGCGGAATCCCGACCTTGATATGCAGGTCGCTGGCCTGGTGCTGACGCATGCCCGCCAGCAGCCGCTGGATGGTCAGTCCGCCCTCGAGCATCGGCCACATCCTTTCCGGGCCGGCCAGGCCCTGGACAATCGTATGACGGCCGCCAGCGGAACCGCCGGAGGTGATTCCCGGCCCCCAGGCCGGATATACTCCCCCCCAAAAGCCGCCGGAGCCCCCTCCCGCGGCCGCCGGGGCGGTAGCTCAGTTGGTAGAGCGCATCGTTCGCAATGATGAGGTCGGGAGTTCGAATCTCCTCCGCTCCACTTCCCCGAAAGAGCCTGCAGCACAAGCGCTTGCGGACCAGCGGGCAGCGCCGGCTGCCCGTGACGGTTCGCGCGCCGGCTCGCATCTGCGCGAACCGCGCCGGCCGCATCGCGCCGGCCGCCACTCGCGCCCCGGAGCCGCAGGTCAGCAGAGCCGGTTATCCACCGCCGAACCCGCTGCACCGCAAACGGCGCGCTCGCCCGACGCTTGCGCCCCGTCGCCGACAGGAAGCGCTGCCGGCACGACCGGCGCCGGGACGCTGTGCGCCCAGCGCCGGTAGCATGGCTCGAACATCTCCGCCCGAATCGATTCCAGCAGGTCTCCCTCCACGGGCTCGCGCGCCAGACCGGCGTCCATGGCGCAGCGCGCCACCGACGCGGCGATGCGGGCCGAGACCTCCCGGATCATCTCCAGCGGCGGGTACACCCGCCCGAGCGCCAGGTCGTCTTCGGTGACCTCGTCGGCCAGCGCGCGGGCCGCCGCGATGAACATTTCGTCGGTGATGTGCCGCGCTGCGCTGAAAATCGCGCCGAGCCCGACCCCCGGGAAGATGTAGGAGTTGTTGCCCTGCCCGGGAATGAGCCGGGTCCCGTCGATCTCCACCGGCGCAAACGGGCTGCCGCTGGCGAAGATGGCCCGCATACCCGTCCACTCGTAGGCCTGCTGCGCGGTGCACTCCGATTTCGACGTCGGGTTGGACAGCGCCATGATGATCGGGCGCTCGTTGATCCGGGCCATCGCCTCGACGACCGGCCGGGTGAACCCGCCGGCCAGGCCGGAGACGCCGATGATCGCGGTCGGGCGCAGCGCCTCGACGGCCTCCAGCAGCGAGCCGACGGCCGCATGCTCGTGGGCATACGGCCGCTTCTGCGGCGCGAGATCCTCGCGGGCGCGGACCACCAGCCCCCTGGAATCCACCAGCCAGCAGTGCCGTCGCGCTTCATCGGCATCCATACCCTCGGCCACCATCGCGCTGCTCACCAGGTCCGCGATGCCGATCCCCGCCTCGCCAGCCCCCAGGAACAGCAGGCGCTGGTCGGCGAGACGCCGGCCGGTCATCCGCAGAGCCGACCACAGCCCCGCCAGCACCACCGCCGCCGTCCCCTGGATGTCGTCATCAAAGAGGCTGTAGCGATCGCGATACCGCGCCAGCAGCCGGAAGGCGTTGGCGTTGGCGAAGTCCTCCAGTTGCACGATCGTCCGCGGGAAGACGGTGGTCACCGCCTCGAGGAATTCGTCGAGCAGTTCGTCGTAGGCCTCGCCCCGCAGCCGGCGCTGCCGCAGGCCGATGTACAGCGGATCATCCAGCAGCGACTGGTTGTCCGTACCCACATCCAGCGTGATCGGCAGGCAGTGCATCGGGTGGATTCCGGCGCAGGCGCTGTAGAGCGCCAGCTTCCCGACGGGAATGCCCATGCCGTCGGCCCCGAGATCTCCCAGACCGAGAATCCGCTCGCCGTCGGTGACGACCACGATGCGGACATCGTCGTGCGGCCAGTTGCGCAGCACGTCGGCGATCCGCCCGCGATCGTTGCTGGTGATGAACATCCCGCGCGGCCTGCGGAAGATATGGCCGTAAAGCTGGCACGCCTCCCCCACCGTCGGCGTATACACGATCGGCATCAGCTCCGCGATGTGATCCACGAGGACGCGATAGAAAAGCGTCTCGTTGCGATCCTGCAGCGCGATCAGATGGATGTAGCGCTCCAGGTCCGAGTTCTTCCGGCGCAGATTCTCGAGCACGCGCAGGACCTGTTCGTCCTGCGTATGCACGCGCGGCGGGAGCAGTCCGCGCAGGCCGAACGCGTCGCGCTCTTCTTCGGTGAACGCCGTACCCCGGTTGCGCATCGGATCATGAAGCAGCTTGACGCCGCGGTGCAGCGTCCCTGAAGCCATGGTCGGAGCGCCCGTCTGCAGATGGGCTTGCATGTATGACCTCCTTGAAGCGCACAATCGTATCGAACCGGCGCGGCGCCCTCCTCAGGAACACCACCCCGATCGTGCGCCCGGCGCGCCCCCGGCGCCGCCGGAGGCCGCCCCCGCCGGCCCGGCCCGCCGGCCCCTCCCCGGCAACCCGCCATCGCTCTCCCGCAGACCCCGAATCCGGCCCGCCGGCGCCAACCGGCTGCTATAATAGACAAATTGGTCGTTTACTCCAGAAAGCCCCACAACCCGACGATGAAGCGGTCGGAAAGCGGGCGAGAAGGTCGGGGGACCACGTGGACGCTTCGAGGCCATCCTGCCGCCTGCCAGCCTCGCTCCGGGCCGGAGGTGGCGCGCCCATTGCCGCCCTCACGGCCGCCCTGATCGCGCTGCTGACACCCGCCCTCGCCCGGGCCCAAATCCCGTCGGAGGCGCCCTCGCCGCCCCGGGAAGACCTCCGCTGCCTCGATTGCCACGGCCAGCCCCACATCGCCGAACTGAACCCGGCCGAGCGACTCTCCATGGTCGGGACCTGGCTGGACACGACAACCCCGTCGCCGGATCGCCCGGCGCCGGCAACCTGGGGACTCCGCGGCGACGAGCCGGCGACCCGCCCCGAGTTGTACGTCACCGCCGACGCCCTT
Organism: Phycisphaerales bacterium JB039; assembly: GCA_043101635.1. GTDB lineage: Bacteria > Planctomycetota > Phycisphaerae > Phycisphaerales > UBA1924 > CAYMJK01. The sequence goes on along the minus strand of JBICIE010000157.1, from coordinate 1,634 downwards.
GCCGGCAGCGCCCACGACGGCGTCACCTGCGTCGAGTGCCACGAGGACGCCGCACAGCTCCCGCACGAACCGCGCCTGAATACGGAGACCTGCGCGGCGACGTGTCATGCGCTCGAGGCCACGGAGTACCCGACCGGATCGCACGCCGAGGCCCGCCAGCGCAACGACCCGCTGGCGCCGACCTGCGCCTCCTGCCACGGAGGCCACCAGATCCTCCCCGTCGGAAACCGCCAGTCGCCCCAGCACCGCCTCAACAGCATCTTCCTGTGCGCAACCTGCCACGAGCAGCACATGCGCGAGACCCCCGGCGGCTACGAGCCCCGCTCCCACATCGAGGCCTATCTGCACAGCGCCCACGGCAAGGCGGTCGCCGAGAGCGGCCTGGTCGCCGCCCCCACCTGCGCCGACTGCCACGGCGCCCACGGCGTTCACCCCGTCGAGCACCCCCTCTCACCTGTGCACCGCGACACCATCGCCGACACCTGCGGCGGCTGCCACGTCGGCATCCTCAACATCTACGAGGCCAGCATCCACGGCCAGAAGTTCGCCGAGGGCAATCATGAGGCCCCCGTCTGCACCGACTGCCACACCTCCCACGAGATCATCCAGCCGGATGAGGTCGCCTTCAAGCTCGCCAGCGGCGAGCGCTGCGGCGCCTGCCACGAGGATCGCATCAAGCACTACCAGGAGACCTTCCACGGCAAGGCCCTGGCCCTCGGCCTGTCCAACGTCGCCGCCTGCTTCGACTGCCACGGCCATCACGACATCGTGCCGATCGATGATCCGTCCAGCCGCCTGGCCGGCGACGCGAAGCTCGAGACCTGCCGCCAGTGCCACCCCAGCGCCGGGCCCATGTTCACCGGCTACATCGCCCACGCCAACCATCTGGACCGCGAACTCTATCCCGTCCTGTACTGGACCTTCGTCGCCATGACCGCCCTGGTCATCGGCACCTTCATCTTCTTCGGGATGCACACCATCCTGTGGTTCGTCCGGTCGCTCATGCTGTATGTCCGCGATCGCGAGAAGTTCCGCGCCATCAAGCGCCAGATGCAGCAGGACAAGGAGACCTACGTCCGCTTCCGCCCCTTCGATCGCTTCCTGCACATCCTGGTGATGTCCAGCTTCCTGCTGCTCGTCGCCACCGGCATGCCGCTGAAGTTCTATTACACTGACTGGGCCAAGCAGGTCGTGCGCCACATCGGCGGCCTGGAAGCCGCCGCCCAGCTCCACCGCCTCGGCGCCATCATCACTTTCACTTACTTCGCACTGCACATCGGCAGCCTGGTGCGCGCCGGCATCCGCAACCGCGACCAGTTCCGAAACCCCGAAACCGGACGCTTCAGCCCCCGCCGGCTGATCAAGGTCATGTTCGGCCCCGACCTGCCCTACCCGCACATCCAGGACCTCAAGGACTTCTGGGCCCACCAGAAGTGGTTCTTCGGACGAGGCCCCCAGCCCTCGTTCGACAAGTGGACCTACTGGGAGAAGTTCGACTACATGGCCGTCTTCTGGGGCGTCACCGTCATCGGCCTCAGCGGCCTGATCATGTGGTTCCCCGAGTTCTTCACCCGCTTCCTTCCCGGCTGGCTCATCAACGTCGCCCTCATCGTGCACAGCGACGAGGCCCTGCT
>JBICIE010000156.1:0-5556 GCA_043101635.1 Phycisphaerales bacterium JB039 | reverse complement strand
GCGAACTCGTTCTGGAAGCACAGGAAGTCGAAGAAGTCCACCGTGCCCGAGCCGTCGCAGTCCGCGTAGCAGTCCGGATGTGACGGGAACAGGAACGGATCGGGCGTGTTGTCGAACTCCGGCCCATCCATGATCGCCGGGTCGAAGTTGGATCGCGAGCGCGCAATCGAGACGCTCCCGTCCGCCTTGCGTCCGGCCCAGCGCGAGCCCGCCTTGTCCAGCAGCACCCCCCGCGCGGAGATCACCTTCTCCACCAGCGTCCCGTTCACCGCATAGACCACACTCCCGCCGTCCGTCACGCTCAGCCCGGAGAGCGTCGCCGGCGCGTGCGAAGCCGAGTGCGTCTCCACCAGCGCCCCGGCCCCCGGGTCATAGGCGATCCGGTAGATCGATCCGCCCCCGTCGCCGCACACCCAGAATGCGCCCGATTCCTCCGCGTCCGGCGCGATGAACCCCTTGCCGCTGACGCTGACCGGCAGCGTCCGGTCCGTGCCGAAGCCAGTCAGCGAGCGCGGCCGTGAGAGGACCCGGCGCGACAGCAGCGTCGGCTTCTCCGTCAGGATCAGCACGGTGTCGTTCAGGTCGTTGTAGGCGATCGCCTCCGGCGCCGGCGACGGCGTGATCGAGTCCAGCTTCGTCGCCGGCGTCGTCGACAGGTCATACCGCACCACGCTGGCGCCTTCGATCACGTACATGTCGCCGAACCGACCCATCGCGATCCGGCGCGGATCGAACGGCGCCGGCAGGATCTTGATCGATGCGCCCGTCAGCGGATCCAGCCGCCAGACGCTCGACTTGTCCGAGCCCTGGGCCGTGACGAAGTAGTACCACCGCATCGCCGGGTCGAAGGCCGCATCCAGGATCGCCCCCGTCCCCGCCGGCTTGTCGAAGCGCTGCACCAGCGGCAACGGGCTTCCCGCCGGGCGCACCGGCCGGACGATCTCGATCTCGCCGGCCGACTCCAGCCCCGAGCCGAACAGCGCCGCCGCGGGCAGGTGGGCGACGAACTCGTCCAGGAACATCGTGCTCGGCTCGGTTGTGTCGAGGCGGTACAGCGTCTTGCTCTCAAAGAGTTCGCTCGACTTCGGCCGGAACATCCCGGTCACCTTCGTCATCGCCGCCAGCGAAACCCGGAACTGCGACTGCGTGATGTTGGCCGAGTCATCCGCCGGATCGCGGAACTGCAGGATCGGGGCCCCCGAGCACCCCCAGACGCCCACCGCCGAGATCACGTGCCCGCCGCCCCGCGTCCCGCCGCTCGAGCCGCCGTAGTACCCGTAGGCGGTCTGCAGGTACGCCCCGAGGTTGTAGTAGTCTGCAAGGAGCTGAGGGCTCGGCGCAGCGCCACCGCCCCACACGTGCGAGCCGTAGACAATCACGTCCCCGGAGGCGAACAGCGCGGTGTACAGCGTCGCGCCCGGCACGAGACCCCCGCGCGTGCCCCTGGTGGCGTCGGTCCCCATAAGAGCGCCAAGCAGCAGGTCCACATCCGTCACCCGGTCGTACTGCGCCGGCGCCTGCCAGTCGCGCGGCCCGTCCAGCGTGCCCGGCTGAGGTATGCCGTGGTTGGCAAAGTAGGCGAACCAGTTCAGGGCGCTGGTCGGGGCGCAGTACATCCCCCCGTCGGCCGGCAGCCCCGGCACGGACACCGTGTCCCGCCGCCGCTGATCGAAATCCGGCACATCGGCAATGAACCAGTCGCACTGCCCCAGGGCTGTCTGCACCGACAGCGCGGCGACCATCAACGCGGACGCACGAAGTTGCAAGGCCATTTCTCCGGAAGGAGTCCCCCCCAGCCCCGGCGACGACAGCGCCGGACTCCTGAGGCCCCGGAAGATATCACAGGCGCCGTGCAAACGCAAGAGCCCGAACGGACGCCTGCCGCCCGCCTACCGCCGGAACATCCCATCCTCCGGATTGCCCCCCGAGACCAGGTAGGCAATCAGGTCCCGCAGTTCATCGTCGCTCAGCGCATTGACCAGCCCGACCGGCATCGCCGAGATCTTCGACAGCTCGATCGACTCGACCTCTTCCCGCGAGATGTCCGTCGTCGTCGCCGCGTCCGCGAAGTTCGGCGCCAGGCGCACCCGCTCGTCGGTCGCCTCCACCAGCAGCCCGCTCACCTGCGCGCCGCCGGTCATCGTCACCACCGACACGGCGTACTGATCGGTCACCGCGTGGCTGGGCTCGATGATGGCGCGCACCAGGTCGGCCACCGGATATCTTCGCCCCACGCTCGACAGATCGGGGCCGACGTTGCTGCCGCGCCCGTTGAACTGGTGGCAGCTTCCGCAGCTCACCGCCCGGTACAGCCCGGCGCCCCGGGCAAAGTCGCGCTGGCGCAGCTTCCCTTCGACCGCGTCGAGCGCCATCGCGGTCGTCCATTCGCGCCACGGCCCCTTCGGAAACACGATCGGATATTCGTCCTCGCCCCCGGCGTCGAGGTCAGTCAGCAGCGGCGCCAGCGCTGCCCGCTCGTGCTCGCTGCACCAGGCCAGGGCCCGCTGGCGCATCGCCTCGATGTACCCGCGGTAGCTCATCCCGCCCCCCCGCGACGCCGCCCGCTGCAAAAACGCAAAGTACGCCTGCCGCTGCTGAAAGGTCCATCCCTCGCCCAGCGAACTGAGCATGTGCGCGTACTGCAGGGCGTCCGTCGGCGGCGGTCGCTCCAGCATGCTCGTGATCGCGCTGCCGTACTGCTCGTTCTGCCGGGCCAGCGCAGCCCATGCCGGCGGCGTCTGCCGGTCGGCCCGGTTCACCGCCCGCAGCGCCGGCTCGATCACACTGGCGTCCTGCAGCGCCACCAGCGCCCGCGTCAGCTCCACATCGACCGCGTCCGATCCCGAGGGCAGCATCCGCCGGAGCTGCGCCCTCAGCGCCGCCTCCGCCTCGGCGCTCTCGCCGGCGCCCGGCATCCGGATCAGCGCCAGCGCGCACGCTCGCGCCAGCGCGAGCTTCCGCGCTTCATCCAGCCCATCCGGATCGATCCGCGCCAGCGCTCCCAGCAGCCCATCGCGATCCGAGCCGTCTCCGCAGCGCGCCAGCGCCAGCAGCGCCACCGCCGCGGTCGCCGCATCGGTCTCCCCGATTGCCCGCTGGCGCCACAGCTCCACCGGCTGCCGCTCCAGGGCCACTCGGGCCGCGTGCCGGATCAGCCGGTCATCATGGCCCAGACGCTTCCACGCCTCGTCGATGACGTCCGCCGACGGCGCCGCCAGATGCTGCGCTTCCAGATCGCGCCGCAGCCGCTGCAGCGCGGTCAGTTCCACGCGCCTGCGATCCGGACCGGTCGCCCCCCAGCCGCGATAGACGATCCGGTGCAGGCGCGACCCCAGCCGCCGGCCACCCGTCGTGAAGTACATCGCCCCGTCGCCGCCCATCGCCGCATCGGTCAAGGGCAGCGGCTTGCCGGCGATGAACTGTTCCAGCCGCACCCGCGAGCCCGCCCCCGCCGGCGTCACATGCGCGGCGTAGATGATCCCGTAGGTCCAGTCCAGCATGAACATGGCGCGCTGGTAACTTCGCGGGAACTTGGCCCCAGTGCCGAAGAGCATCCCTGTCGGCGAGCCCGGCCCGATCTCCAGCGCCGGCGGCGCCGAGTCCTCGTAGTGCGCCGGCCACTTGCCGCTCCCGTGCCGCCAGCCGAAGTCCGCCCCGCTGACCACCTGGCAGATCCGCGTCGGCCGGTACCACGGCAGCCCGAGATCCCACTCCATGTCGGAATCCCAGGTGTAAATCTCCCCGTCCGGCGCCACCGCCACGTCGTAGGTGTTGCGGAAGCCGCAGGCGATCAGTTCCACTTGCCCACCGTCCGGTGTCACGCGGCAGATATACCCACCCGGCGCCATCACGCCATTGGCGTGCCCGCGCGGGTCCGGATCGCGCGCCAGCAGCTGATCCTCGCCCCACACCCGCGGCACGCGGCTGTCCGTCAGCGCCCCCGGCAGCGGCGTGTGATTGCCGCAGGCGATCAGCAGCGACTTGCCATCCGGATGCAGCGCAATCGCGTGCGACCCATGTTCGCCGGCCGCCGTGATCTCGACGATCAGCTCCGGCGCATCCACCTCGCCGTCGCCATCGGAATCCGTCACCCGCAGCAGCCCGCGCCCGCTCGCCATGATGTACAGTGCGTCGAAGGCGTACAGCAGCCCCTGCGCCCCGCGCAGCTCGATGCCGACCCGCTGCACCTGCGCCGGCGATTCGTAGTCATCCAGCGCCGGCGGCCTGATCCGGAACAGCCCGTCGATCTCATCGGCGGCGTACAGCGTGCCATCCGGCCCGGCGCACAGCGCCACCCACGAGCCCTCCGTCTCCGGATCCACCTCGTGCACGAGTTCGACATCGAACCCGCTCGGCGCGGCGATCGACTGGTCCACGCGCGGACTCGGCGTCCGCCCGCAGCCGGCGCACAGCGCCGCCGTCGCGTAGGCCACCAGCCGTCCCCACCGCCCGAGCGATCGTCTGTTCATACGGCCGGAAGGCTACGCCTACTCCGGCTGCGCCACGCCGATGATGCCGATCCCGATCCGGGCCCCCGCGTTGCCGGTCGGCTGGCTGCCATCATCCTCCTGGATGTGGATGATCACCGACCGACCGAGGATGGCGTTGGCGCCGCGGAGCAGCGTGATGTTCTCGGCCAGGTACTGGTAGTCGGCCATGCCCTCGCCGTCCGCCTCCAGGTTGCCCAGATCGCCGGCGTGGCGCGGCGCCCCCGGCGGCAGGTCGTGGTCGTGCCCGCCGGGATTGAAGTGTCCGCCGGCGCTGGTCCCGTCGGCGGCGCTGGCGTCGCCCCACTCGTGCACGTGGAATCCGTGCTTGCTGTTCGGCGTCAGCCCTTCGATCCTCGCTGTCACGCGCACCCCGCCGTCGGTCTCCGCGAAGCGCACCACGCCGCGGACCGACGAGCCCTCCGTCGGCGTCACCACCGCGATCAGCCCCGCCGGCGCCCGGTTGCGCCGCTCCGGCTGCGAAGGCGCCGCGGCAATGGCGATCGCTCCCAGGGCGCACAGCGCTGCGCCGATCGCAGCGCGTCGAGTCGTGATCAGGCTCTTCATCGTGCCTCCTTTGCAGTGTCGTTTGCTCGTCATCGTATGCGCCGCACATCGCCCGAACGCGGGTGACACGCATGCCGCATCGATGAAATCCCGGTCATTCGCTCGCACTTACCCGCCGATCGCGATCTCCGGCTTCCACCGCAGCCAGTCCGCATCCGGCTCCGGCGCCAGGTCGAAGCGGTGGCCATCGGCGACCGGCTCGCCCGGCTTGTTCGGCGTCGCCAGCCCGATCACCCCGCCCACCAGCGACTCCAGCGAACCCGTCCGCACCTCCAGCCCCGCAAACCAGCCCCAGTCCACGCCAAGCCCGCTGGCGTTCCAGAAGCGCGTGTTCTCCCGCACCAGATCGCGGTACGCCGGATCGATCGTCACCATCAGGTCCACCCCCGTCGCATCCGGCGCCAGCGCCCACGAACGCACTTGCCCCACGGTAATGTCGCGGTACTGCACCGCGCTGCCGGCGTCCAGCGGACCCAGCCGCTCCGCCCGCAGCGTCAGGCGC
>JBICIE010000155.1:0-3425 GCA_043101635.1 Phycisphaerales bacterium JB039 | reverse complement strand
CCGCGACCTGCCGACCATCCTGGAAGGCATCTCGGAGGCCTGCGGCTACACGCGCAACGTCACCGCCATCACTGAGCATGTGCGGGCCCGCCTGGCGCGCCAGATCTCCAACGCGCAGACCAGCGACGAGGGCCACATCTCGCTCGTCACCCTGTCGCCGCAGTGGGAGGAGACCTTCGCCGAATCGATGGTCGGCGAGGGCGAGGAACGGCAGCTCGCCATGGCGCCGTCGCGCATTCAGGAGTTCATCGCCGCGGTCGGGCAGACCTTCGAGCGCTACGCCATGATGGGCGAAGCGCCAGTCCTGCTGACCAGCCCCGGCATTCGGCCCTACGTGCGCTCGATCGTCGAACGTTTCCGGCCAATCACGCCGGTCCTGTCGCAGAACGAGATCCACGCCAAGGCGCGGATCAAGACGCTGGGACAGATTTAGGACCGGCAAACCATGCGCCTCAGATCCTTCACGGCCAAGAGCGTACCCGCAGCGATGCGCAAGGTGCGCGACGCGCTCGGTCCGGACGCGGTCATCCTCTCGACCCACGAGGACCCGCACTCGGGCGAGATCAAGATCACCGCGGCGCTCGAAGCGCAGGACGACTCGCCGGATATCCTCGCCGAGCCGGACAATAGCTTGCAGGCCATCGACAGCCTGAGCGAAGCGCTGTCCTATCACCGGGTGCCGGGGCGGCTCGCCGACCGGCTGATGGCCGCGGCGACGGCGGTGACGACGGAGGACGCCGCCATGGCCCTGGCGGTCGCGCTCGACGCGGCGCTTGGCTTCGCGCCGCTCGGCGAACGCCATGCCCGCCAGCCGCTTCTGCTCGCCGGCCCGCCGGGCGCGGGCAAGACCGCGACCGCCGCCAAGCTCTGCGCCTGGGCCAAGCTCACCGGCTTCGAGGCGTCGCTCGTCACCATGGACATGATGAAGGCGGGGGCGACCTCTCAGGCGAAGTCCTATGCCAAGGCGCTGCACGCGCGGCTCGAGCAGGCGAGCGACGCCGAGGATCTTGCCCATGTCGTCGACGAGCTGCCGAGGGACGGTTTCGTGGTGATCGACACGGTGGGGGCCAATCCCTTCGACCAAGACGAACGCAGCCGGTTGACGGAAGCGGCGCGCGCGACGGGGGCCTGCATCGCCTTGGTGCTGCCGGCCGGCGGCGACACGGCGGAGTCCGCGGACCTCGCCCAGGCCTTCGGCGAGGCCGGGGCCAGCATCCTGCTCGCCACCAAGCTGGACGCGGCGCGGCGCCTGGGCGGAATTCTGAGCGCCGCCGAGGCCGGCCGCCTGGCGCTCAGCGCCGCCGGTGCGTCGCCCAGCATCGGCGAGGCGCTCATCCCTCTCAATCCTGTGTCCTTCGCCAGGCTCCTGCTGCCGCACGCCACGCAAGCCGCAGCGGAGCTCGCAACGGGAAGCGAGTCATGACGGAGATCACCAGCCTGCCCGCCGAGACCGCGGACCCCAAGGTCTGCCCCAACCTGATCGCCGTGGCCTCCGGCAAGGGCGGCGTCGGCAAGACCTGGCTGTCGGCAGCGCTGACTCATGCCTTGGCCGGCTTCAAGCGGAAAGCGCTGCTGTTCGACGGCGACCTCGGCCTGGCCAACGTCGACATTCAGCTCGGCCTCACGCCCGAGCGCGATCTGGGCGGCGTGATGGCCGGCCGCTATCCGCTGTCGAAGGCCGTCATGAAGGTGAAGGCGGGACGCTTCGACGCGATCGCCGGGCGCTCGGGCTCGGGCAACCTGGCGAGCCTGCCGGCCAACAAGCTGATCGCGCTGAGCGACGATCTGGCGGCGCTGGCGACGCGCTACGACGACGTCGTGCTCGATCTCGGCGCCGGCATCGAACGCACCGTGCGCCATTTCGCGCAGCTCTCCGGCACCTGCCTCGTGGTGACGACCGACGAGCCGACCGCGCTGACCGACGCCTATGCCTTCATCAAGCTCGCCGCCCTGCAGGATGACCGCACCGACCTGCGCATCGTCATCAACATGGCCGGCTCCAAACGCGAGGGCGAACGCACCTACGGCACCTTGCGCCGGGCCTGCGAGTCCTTTCTGCAGCTGACGCCGCCGCTGGCCGGCGTGATTCCGCGCGACCCCAAGGTCAAGGACTCCATCCGTCACCAGATGCCGATCCTGACTCGCCATCCGGCCGCGCCGGCAGCCAAGGCGATCGACGCCCTGGCCCGGACCCTGCGTCCGGACATCGCGGCGGGGCGATGAGCGACGTCGTCATTCGGGCGCCGGCGCGGCCGGCCAGCAGCAGCCAGGCACTGAGCAGCGTGCCGGGCACCATCGCCGATCCGCCGCGCAGCGTCAGCGCGCTTGCCAGCGGCACGCTGCTACGCGGCGAGGTGATCGCCCGCGGCGATCACGGCCAAAGCGTGGTGCGCACCGATCTCGGCGACCTGACGGTGACCAGCAAGGCGCAGCTCGCCGTGGGCAGCCAGGTCACGCTGCAGATCCGCAGCAGCGGGGCGCAGCTTCATATCGCCGTCATGCAGGTCGACGGCCACGCGCCGCTGCTGCGCGGGAGTCCGACCACCGCAGCGACCGGCACGACGCCGACGCCCGCAACGGTGCCCGCCGCGAGCGCGGGGCTGCCCGGCACCGTGGCCCAGCCGCCGCTGGCGCTCGGGCGGCTGCCGAGCGGCGCGCTGGTCCAGGGCGTGGTGCTGGGCAAGGATCAGGCCGGCCACGTGCTCCTACGCACCGACTTCGGCACGCTGCCGCTGGCCACCGACGCCCAGCTCGCCAGCGGCAACCGCATCACGCTGCGGATCGACAGCCTCTCGCCCCAGGTCCAGGTGTCGATCCTGCAGGGCGACGTGACACAAGCCGCGGCCAGCAAACCGCAGGCCGCAGCGGTTAGTGCGCCCGCAGTCACAGCCGGCGGCCATCTGCCACCGGCCGTCGACATCCTGACCGTCGGCCAGAGCGTTCAGGCCGTCGTACAGGCAGCGGCCAGCGACGGTCTGTCTGGCCTGCCCCGCGCTGCATCGGGCGAGGCGGCGAGCCTGCCGCAGGCCGGGAGCACTCTGCAGCTTCGCGTGCTGCAGGTCGTGGTGCCCGCACCCGGCGCCGCGCCCCCGCCGGCTGGCGCGCCGGCGCAGGTACCGGCCGCGCCCACCGCCGGTCAGGAGGCCGCGCCGTACCAGAGCGGGCCGCCCCCCGCCCGTGCCTCCGGCCCCGTCCCCGCCACTGGTCCCGTCCCTGGCCCGGTCGCCCAGCCGGCGCCCGGCCAGATCTCCCTGCCCGCCACGGTGATCGGCACGACGGCGGCGGGCGAGCCGCAGATTTCCAGTCCGCTCGGGCTGCTGACGCTCGCCATCAAGACGCAGCTTCCGCCGGGCACCAACCTGGTGCTCGAACTGCCCGCGGCCGCCCTGACGCCGACAGCGAGCGGCCCGCCGCCGGCGGCGATC
>JBICIE010000154.1:0-5970 GCA_043101635.1 Phycisphaerales bacterium JB039 | reverse complement strand
TGTTGATCGCTCCGGGCCCGGGCCGCGCCACAGCTTCCAGCCCGAACCCCGCGCCGCCCTGCTTGCCGACCCGCCCGTCATCGCCGTCGGCAGCTTCCAGCATCGCTGCAACGAGTGCCATCGCCTCTTCCGGACCGGCCTCGATGACCGTCGGCAGTTCTTCCAGCACACCCACATCCGCACCGAGCACGGTATCAACAACCGCTGCGCCAACTGCCACGATGTCGCCGACCGGGAACGCCTCGTGCTGCGCGACGGCGGCTCGGTCGGGTTCGCAGCTTCCGCCCGCCTGTGCGCCCAGTGCCACGGACCCGCCTACCGCGACTGGCAGCGGGGCATGCACGGCAAGACGCTTGGCTCGTGGCGGGCCGACGATCCGCGCCGCAGACGCCTCCAGTGCGTCCAGTGCCACGACCCGCACGCGCCGGCGTACCAGCCGATCGAGCCGTTGCCAGCGCCGAACACGCTGCGCATGGGCGACCAGCACGCCAGCCACGGACCCAGCCAGAACCCGCTTCGCCGCTCCATCGGCGCCGGCCACGAAGACGGCGGCCAGCCGGATCATGGCGAGACCCATGACACGCCCGCGCACGAACACGCTGCAGCGCCGCAGCCTGCCGCGGAGGACCATGGGCCATGAACCAGCGGATCTGGCAGGGCAAGGCGGATGGAACCCCCGAGCCGTTCGATCCAGACGCTCCCACCACCCGGCGCAGCTTCCTGCGCACCAGCGTCGCCGCCGCCGGCGGCCTGACCGCCCTGGTCGCGGCCCTGCAGCCGCTGCGCAACCTCCCGCCAGACGCCCTGCCCTCTCTTGATGACTTCCTCCAGAAGCACTACAAGGAGATGTCGCCGGAGGAGATCGAAACGGCCCTCGAGCGGATCCGCAAGAAGGTCGAGCAGCGCTTCGGCGTCCGCCCCGATCTCCGCGATGTCCGGCCGCGGGATGGGGTCGAGTTCGTCTACGCCCTCAACATCAGCCGCTGCATCGGCTGTCGCAAGTGCGTCCACGCCTGCGTCGCCGAGAACAACCAGAGCCGGGCCCCCGAGATCCAGTACATCCGCGTCCTCAAGATGCCCAAGGGCACAACGGTCCTGGAGAAGGGCGACAACCACTACACCGATCCGTTGGTTCCCGATCCGGATCACTACTACTTGCCGGTCCAGTGCCACCAGTGCGCCAATCCGCCCTGCGTGAAGGAGTTCCCCGTCGAGGCCACCTGGCAGGAGCCTGATGGCATCGTCGTCATCGACTACGACTGGTGCATCGGCTGCCGGTACTGCGAGGCCGCCTGCCCCTCCTGGGCCCGGCGCTTCAACTTCGCCGAGCCGCACGTGCCCGCCGACCGCCTGAACCCGGACATGAGCTATCTCTCCAACCGCCCGCGGACCAAGGGCGTCATGGAGAAATGTCATTTCTGTCTGCACCGGACGCGGGAAGGTCGCCTGCCGGCGTGCCTTGAGGCGTGCCCCACGGGCGCCCGCAAGTTCGGCAACGTGCTGGACCCCGACAGCGAAGTCTCGCAGATCCTGAAGACCAAGCGCATCCTCGTGCTCAAGGAGGATCTCGGCACCCTCCCCCGCTTCTTCTACTACTTCGATGAGCGGTATCCGCTCGGCGGCGATTTCCCGCCGGAGGAACAGGGCGCGTGACCGACTACCTCGTCTTCCTGGCCCGCTGCTTCCGCCTCAGCTTCGTAGGCGACTGGAAGTACTACCTCTGGATGACCGCCCTGACCGTGACCGCCCTGTTCGGCCTCAACGCCTACTGCTATCAGTTCGTCGAGGGACTGGTCACCACCGGCATGACCGACCAGGTCTCATGGGGCCTCTTCATCGCCAACTTCACCTTCCTGGTCGGCATGGCCGCGGCCGCCGTCATGCTCGTCATACCGGTGTACATCTACGGCAACCGCGAACTGCACGACCTGGTCATCTTCGGCGAACTGTTCGCCGTCAGCGCCATCATCATGGCCCTGCTGTTCGTCACCGTCGATCTCGGTCGCCCGGACCGCTTCCACCACCTGCTGCTGCGCTTCAATTTCCCGGTCTCCATGCTGACGTGGGATGTGATCGTGCTCAACGGCTATCTGCTGCTGAACATGCACATCTGCGGCTACCTGATCTACTGCGCCTACCGCCGGCGCAAGCCGGGCAAGCTCTTCTACATTCCCTTCGTCTTCGTCGCCATCGTCTGGGCCATCAGCATTCACACGGTGACCGCGTTCCTGTACAGCGGCCTCGGCGGCCGGCCCTTCTGGAACTCGGCGGTTGTGGCGCCCCGGTTCCTCGCCTCCGCCTTCGCCGCCGGCCCGGCGTTCCTCATCCTGACGCTCCAGGTCATCGCCCGGGCCACCGACTACCACGTGCCGCACAAGGCGCTGATGACGCTGCGCAACATCGTCACCATTGCCATGACGATCAACGTGTTCCTCCTCGGCTCGGAGCTGTTCACCGAGTTCTACACCGAGTCCGCCCACGGCGCCTCGGCCATCTACCTCTTCTTCGGCCTGCAGGGCAAGACCGCCCTGGTGCCGTGGATCTGGACGGCCGTCGTGCTCGATCTCCTCGCGCTCGCGCTGCTCTATCTGCCCCTGTCGCGGCGCCTCGGCTTCCTGAGCGTCGCCTGCGTGATGCTCATCGTCGGCGTCTGGATCGAGAAGGGCATGGGCCTGATCATCCCCGCCTTCGTGCCCACGCCGCTCGGCGAGATCGTCGAGTACACCCCGACGCGCAACGAAGCCCTCGTCACCGCAGGCATCTGGGCCTTCGGGCTGCTGCTGTACACCATCTGCGTCCGCATCACCGTCCCGGTCCTGTCCGGACGCCTGACCATCGATAACCCCGGGCCGGCGGCGCTGCGCCCTGTGCGACGCGCGCCGCACGAAAGTGAGGTTCTGCCATGAGCGCCATTCTCGTGACCGCGTGCGCCGCCGTCGCCATCGGCCAGGTCTTCGGGCCGCGCGACCTGAGCGAAGAGTCGGCCGCCTGCGCCGCCTGCCACCGCGACCGCAGCCCGGCCCTGCATCAGCAATGGGGCGCCAGCCAGCACTTCCGCGCCAACGTCGGCTGCTTCGAATGTCACGGGGCCGAGGAGGGCGAGCCCGACGCCTTCGAGCACTACGACCAGATCATCGCCATCGCGGTCACGCCGAAGGACTGCTCGCGCTGTCACGCCAAGGAGGTCGAGGAGTTCACGGCGTCCCGCCATTCCAAGGCCGCCCGCATCATCGGCTCCCTCGACAACATCCTCGCCGAGGTCGCCGAGGGCAACACCGCCATGCGATCCCCCGCGTTCCCCATGGGCGTCTCCGCCGCGGCAGTCACCGGCTGCTGGCAGTGTCACGGCTCCGAGGTGAAGGTCCTGCCCGAAGGCAAGCTTGACCCGGCGACCTGGCCCAACAGCGGCATCGGGCGCGTCAACCCCGACGGCTCCGAGGGCTCGTGCAACTCCTGCCACGCCCGGCACACCTTCTCGCTGGCCCAGGCCCGCCACCCGGACACCTGCGGCAAGTGCCACCTCGGCCCCGATCACCCCCAGAAGGAGATCTACGAGTCCTCCAAGCACGGCATCCAGTTCTTCGCCAACGAGGACAAGATGAACCTCGACAGTTCGAAGTGGGTCGTCGGCGAGGACTACTGGGCCGCCCCCGCCTGTGCAACCTGCCACATGTCGGCAACGAAGAAGCTCGCCGTCACGCACGATGTCGGCATGCGCATCAGCTGGAACAACCGCCCCGAGCGTTCCCTGCGGACGGACGCCGCCGACGCGCGCATGGGGCTGGCCGGCGCCGAAGTTCCGTGGCAGATCCGCCGGCAGAACATGAAGGAGGTCTGTCTCAACTGCCATGACACGCAGTGGGTCGACAACTTCTACACGCAGTATGACGAACTGATCCGGCTGTACGACACCAAGTTCGCCGCGCCCGGCCTGGAGCTGTACGAACTGGCCAAGCCGCTGCTGAAACCGACGACCTTCACCAACAAGCTCGACTGGACCTGGTTCGAACTCTGGCACCACGAGGGCAGGCGAGCCCGCCACGGCGCCAGCATGATGTCGCCGGACTACACCCACTGGCACGGCATGTACGAGGTCGCCCGGCGCTTCTACGACGAGTTCGTGCCGCAACTTCAGGAACTGGTTGCCGAGAATGTCGAGTCATCGGACCCGGCAAAGGCGACCGCCGCCGCCGTCCTGCAGCGCAAGCTGGATGATGTGCTCCACAGCGATGAGCACAAGTGGTATATCGGGCAGATGGATCCCGAGGAAGCCGCCCGGCGCCAGCAGGCCGTGCAGGAGTTCAAACAGCGATACGAACGCAAGTGATGGCGACAGCGTGAATCGCTACATCCCGACCGAGCGCGACGCCCGCGAGGGCCTGCGCCAGCACCTGCTCGATCGTGCCCTCGCGGCCCGCCAGCGATACGGACCGCACATCGGCGCCGAGCAGGCGCTGGCGCTGGTGGCCGATCGCGCGGTCGTGCGCTACCCGGCCACGATCTGCTTCGACGGCGCTGCGCTTCGCCCCGGCGAGTTCGGCTTCGCCGAGGTCGTCGCTGATGATGCCGGCCGCCGGATCCGCCTGTACCTGCATGACCGCCTGACCGGCGCCCCGCAGCGCTGGCCCCTTGCCATCGCCTACCACATCCCGCCGATCAACTACCACGACATCGCCACGCACGACGACTGCGTCGCCTACGGCGCCTGCCTGCTCGGGCTGCACCCCGCCGACTACCAGCAGGCGCTTGCAGCGCTGTGACGATCCACGGGTCAGTTGTCATCATCCTGGATCGCCCGGTGCGCCGGCGAATCCAGGTCGTCGAACTGCCCGGACCGCGCGGCCCACAGGAACGCCGCCAGCGCAGCGCCCGCGATGAGGAAGGCCAGCGGGATGACGATGTAGATCACCGACATTCACTTCACCTGAAACGTGCGCATCCGCACCGACATGGTCAGCACCGTCAGCGAACTCAGCGGCATCAGCACCGCCGCCGCCAGCGGGCTGATCAGCCCCGCCACCGCCAGCGACGCCGCCACCGCGTTGTACGACAGCGACGCGACGATGTTGGCCCGCACCACACCCATGGTTCGCCGCGAGCCGGCGAGCAGTTCGCCCAGCGGCTCCAGCCCCGGCCGCGTCAGGTAGATATCCGCCGCGGCAAGGCTCGCCTCCGCCCCCCCGTGTACGCCCACCCCGACGGTCGCAGCGCTCAGGGCGGCCGCATCGTTCAGGCCATCGCCGACGAACGCGACCGGCTCGGCGCTGCGCCGGGCCTCCACGATCGCGAGCTTCGCCTCCGGCGTCGCCCCGCCGACGACCATCGCCCACGGGCCCCCAAGCTCGGCAGCCAGGTTCTCGACGATCTGCGGATTGTCGCCGGACACGATCCCCAGCCGCCACCCGCGCTGGCGCAGGCCTGCAAGCGTCCGCGGAGCGTCCGCCCGCGCCGGATCGCCGAGCCCCGCCACCGCGACCACGACACCATCTTCAGCAACCCACACCGGCGAGAACCCGGCGCTCAGCGCCGACCCCTCGGCCTCCAGCGCCCACTCAGGCGCCGCCGCCGCCGCGAAGTCCCGCCGGCCGACCCGCACCCGCCGCCGCTCCACGACGCCCTCAACACCGCATCCCGCCGTCACCACGACATCGGTCCCGACCGGAAGCTCGGCTGGCTCGAAGCCGGCGCGAAGCGCCCGGGCAATCGGATGCGTCAGACCGGCCTCCAGCGCAGCCACCCGGCGCCGGACCTCCTCGCCGCCCACCCACCGCGCAACCTGCATGCGACCCTCGGTCAGCGTGCCGGTCTTGTCCAGCAGCAGCAGCCCCGGACGCGCCAGCGATTCGACGGCCTCCGAGTTCTTGATGTAGATCCCGCGCCGCGCTGCCCGCCCCAGCGCCATCGTCATCGCCAGCGGCGTCGCCCGCCCCCGCGCGCACGGGCAGGTGACGATCAGCAGCGCAACAGCGT
>JBICIE010000153.1:0-9471 GCA_043101635.1 Phycisphaerales bacterium JB039 | reverse complement strand
GATGGTGCTGTCCAGCTTGTCGCCACCAGCGCCCCGCGCAGCGGCGGCGCCAGCGGCGAGCGGATCTTCCGCGGCGTGCGCGACCTCTTCTTTACCGCCTTCGTCGGCGGGACCATCGACAACCCCGAGGCTCTCAACCTGCCCCCGCGCGACCGCCTCCCCGCCCCCATCAGGCAGCTTCTGCGCGAGTTCCAGGGCGGCCTCACCGAGCGGGAATGGCTCATGCGCCAGCTCCGCGAGCACTCCGTCGGTGAACCCGCCCCCGCCCATCGCCGATCTGGAAGCTGATGTACTCCCGGCCTCCCCCGTCGCCTAACGTCTCGCCCATGTCCGAATCGCACCGTCAACAGCTCGATGAGCCCGATTCCGTCGCGCCCATCGACGAAAGCGCCGCCCCGCCGGAACGCCCCGCCCAGAAGCGGGCCGACGACCCGGATATCGAGGCCGCCGTCGAGCGGCTGGTCGAGGCCGTCGGGGGCGAGCCCGGCTCCTTCGACGCCCGACTCGTCCGCGACCTCATGGTCACCGCGCTCAAGCTCATCCCCGATGGGCGCGACACCGGCGAACTCAAGCTCATGACCGCGGCCATCAAGGAGCTGCGCTACGCCTACCGCGTCTTCGGCCAGTACCCCGACCCGCACAAGGTCACCATCTTCGGCTCCGCCCGCACCCCAGAGGGCCACCCCGACTACATCGCCGCCGTCGCCTTCAGCCGGATGATGGCCGAGGCCGGCTGGATGGTCATCACCGGCGCCGGCGATGGCATCATGAAGGCCGGCCACGAGGGCCCCGGGCGCAAGGCCAGCTTCGGCGTGGCGATTCGCCTGCCGTTCGAAACCACCGCCAACGAGGTCATCGCGGGCGATTCCAAGCTCATCAACTTCCGCTACTTCTTCACCCGCAAGCTGATGTTCCTGAGCCAGGCCGAGTCGGTGGTCCTCTTCCCCGGCGGCTTCGGCACTATGGACGAGGTCTTCGAGACGCTGACGCTCGTGCAGACGGGCAAGGCCTCCATGATCCCCATCGTCACCCTCGAAGGCGAAGGCGGAACCTACTGGGACGAGTTCACCAGCTTCATCAGGCAGTCGCTGCTCACCCGCGCCTGCATCAGCCCCGAGGATCCCGGCCTGTTCTACCACGCCACCTCGCCGCGCGACGCTGCCGACCACATCATCCGCTTCTATCGCCACTACCACTCCTCGCGC
Source organism: Phycisphaerales bacterium JB039 (assembly GCA_043101635.1). GTDB lineage: Bacteria > Planctomycetota > Phycisphaerae > Phycisphaerales > UBA1924 > CAYMJK01. Next base: position 8,266 of record JBICIE010000153.1, on the reverse strand, counting down.
TACGTGCGCGACGACCTGGTCATCCGCCTCAACCGCCGCCTGCGCGACGAAGATGTCGAGGCCCTCAACGACGATTTCGCCGTGCTCGTCAAGAAGGGCCGCATCCGCCAGTGCGCCGCCTATCCTGAAGAGCGCGACCACCTCGAACTGCCGCGCATCGCCTTCACCCACACCCGCAACCGCTTCAGCCTCATCCGCCGCCTCATCGACCGCATCAACGACTGCGACCCCGCCGACGGGTAGCTCTTCGTGCTTCGTGCCACTGACGGGCTCTGCCGTCAGTGCGATGCGCCTCCGCTTTGCCCATGACGCAAGGCCCTCGCGCCAAAAACCCCGAGTCGAGATCTCGCCGCTGCGCGCGTGGATGTTGCACGCTTGAACGTTGCGCGCATGGACGTTGTGTCGTGCAGCCCGCGAAGCGGGCGACCAGCAGATAGCCCCGGGCGCCGCGAGCGCAGCGAGCAAAGCCCGGGGTCAGCGCTCAGCCTCGAGACGCTGCCAGAAGCGCTCAGCAACCTCCTGGCACTTCGGCGTCCCCTCGTTCCGGGCGGCGAGGGCGAACTGCATGGCAAGGGGCTTGCTCATTGGTCTTCGCAGCACTCGTCTGTACCAGCCGGCAAGCGCGGCGTCATCTCCGACGGCCCTCTGGTACGCCGGGTCGATCGCTTTGACGGCGCCAATGAACTGCATGCTCTGGCCCGTGCCCACCGCCGGCGCCGCGCGCCAGACGAGCGGCAGCGCCGCCTCGGCGTGTGGGCCGCCAGACTCCAGCACGCGCAGCGCGATTCCTCTTGAGCCGTCCGTGGTCTTCGCATTCGCGACAACACTTCCGACGGCGCGGACGAGCGGGGCACACTCAACGCGCTCGGCCACCATCAGCACATAGTGGGAGCGCTGGCTGACGCCACGTGCGTCCGTATACACGCCGGGCGGAAACTGCCTCTCCGCCGTCCGCAGTTGCTCGAAGCCCTCCCATTCCTGTGCCAGCCGCCACGCGAGGAGCCGCCGCCGCCATGGAGATTGGGGAACCTGGCGCGTGTAGTAGGAGTCAGGGGGTGGAATGTCGATCGGCTCGCCGGCGCCCGGCAGGAAGCTCTCAAGCTCCGAATCGGCAGCTTCCGCAAACAGCATCGCTATCGCGGCATCGACCGCCCAGCCCGGCACAACCGCGAGCCATCCGCGTGTCGCCCATGTTGGCGCTGCCCATCCGGCGATACCAGCGACGAACATCGCCGGAATCGCGACCCGCCAACGCCTTCGCGTTCGCCGCATGCGACGGGTACTCCTGATGGCTCGTCCGCACTCAGGACAGGTAGCCGGGGCCTCACTCCCCGTCAGGTCGTACCAGCACTTCGGACACCGCAGGCGCCCGCGCGAACGGTCCCACAGCAGCGCCCAAGCGGCGATGGCGAGGGCGAGCGCCGCCGTCGTCAGGCCAAGAGTCCAGATCCATGCGGCGCCCATCAGGACACTCTACCCGAAACGGCCCCGCACTCCGGGCACGGCCCGTCAAGCCCGGCGAGGTCGTAATTGCACTTCGGAAAGCCCGGCGCCCTCATGGCCCAATCGCCTCAAGGGCAGCCGCCGCCCTGTCGCGCACTTCTGGATCAGAGTCGTCCAAGGCGGCCACCAGCGCCTCACGCGCTGCTGGGTCTGCAAGTGACTCCAGCGCCAACGCGGCGTTGCGCCGGACTGTCGGGTCCCAATGGGAGAGCGCACGAATCAGCGGATCAGCCCCATGCTCGATCAGGGCCTGGCGCGCCTCCCCTTGCATCTGAACATCATGGCTCCCGAGCAAGCCAATCCACTCGTCCGCTGACCGGGGCCTGTGCCGCTCGTACGCGGCGTAGCTTGCCAGAAGCAACGGGATTACGAACCCGATCACCACGATCACGATGGCCCCCGCGACTCTTGGGGCTCTGGGCAGCGACTTCCAACTGGATGAACCGGCCTGGTAGCCGCACTCCGGGCAGCGGCTCAAGCCAGTGATGTCGTAGCCACACTCCAGGCAGTCGTGCGGCCCCCCTCGCTGCGCGTGCGGCAACGCAAGGTACGAGGCAGCCGCCACCGCACAGAACACAACGACGGACAGCAACGTGACCACTATGTTCGTTGCTTGACCCGCGATCAGCGCGACGATGACCGCAGGGACCAACACGGCCGGTATGGCGAATCCGAGATGCTTGCGGAACAGCGTGATAACGATGATGGGAGAGACCATGCATCCGACGATCGCGCCGAATGCCAGCCCAAAGACGAGACCAATCGGTGTGATACTGGTTGCCGCCGTAGCGCCAATCACGGCGCCGCCGGCGATTGAGAATGCCACGAGGGCGACGACCCGCGACGAGTCCTGAGGTGTCATCGGGCGGCCCCGCACTCAGGGCACGGCCCTTCGGGCCCCGCGAGGTCGGAGTTGCACTTCGCACAGCGCCCGCGCCGGGCGCGGAAGCTTAGCGGCAGCGCGAGGATCGCCCCCACGACAACGGCGTAGAAGAGGGTGTTGACGACAAAGCCGGGGAAGATCGGACGTACTGGGAACACGCCGCCGAGGTCGAAGCTGTCCTGAGTATGCCACAGCCGAACGGCGCCTCGCACCTGTGTCGTACCCGTCGCCATGTCGTGATACGCGGCCATGAGCGCGCTTCGCATGGGCCAGCCGATCGCTGTCGTATCACACCCGGCGCTGCCCGCATGCTCGATGCTCGACGTTATCCAGCGCGATCGCATGTGGCCGCTGGCGATGACGGGCGGAGGCTCATCCTCCATGAACGTCGTAAGCGGCACATGCCATCGTGGAAGGCCATCCAGCAGTTGGTCGGATGGTTGCGAGGCAGCGAGACGAATCCCCCACGCCACGGCCGCGTTCACCACCGCCCCGCCGAGCAGGAGCAGCGCAGCGAGCAGCAGCGTGCGGCGGCAGCGCATCATCGGGCCGCTCCGCACTCGGGACAGGGGCCTGACTCCACGCCCGCCAGGTCATACAGACAACGGACGCATCGCCCAGTATGGGCGCAGAAGTTCCGGCGATCCCGGAGTATGGCCACGAACCCAAAGACGAGCATAAGGGGTACAAAGACCACGATGGCATAAAGTCGTTCGAGCGCGCCGTTGACGAGGCCAGCAACCAGGAACAGCTCGGTCGTCTCCAGCCCCGGCGCTTGTGCCACGCGATCGAAGCCCTGTAGCCGGTGTGAATCGATGGCCTCACGGATCAAGCGCTGCCGCTCGGGTTCTGGCATGTCGTTCGGACTGAGGAAGATGGCCCGCTCAACAGCCTCGACGAACGGCCATCCGTGGCGTCTGGTCCAGAACGCAAGTTCAACTTTGTTCCGTCCATCCGATGCAACCTGCACGTTGATGACCTGCGGGCTGCGCCCGCCGGCGCCCCTTGGTACGAACCGATTCGTGGCGCTGGCCAGAACCCCGAGGCTCACAAGCACGAGAACTCCGACCCACACGCGTCGCTCACGCATCCGCAGGCGAAGATATTGGACCGTGCTCGCGGGCATCGCGTGCCTCCGGGGCCTGCCACAGTGTACCAGACCCCGCCTCGATACCATCCCCCATGCGGCTTCCCCGCTGGCTCAGCAGCGTGCGCACGGTCGAGATCGAGACCGGATGGCCGAGACCGCTATGCCGGCGGGTTGCCCACATCGCGGTGTGGCGGCTCGACTGGCGTGACATGCCATTGCCGCTCGTGCTTGTCCTGATCGACTTCCCGCTGATTGCAGCCGTCGCTGCCCTGTTCATGGCGCCCATTCGGGAGCCGCGCGATCCGGGACGGGAGTTGCTGCTGCTCGGCGTCGTGGTCCTGCTCGTCCTCGCAGTTGCGCTGCATGCGGGTCTCACGGCCAAGACGCGCCGCTTCCTTCGCCACTACCTCGCGTCGCCATGGTGCTTCAACTGCAAATACCCCGTCCAGCCTCCGCGCGAGCCCTCCGCCGCCTCCATCTGCCCCGAGTGCGGCGAGCCGATCCCCCCCCGAGATCGCCCAACTCGCCGCTCGCGCGGCGGAAGAGAGTGAGCGAATCAGCGATTGAGCGATTGAAGGGCCGGCGGATGCCCCGGGCCGTTGGTCCTATCTGGCCCCCATCTGTGCCATCTGTGGATCCAGTCTCAAAACCGCTCCCGCAGCCGCTTCGCCGATCGCGCCGACAGCACCTCCTGCTCCTGGAGCCAGTCGATCACCGCCCGCTGCACATCCCCGGAGCGGTCCGCTCCAGTCACCGTGTCGCGGTGCTGCTCATCCAGCCGCTCCAGTTCCACGTACGTCAGGTTGTCCTTCCCCAGCGCCTTGAACCGGTCCCGCGCTGCCCGCCCGCTCTGGGCCGGAAAGGCCTGATCGGCGTCCCCCTGCACCAGCAGGATCGGGATGTCCAGAACTTCCAGATCGTCCACCACCGCCCGGTCCAGTCGCCCCGACCAGCTCCGGTACGCCAGCGGCCCCAGCATCGCCAGCGACTCCGGATCGGCCCGGATCGCCTCCAGCGCCGCTTCCAGTTCCTCGGCGCTCTCGATCCCCGCGACCTCGCCGCGCACCTTCAGCCAGTGGCGCAGCTCCGCCGCCCCGGTCCACCCGCCGCCGGCGCCGATCAGGATCAGGTGCGTCACCCGCGGCTCCCGCGCTGCCACCGCCGCCGCGATCGCCCCGCCGGCGCCGCGCCCGATCACGATCAGCGGCCGCCCTTCCCGCAGCGTCGGGATCTCGCGCCGGATCGCCGCCAGGTGATCCTCGATCCGCTTCTGGCGCGTCGCCCCCAGCCAGTACACCGTCTCGTTCACCGCGCCCGCCGCGGTCACGCCGCGCCGCTCCACCAGCGCCACGGTCATGTTCACCGCAACGAAATGCGCCATCTGCGGCGTCACGTTCAGCACCGGCCTCGGGCCGGCGTCCTGCGCGTAGCCCACGGCGCCCCACGGCCGGAAGTCGCGTTCCTGCCCCTCCGGATACGGCGTCAGCAGATGCGTCGTGATGTCCGTGCCATCGGCCGACTCGATCGTGCGCGTCACCGTCGCGACCGTGATGGCCGCCCCCCCGCCCCCGCTGCACGCCGCCGGCCCCACTGCGCAGGCGCACGCCAGCGCCCACCCGACCGCTCTGCGCAGCCGATTCCCTTGCGCCATCATCCTCACGCTCCATCCTCCGTCCCGGCCCGCAGTTCCCGCGGCGCCACATCGATCAGCTCCAGTTGCGGCACGGGCTTGCTCCCCATCGCCCCTGCCCCCTCGAACTTCCGCAGCGTCGGCGTCAGCCGGTGCTCGATCGAGCCGACCATCTCGTTGTACCCGTGCACCGCCCGCTGCAGACTGTCGCCAAGCTTCCCGGCGTGCTCGAACACCTTCTGCACCCGCTCGTGCAGCTCGCGCCCCAGCCGGAACAGCTCGTGCGCCTCCTCGGCCACCTTGTGCTCCCGCCACCCGACCGCCACCGCCCGCAGCAGACCGATCAGCGTCGACGGGCTCGCCAGGATCACGTTCGCCTCCGCCGCCTTCTCCAGCAGTTCCGGCCGGCGCGCCAGGGCCGCGTCCACGAACTGGTCCCCCGGCACGAACATCACCACGAACTCCGGCGAGCCCTCGAACTGGGCCCAGTACCGCTTGTCCGACAGCTTGCGCACCTGCTCCCACACGCCCGAGGCGAACCGCTCCAGCAGCGCCTCGGCCGCTTCCGGCGTCGGCGCGTCGATCGCCTGCATGTACGCGTCCGTCGGCGTCTTGGCGTCCACCGCGATCCGCCGCTCGTTGGGCAGCAGCACCACCATGTCCGGACGCAGCGCCGCCCCATCCTCATCCCGCACCGTGTGCTGCTCGGAGAAATCGCAGTACGGCGTCATCCCCGCCAGTTCCGCCACCCGCCGAAGCTGGATCTCCCCGTACTTGCCGCGCACATCCGGTCGGCTCAGCGCCCGCACCAGCTTGCTCGCTTCCTCGTGCACAGCGCGGCTGGCGTCGCGAGACTCGGTGATCCGCTCATCCAGTTTCGTCAGCCGCTCCCGCGTCTCCCGCAGCGTCCGGTCGATCGGCCCCACCAGCTCCTCGACAGCGCGCTTGCGCTGCTCCAGCGCCGCCTCCCCCTCCTTGCGCTGCGCCCCCAGCGACTGCGTCGCCAGTTCCAGGAACCGCCGCGTCGACCGGTCCAGCGTCTCGCCCGCCACCTGCTCGAAGACGCCCCTGGTGTGCTCGTTGAGCTGCGCAAAGCGCGCCTCCAGCGCCTCGCGCTCCCGCACCAGCGACTGCTCCCGCTCCCGCGCAAGCTGCTCCTGCGACGCCAGCCGCTCCGCCAGCCGCCCCGCCTCCGACTCCGCCTCGCCCGCCCGCCGCTGGGCCTCCGCGGCCCGCTCCCCCAGCCGGCGCCGGTCCCAGAGCAGCCATCCCGTCAGCGCCGCCGCGCCCGCCAGAAGCGCTGCCAGTGCCGCCGCTATCGCCTCCATGCCCATGCTCGATTCTAACGGCGGCGCCCGCTCCGCCCCGCCCGGCCCGGCGCCCCGCTCCCTGGCGACCTGCCACAATGGCGCCCGGCGGGCCCGCATTGCGTGCCGATGGCAGGGCCGCTCCCAGGCGAATCGCCATAAAGACCTGCAAACAAAGCACTTGCAAGCCTCCACCCCCGGGTCCGCCCCTTGCTTTGCCGCTTCGGCGATGGTCAACGCGCGCCATCCCGATCAGCCCGACACCTCGCCGAGCCACCCCGCCGGCGGCAGGCTCAATCTCCTGCTGTCCTGCCCCGTCTGGCGCGAGGACGCCTGGGCCGACAACCTCCCCCGCCTGCTCGAGCCCATGGGCATCCGGGCCATCCGGGCCGCCACCGGCGCCGAGGCCGGCCGCATCATCGCCCAGCGACCCGTCCACATCGCGGTCGTCGATCTCGGCCTGCCCCTGGATGCCGACAACGCCGCGGCAGAAGAAGGCGGCGTCCGCATCCTCCAGGTGCTCAGCCGCCTGCGCCAGCCCCCGCCCACCGTCGTCATCAAGCGCCGCACCGCGCGGCGAGAGGAGGGCCGCGAGATCCGCGACGCACTGCTCGCCGGCGCCTTCGCCATCATCGACCGTCCCAGCGCCCAGCGCGACATCGAACTGCTGCTCGAAGTCCTCCGGCGCGCCCTGTCTCGTCATTACCAGGGCCGCTGGCCCGGACTCGGCTGACCCAACCGCCCAACCGCCCGCCCGCGGCCGCCGGGCTTTCGATCGCGGCCGCACCTGAGAAGAGAACACCAGACCGAACAGGAGAGCCCGTCATGGCCACGAAGACCAAGGTCGCCATCAACATCCGCCCGCTGCACGACAAGATCATCGTCCTGCGCGACGAGGCCGAGGACCGCACCGAGAGCGGCATCTACCTCCCCGAGTCCAGCAAGGACAAGCCCCGCACCGGCAAGGTGCAGGCCGTCGGCGATGGCGCCCTCAACACCGACACCGGCGATCGCATCCCCCTGACCATCAAGAAGGGCGACAAGGTCATCTTCAGCAGCTACGCCGGCAGCGAGATCAAGATCGATGGCGTCGACCTGCTGATCATGAGCGAAGACGACGTGCTGGCGATCGTTGAGGACTGAGAAAGGACCAACCACAGAGGCGCAGAGATCACAGAGAAAGCTGAAGCAGGCATGGTCCTGAGATTCAATCCGAAATCACCGGTCCCCGTGCCCTCTGTGCCTCTGTGGTGAAGAAACGGATCCATCGTGACCCCAGCCCAACTCCGACAGGCCCTGACCGAACTCAACGGCGAACGCGCCTGCGCCTTCGGCATCATGGGCATGCCCGAATCCGCCGCCTGCCTCACCGTCCAGCGCGCCATGCTCGTCCCGGAGGAGACCGACCACCTCGTGAAGCTCACTGATGGCGCCAGCATTTACATCATCGACGCAGAGCGCGTCGCCTGGATCCGCATCGGACTCGCAGACACCAAGATCAAATAGCAAATCGAAAATCGGCAAATCGCAAAGTACGCACCGCAACATCAACGAGAGGAGCAAACGGGTAGACGGCACGAGCAGAATCCAAGGCGGCTGAAAGCGCCCTCCGGATTTGCCATTTGCCATCTGCCCCTTTGCCATTTGGAGACACTCCCATGGCTGCAAAGCAGATCGCATTCAACACCGACGCCCGCGAGAAGATCCTCAAGGGCGTCCAGAAGCTCGCCAAGGCCGTCAAGGTCACCCTCGGCCCCAGCGGCCGCGTCGTCGTCCTCCAGAAGTCCTTCGGCTCGCCCACCGTCACCAAGGACGGCGTCACCGTCGCCAAGGAGATCGAGCTCGAAGACGCC
>JBICIE010000152.1:0-3099 GCA_043101635.1 Phycisphaerales bacterium JB039 | reverse complement strand
CCCGTGCGTTCGATCCACTCAGGTTCTTTCTGTCAGGCCTTCGGTGCTCGACTTCCTCGCTGAGCTTGGACTGAAGCTGACGGGCTGGTCGACCGCACGGGGCCCGCTCGCCCCTGAACGTGGGGGTGGCGGGATTGTATTGAAGCCGAAGACTCCGCCATCACCCCACGAGCCCCACGAGGGGCAAGCGGCCGCTGTGGCCCAGCCGCCCGATCCAAAGATCGCAGCGGCGTAGAATCTGATGCCGCGGCTGATCGGCCGACAAGGCCGCATCAGCCGGCGCCTGTCTCCTGACTGTCGCCGCACTCGGGACATGGGCCGGCGTGGCCGCTCAGGTCATAGCCGCACTTGCGGCAGGCGAACGGCTCGCGCCGTTTGCGAAGCGCCAGCGCGCTGATGCCGAACACGGCAGCGGGAATCCACAGCGGCAGGTACAGGTGGAAGCGGCTGCGGGAGGCGCTCACGCCCGGGCGCCAGTCGAGACGCAGGCGACCCGACGGCTTGATCATGACATCCCAGGTGAGGCTGCCGGCGGCGGCAACCTCGCGGTCGCGGAAGATGGCCAGGCTCCCGCGCTCGAGCCACGCGAAGTCGGCCGGAGCGCCACCAGCATCGATGCGGCCGACTGCGAACGCGAACGGCACGCAGACCAGCAGCAGCCCGGCCATCGCGATCGCAGCCAGCGTGCACGCGACTCGGGCTCGCCGCCGCCAGTCCGTCGATTGTGCTGTTCCGGACATGGTCGCCTCCTTCCGGGCGTTTAAGGCGTGAAGCGCTGGCGCCGTACCCTGTCGAGCCCTGCGGATGCCGCTCGCCGCGTCCGCGCGCCCCTGAACGTGGGGGTGGCGGGATTGTATTGAAGCCGAAGACTCCGCCATCACCCCACGAGCCCCACGAGGGGCAAGCGGCCGCTGTGGCCCAGCCGCCCGATCCGCCGCCCCCGCCTGCGGGGGCGAAGCGCTTTGCCCCGGGCGCAGCGCAGCGGAGCCCGGGGTTGCCGGCGCCCTTCTTTCCATCAGAGCCCCCGAAGGGGGCGAAGGTGGGCGCCGCCGCGCGCATCGGATGCAACTGCGCGCCCTGCGCCGCCTTCGCCCTCTTCGAGGGCTCTGTGTGAAGGGAAGGCCCGCTGTCCCCGGGCTCACTCGCTGCGCTCGCATCGCCCGGGGCAAGGCGCAGCGCCCCCGCAAGCGGGGGCAAAGCCCGCCCGATCCGAAGATCGCCGCGGCGTAGAATCTGACGCCGCGGCTGATCGGCCCCCCCACGCCCCACGCCCCACGCCCCACGAGCCCGAGTTGCCGCATCAGCCGGCGCCGGAGACCTCCCTCATGGCGCACAGACCCCGCCCGATGCACCGCTGGCGCACACGATGGTCAGTACTCCTCTCTTGCGTGGCGCTCCTGGGGCTCGGGGCAACGCTCGCGGTCCTCGCGGCCCGACGCCTGACGAATCCGGTCGTCAGGGCGCAACGTCTTGTGGAGTCGGGCGAGATGATTGGGTGGCCACTCAGCCGAGTGACCAGCGAGTTCGGCCCCGCTCGCCCGTTTCCCTCTGAAGGGTGGGATGTCGCAGTACGTCTGGGGGCGACGCGTTCGTTCTTCGCAATCGACAATGAGATCTGGCTCTTCATCCAACTCGATGAGTCGCGACGTGTGGCTGTGGCGCAGGTCGAGGTAGACAGATGACCCGACGCTGGCGCCGCACGCTGCTGCTCGCCGCGCTGCTCCTGCTCGCCGGGGCGGTGGTGAACCTCGCGGTGGCGCTTGCGTGTGCGGCGCCAAGTGGTCACTTTCGACGCGGCTTGCACGAGTGGGTGCTGCAGTGGGGCGACGTATATGAGTTCAGACGCGATGAGCCTCTGTATGACGCGGTGGGCGCGGTAGCGCCCCCGGGCCCTGATCACGACACATATAGCGACGCCGCGATCCGTCTATCGGTGGTCGGCCGCAAGAACGACTACGTTGTCACGGTCGATGCAGGATGGCCTGCTCGCGCCTTGCGATACACCGCAACCTACGCCAATGGAACGCGATCGACCTCAGGTCCCCGTTGGCCCGGCGGCGGCCTGCTGTTCGCGGCTACCGACGGCGGCGTACCAACAGAACCACTCCCGGGCATCGCTGTCAACACCCTCTTCTACGCCGTGATCCTCGCCCTGCCGCTGACCTTCCTCCCCCTCCGCCGCCGCCTCCGCGCCCGCCGCGGCCGCTGCCCGAAGTGCAACTACGACCTCGCCGGCCTCGCCGGCCCCTGCCCCGAGTGTGGGACGGAGCGAGCGAATCAGCGAACGAGCGACTAGCGAATGAGGGAAGAACCCGCCGCGGAGCGGCGGGCCACCCAAGACCCCTCTCGACCGCTGCCCGAACTGCAACTACGACCTCGCGGGGCTCGAACAGTGTCCTGAATGCGGGAACTATGAAGCCAGTCGGACGCATCGCGGGTGAGTTTGCTCAGATGGCTGAGGCGTTCTCTGCCATTTGCAAGCATCGCGGGAGCGATGAAATGCTGCCTTCGGTGCTGCATCGCATCCGGGCAACCGACGACGCGCGGTTCTTCTACTCCGCATGGTCCGGCGATCCTTTCCTTCTCAACCCCTCCGACACCGAATGGCACGCTGCTGTCGCTGGTCGGCAGCCGCGGCGCCATGGCCTGTTGATCGTCGCCCCAGACCAGGTGGTGCTGCGCGACGGATCGGCGGTTCACCCGGTGCTTCCCTGCGCTGGCCCCCCTTGCGACCTACGCGCGCCGCACGAGTTACCGACGTGGGTTGTCCGTCCCCTGAGGATCGACGACTCTCAAGATTGCTCATCGGCGCGGCCGCGATGCTGATCGACTCGGGGGGCGAGTCTGCCACCTCCAGAACCCAGCGCGCGAATGGCTGGACCCCGATGGGGGTCTCCGTGCAATGCGACCAACATCCACGCGCACGCTTCGACGACCCTTTCAGGCCTTTCAGGGTCGCTGGAGATGGGGCGCCGCGTACCGGGGGTTGTCGCGCGCCGCAGGCGCGCGCGACCCCCCGCGATGAACGCCGAGCCCAGCCGGCTCAAGAGGCGAAGGGCCGGGCCGCCGGGGTGGGGCGGGGCGGGGGAGTAGGCCCTG
>JBICIE010000151.1:0-6533 GCA_043101635.1 Phycisphaerales bacterium JB039 | reverse complement strand
GTGCGCGCGCAGGAGGGGCACTTGCGGGGCTGTATCGACTTGATGGACACGATGGACCGGGGCGCGGGGGCCCCGCGGGGCGGAGGGTGGAGCCGGCCGAGCGTGCCTTGCCTCTCCGGCGAGGCGCGGGAGAGGGGGGGGAGTGCTCGCTGCGCTCGCGGGTGTTTATGCCCCCTTCGTCTCGCTGCGCTCGACACTTCCCCCGCCGGCGGCGGGGGAAGGGCAATGACGCCGGGGCGGCGCAAACGCCCTGATGGGGTTCTATGGGCAGCCGGCGGCGAACTCGTTCTGGAAGGCGAGGAAGTCGAAGAAGTCGAGCGCGCCATCGCCGGTGAAGTCGGCCCGCAGATCGCCCATGGCGAAGAGGTTCTGGAACTCGAGGAAGTCGAAGAAGGTGAGCACGCCATCGCCATCGAGATCGGCGCAGCAGCTTTCCTCTTCGACCCAGGCGAGGCCCTGGACGGCGCCGGCGGGGGCGATGCGGCCGATCTCGGTCAGGCTCGGGCTGCCGGCGGGATCGTCAATGCGGTAAGGACTGCCGCTGACCGAGACGCTTGCGAAGAGGGCGCCCAGCGAGGGGGAGTAGGTGAGCCCGCGCCAGTTGACGGCCGGCCTGCGCAGGCCGATGGAGGTGGCCGCGGCGGTGTCGGGGTCGATGATGACGATCTCGTCAGCGCGATCGGCAGCGCCGTAGAGGATGTCGCGCCCGGCGTCGTAGGCGAGGCCCTCGATGTCCTGAGCGCCGCTGATGACGCCGATCTCACTGACGTCGCGCGTGACCGGGTCGATGGTGAACAGCGTGTTGGAGTTGATGTCGGCGGCGTAGAGCAGCTTGCGCCCGGAGTGGTACGCCAGCGCGTTGGCGTTCTCATAGGGGAACGGGGCAATCAGCGTCATGACGCCCGTGGTCATATCGATCCGGGAGACGGAGTCGGAGCCGGCGCTGATGGAGTACAACTCGCCCGAGGCTTCGTCGTAGGCAAGGCCCTGCGGGTTGTCGCCCAGGGCGACAAGCTGCATGGTGCTGGCGTCTGCGAGATCAACTGATACAAGTGACGGAGTTGGCAAGAGATTGCCGCCTATGAGCGGCTGGGCCGTGGCAGCGCCGGCGGTTGCGACCACGAAACCGGCGACGAGCCGCGCTGTTGTGTATTGCATTGTTGTCTCTCCTTTCGCTCCCCGACTGCGCAGTGTATCACACTGCTGTCGCGGGCGGGGGTGGCGGCGCCGCAGGAGAATCCGCTTGCCTCGCCGGCGCATGGGCCACGAGGCGTACGGCTGCGATCGAGCGCTGGCGTCGCACAGGCGGGACGCCTGTGTCACCGGCGCGAGGGGCGCCTGTGCGAGGTCAGACGGCGACGGTTTGGAGCATCTCTTCCAAGCGGTCGAGGCCGGCGGTGAGGTTGTCCAGGGGCGGGCCGAAACTGAAGCGGACGAAGGGCTCCAGCGGGGAGGGGCCGGTGCGGGAGCGGTGTGGGTTGACATCGAAGTACTCGCCGGGCACGGTGAGCACGCGATGCTCGAAGGCCTGGCGCATGAAGCCCTCGCCGGTGTTGTACGGAGCCGGGAGGTTTGCCACGCTGCCCCAGGCGTAGAACGTGCCCTGCGGGGCGGCGGGGAACTCGACGCCCATGGCGGTGAGGCGCTCGACGGTGAGCTGCTGCTTCATGGCGAAGTGGTTGCGGACGGCGGCGACTTCCTGATCGGCGCGGGCCGGCTCCAGCGCCATCATCGCGGCGCGCTGCATCGGGCGGCTCGGTCCGCCATCGGCGAAGCTTCCGGCGGCGGTGAGGTTGCGGATGATCTCCTTGGGCGCGACGACCCAGCCGACGCGCCAGCCGGGGTAGCGGAAGCACTTGGTCAGCCCATCGAAGATCACGACGGGATCGTCGTTGACATCGTCGATGAAGGCGGCGCTGCTGACAGGCCCGCCGGCAGCGCCATCCTGGAAGACGTAGTGCGAGTAGAACTCATCCATCAGCAGGGTGCAGCGGCGCCTGCGGGCCATCTCCGCCCATGCGGCGAGTTCATCGCCCTGGATCACGACGCCGGTCGGGTTGCAGGGGTTGGAGATGAGCAGGGCGTCGAGCTTGTCGCGCTGCACGCGCGATTCGAGGGCATCCGGATCGATGCGGAAGCCGCTGTCGGGCGTCAGTTCGATCCAGACCGGGTCGACGCGGGAGAAGGTGGTCAGCAGGTCTTCGTACGCCGTGTAGTCGGGCGTGAAATAGCCGAGGCGGATGGAGTCGAGGGCGGCGCCGGCGCGGGTGAGACCGAGGCGGCCGCCAGCGCAGACGGCGACGTTGTCGGCATCGTACTGCGAGGGCTTGCCGCGGCGGTAGAGGCGGTTGTAGTGGGCCGCAATCGCCTCGCGCAGTTCGGGCAGGCCCTCGACGGGGCCGTAGGCGTGGTCTTCCGGGCGATAGTCGAAGCGGTCGATGCGGGCGGGGGCCTGCGGGATCGGGCCGACCTCGGGCTGGCCCTGGCCGAGATTCGACCACGAGGTGTCGCCCATGCGGAAGCCGCGCTCCATCGCGGCGACGTTGACTCGGATGACGCCCATGTAGGGCAACTGGCGAAATGCGGTCATGGGATCCTCGCTGGCTGAGTCCATTCGGTCGGGCCGATGGTACAGCGTTTTGCGGGCGGGGAGCGATCCGACAGGGGCGCATGTGGATCGGGGGGCGCGGCGTGGCCGGTGTGGCGGCGCCGCTGGGGTCAGCCTGTCGGTAGACTATGGTCGGGTGGGCCGGGCCGGGCTGGGCCCCGGGGCCCGAGGAAGTCGAGGCGCCCGATGCTGCTGCTGGCAAGGCGTTGTGCTTCGGTTGTGACCATCGGGCTGCTGACGGCCTGGCCGGGGCTGGCTCAGCAGGACCCTCCGGCGCTGGTGCGGACGCGGTGGGCGGAGGAAGTGACGCCGATGAGCGCGCATGGGGAGTATCCGCGCCCGCAGATGGTGCGCGAGTCGTGGGTCAATCTGAACGGGCCGTGGGCGTACGCGATCGCGGCGCGCGGGGCGGGGCGGCCGGAGGCGTGGGATGGCAGGATCCTCGTGCCGTTCTGCATCGAGTCGGCGCTGAGCGGCGTGGGACGCGAGGTGGGGCCGGAGCGGGAGCTGTGGTATCGGCGCAGCTTCGATCGGCCGGCGGTGGCGGAGGGGGGGCGACTGCTGCTGCACTTCGGAGCGGTGGACTGGCAGGCGGAGGTGTTTGTCAACGGGCAGGCTGTCGGCGCTCATGAGGGCGGGTATGACCCGTTTACGTTCGACATCACCGAGGCGCTGGTTGATGGGGCGAACGAGATCGTCGTGCGGGTGTGGGATCCGACGGACGCCGGTTTTCAGGCGAGGGGGAAGCAGGTTCGCGAGCCGCGCGGGATCTGGTACACGTCGGTGACGGGGATCTGGCAGACGGTGTGGCTGGAGCCGGTTGCGGCAGTGTCGATCCGGGGGCTGCGCATCACGCCGCGGTTCGAGGCCAACGCGGTGCGGGTCGAGTTGGAGGCGCGCGGCGAGGCGGCCGGGCTGGAAGCGGTGCTGGAGGCGGTGATTGACGGGCAGCGGCATGTGGTCAGGGCGCCGGTGGGAGCGGCGCTGGAACTGCGGCCGGATGCGCCGATACCGGCGTGGTCGCCGGACGATCCCAGGCTGCACGAGTTCACGGTGTCGCTGCGGGACGCCAATGGCCGGACTGTTGACGACGTGCAGAGCTACTTCGGGTTCCGGTCGATCGAGGTGCGCCCGGATGCGGACGGTGTGAACCGGCTGCTGCTCAACGGCGAAGCGCTGTTTCAGTACGGCACGCTGGATCAGGGGTGGTGGCCCGATGGGCTGTATACGGCGCCGACGGATGGGGCGCTGCGATACGACCTCGAGGTCACGAAGCGGCTTGGGTTCAACATGGTGCGCAAGCACGTGAAGGTCGAGCCGGCGCGGTGGTACGCCTGGTGCGACCGGCTCGGGCTGCTGGTGTGGCAGGACATGCCGTCGGGGGATCGGTACATCCACGGGGACATGCCGGATATCGAGCGGACGCCCGAATCGGCGGCCGCGTTCGAGCGCGAGCTGCTGGCGATGATCGGCGCGCTGGGCAATCACCCGAGCATCGTGATGTGGGTTCCGTACAACGAGGGCTGGGGGCAGTGGGACACGGAGCGCATCGCGCAGCTTGTCAAGCGGGCTGATCCGACGCGGCTGGTCAACGCCGCCAGCGGGTGGACCGATCGCGGCGTCGGCGATGTGCACGACATTCACAGCTACCCGGGGCCGGCGGCGCCGGCGCTGGAGCCCGACCGGGCGGCGGTGCTCGGGGAGTTCGGCGGGCTCGGGCTGCCGGTGGAGGGCCACCTGTGGCGCGATCGCGACAACTGGGGCTATCGCACGTACGAGACTGCGGCGGACCTGACCGACGCGTACGTCGAACTGCTCGAGCGGTTGCATCTGCTGATCGGCAGGGGGCTCGGCGCGGCGGTGTATACCCAGACGACCGATGTCGAGATCGAGGTCAACGGGCTGATGACGTATGACCGGGCGGTGATCAAGGTGGATGCCGAGCGGGCGGCGGAAGCGGCGCAGCGTCTGCACGAGCCACCGCCGGTGGTCGAGACGCTCGTGCCGACTTCCGCAGAGAGCGGGGCGCGGTGGCGGTACACCTTCAATGAGCCCGTCGGCGACTGGATGGCGCCGGAGTTCGACGACTCGGCGTGGGAGATCGGCCCGGGCGGCTTCGGGACGGAGGGGACGCCCGGGGCGACGATCGGGACGCGCTGGGATGGCGCGGACATCTGGATCCGGCGTGAGTTCAGGCTCGACGCGGTTCCCGAGGATGTGCGGCTGCTGATCCACCACGATGAGGACGCCGAGATCTACCTCAACGGCGCGGTGGTCGGGCGGCTGGGCGGGTATGTGACCGAGTACCGGACGGCGCGGCTTGCCGGCGCGGGGGCGGGCGCCCTCCGCCGCGGGGTCAATGTCATGGCGATCCACTGCCGCAACAGGGGTGGGGGGCAGTACATCGATGCGGGGCTGGTGCGGGTTCGCAGGGGCGCAGCGCGGTGAGGCAGGCGGGGCTTGCTTTTCTGGAATGATTCTAATTCTTAACGCCGCGGCGCCGGCGCGGCGGCGCCGCCGGCTTCGTGATACGGTTGAGCGCGATGGCACATGGGAAGAGGCATGGCGCTTGGGGGGCTCGCCGGGGTCCTGCCGCGCGATCAACGGCGCGGCGTGAGCGATCCCGCGCCAGGTAGTCTGGAGGTGTGCAATGCGATTTGTGTTCGGATCCAGCCGGGCGCGGTGGGCGTGCGGCGCGTTTGTCCTCGGGTGCTTGCTTGCGACACAGGCGGCGGCGGACCTGCCGAGCGCGGTCGCGTCGCGCGTCAAGCGAATCAGCACGGCGTGCGAGGCGGTGGATGTGGCCCTGGAGGCCGACAGGTTGACGACGGCGCAGCGCAAGCTGGACGAGGCCAACAAGTACCTCGACGAGATCAAGTCGCGGTATGGCGGGAAGTTCGACGAAACCGATCCCGAGTACACGGCGATGCTGGAACGGCTTTCGGCCACGGCGGCGAAGGTGTCGGCCGCCGAGACAGCCGCGGCGGGGGCCGATGATGCCGCCAGGGAGGTCGAAGCGGCCAACGAGGCGCTGTGCGCCGAGTGGATCGAGAAGCTGGCGCCCTTTGTCGATCACAAGAGCGATGACTGCCTGCGCATCGGGGCGGATTTCGCCCGGTCATCTCCCGAGCAGCAGGCGAGCAGCATGGCCGCCTTTCCTCGGGCGCAGGCGCTGTATGCGGAACTGCAGACCGTCGAGTTTCCGCTGGGGAAGTCGATGGAGCTGCGCAACGTGGAATCGAGCCTTGCCGGCGCGCTGAAGATCTACGAGCGTCAGGCGGCCGACGCGGCGCAGGAAGAAGCGTGCCGGCAGTGGGTCGACACGCTCCGGCCGTACGTCGATGTCGGCATGAACAGCCCCAAGTACCTGATCGCTTCGGCGACTGCCGATCCGGAGCAGATCAAGGAGCGGCAGGCTCTGTTCGAGGAGGCCAGCGCCTACTTTGCTCACTACAAGGAGGCCGAGTTCCCGCTGGGCAAGACCGAACGGCTGCAGACGCTCGAGGAGCGGATGGAGCAGACGCTGGCCGAGTTTCCCGGGGTGATGGCCGAGAGCCAGGCGATGATCTCCGGCGATGTTGCGCTGCGCCTTGATGGCGTGCTGCAGTACCTGCAGCGCGACAGCGCCTGGGTATCGGACATCAGGCTGAAGCCGCCGGTCGTGATGGAGCGGGATCTGGTCGGTCTGCGGGAGGCTGTCGCCCGCTACGCCGGGACCGCCGCGGCCGGCGATCAGCGCCTTGCGGAACTGGAGCGGAAGCTGCGCCAGATCGAGCAGACGTCGCTGGAGCACGCCGCCATCCGGGCCGAGCGGACCTTCCAGCGGCCCGACGGGTACGGCGGGGCGGATCTGGAACGTCCGCTCGGCCCGGATGGCGGCGTGCTCCAGCGACGTCTGCTCGATCTGGCGCAGCTTCCGCTCCAG
>JBICIE010000150.1:0-4517 GCA_043101635.1 Phycisphaerales bacterium JB039 | reverse complement strand
TGGGTCACGACCTCCGCCTTGCTGCTCGGGCAGCAGTCAGACTTCGGCTGGGCAGTCTGGGCCACGGTCTGCGCGGCCGGCTGCGACTGTCTGCCCATCGGGGCGTGTCCGACCAAGTCGCAGCCGGCCGCGCAGACCGTGGCCCAGACTGCCCAGCCGAAGTCTGACTGCTGCCCGAGCAGCAAGGCGGAGGTCGTGACCCAGCAGGTGGCTCAGGAAGCAAAGAGCGACTGCTCCGGCAGCGTGTGCCCGGTCACCGGCCAGGCGACGCAGGTGGCGCAGGTCGCCCAGAAGAGCGACTGCTCGGGCGCAAGCTGCGAGACCAGCGGCGCCGCGGCGACGCAGGTCGCCCAGACCTCGAGCGACTGCGCCAGCCAGTGCAGCGGCGAGGGCAAGGCCACGCAGGTTGCGCAGACGGCGGCTCAGGACGGGCACTGCTCCGGTGGAAGCTGCGAGAGCGGCGCCGCCGCGGCGACGCAGGTTGCGATGACCGATGACTGTGCCAGCCAGTACAGCGGCGAGAGCAAGGCGGCGCAGGTCGCGCTGGCGTCGGATATGCCGGCGATCGAGTGCCACGTCGGCGAGAAGGTGACGCGCTGCACGACCGAGGCGGGCAAGCTGTCGCAGGCCAGTGGCGAGCCGATCATCTACGCCGTGGCGGGACGCACTTACGAGAGTTCCGGCGAGGCGACCAAGGCCTACGCCGCGCAGCTGACGAGCTACCTGGATACCGCGACGCGGATCCAGTTCGTCGTCGATGGCGCCTGCACGCCGTGCCCGGACGCGGCGAGCAAGGCGTGCAGTGAGGGCAGCGCAACCATGACCTACCGCGTCGCGGGGCGCGACTTCCAGTGCGCCGAGACGGCCATTCGCGCTGCCGCGATGGCGTACGCCGCCAGCCGTCAGGTGCAGATGCAGTACGTCGTCGATGGCGAGTGCGGGCCGTGCCCGGACAGCGCCAAGCAGAAGGCCGCGACGACCGGCGCCCACGTGGCGTACCGGGTCGGCGACCAGGAGACCGGCTGTGAGGTGCAGGCCTCGGTGCTGCTGGCCAAGGCGCGGATCGCGGCGGCGACAGGCGCTGTGGCGGATCTGCAGGGCTGATCGAGCCAGCTTCGAATCAACTGCGCCGGGCGCTGTGCGCCCGGCGTCGTTTTTTTGGTTTGGGAAGGAGGCGCAAGAGATCGCCCGGCGCGCCGGGAGGTTGGCGCGCCGGGCATCGGGAGGTTGCGCTGCTGGCCGCAGACGGTAGCGGCGGTCGCCTGCGCGCCGGATGAAGGATGCGCGAAGCTTCAGCCATACCGCGGCGTTGCCGTTGTCGTTGCAGCAATCTCGAGGCGATCCAACGAAAACGCCCCCACGGGGTGGAGGCGAGTGGCTCGGCGTGGCGCTGCGATCAGGGGCAGCCGGCGGCGAACTCGTTCTGGAACTGGAGGAAGTCAAAGAAGTCGAGCAGGCCATCGCTGGAGAAGTCGGCGGCGCTGTCGCCCGCGGCGAAGAGGTTCTGGAAGGCGAGGAAGTCGAAGAAGTCGAGGGTTCCATCGGCGTTCAGATCGACGCGGCAGGGCGAGTCGACCGTCACGGAAAGCGTCGAGACACCGGTGGCGGCGAAGACCTTGCCCTTGCAGACTGCCTCCTGCAGCTTGGGCGTGGAGCGGTCGCGGGCCTCGACTTCGACGGTGTCGATGATGATGGAGCGGGCGCCGGGCATCTCGACTTCGATGTCATGGTCGCTCCAGGCGATGTGCCTGACGTTGTCCCACTTCATCGGGAAGTTTGTCTCGAAGGTGGTCTTCTCGTGCTCGGGGATGTGGCTGAGCGAGAAGGGCGCAGCGCCGTCGGTGGTCTCGAACTCGCGGAGCAGGGCGCCGTCCCTGTACAGGCGGAAGTGATAACTGTCGGCGGGGCCCCAGTCGGCGCTGAGCTGGTAGCTTGACACATGCGTCCGCACGAGCTTGTACCGCAGGTAGCAGATCGGCTTGCCGTCATCGGCGGGCTCGACTTCGATCGTCAGGCTCCCGGCGCCATCAAGTCCCTCCATCGTCGTGCCATCCACGCGGGCCCAGGCCAGGACGGTGACGCCGTGGCAGATGGCGCCGGCGGCGCTGGTCCCGCGGACGGTCAACCCGTCGATCTCGATGTCGGTCCCGGCCAGCGCTGCTGCGCCGTAGCCGCCGAGGGCGAGAGGGTTGACGAAGATCCATGCTCGCCCCGGGTCAGCCGGGCAGGGCGCCGGGCTTGCCGTCAGATCGCTCGGGTAGATCCAGAAGTCGGTGGGTGTCGCCTCGATGGGGACGAGGCGCGGCTTGTAGGAGTCGGGCGCAAAAGTGCCCGTCCAGATGCGCTTGGGGTTGGCCGGGTCAGCGAACACGCCCAGCGGCGGGTTGTGCGCCTGGCTGGCGGTGGCGCCGAGCACGGATGCGCCGGCAATGGCGCCGGAGCTTGCAAACGACCATCCCGGCATGTCTGCCGCGACATCGAAGTCGGCGGACGCGAAGGCGTAGGTGGTCGCCGGGAAGCTGGCCCAGGCGTGTATCCGGGCGGTCTCGCCCGGCAGCAGAACGGTGTCGTCGGCGGTCAGCGACAGGCGGCAGTCCTGGGCGGCGGCGGTGGCCGCAAGGCCGGCAGTGATGGCAACGGCGCCGGCGACGCGGCGGGTCGAGAACGGTGGCATGTTGTGCTCCTCTCGGGCGGTGGGGGAAGTGGCGTCCGGCGGACGCCGCTGAGGAGCCAAGCGGCAGGCGTGCAGTGGGCTCACGCGCTCGGAGGGAAAAACGCGACGAGGTGACGCCCGAACGCATCGCCCCCCACGGAGTGGGGGGGTACCCAAGCTACCAGTCGCCGGCGTAGGCCGGGCTCGCGTTGTCGCCGTCGCGGGCGGCCAGTTCATACAGCCGCTTGGCGATCTGGCGCAGGTGCAGCGCGTCGTGGGCGCACCAGGAGGTCATCAGGTCGGCGGCGCTGAGGGCGCCGCGGGGATGAGCCTTCGCGCGGGACCAGTCGGGATTGTCCAGCGACTGGAGCCAGCGGATGTTCGCCTCGCGCTGTGCCGCGAAGCGGGCCAGTTCGCCGCCAAGGTCGCGGTCGTTGTAGTTGCGCTGTTTGGCCCAGCCTTCGGGGTCGATCTTCGGCCAGTCCTGCGACGGGTCCTCGAGCGTCAGGCGCACGCGCACGGCAAAGTCGGCCTCCTCCTCATCTGCGAGGTGGCAGACGACTTCGAGGATGGACCATTGGCCGGCGGGCCCGCGCTGGCGGGCATCGTCGGGGGCGAGGCCATCAAGCAGAGCCCTCAGCGCCGGCGGGAAGCGGCGCATGCGGGCGATCATGGGCGGGAGGTTCATCAGTGGTCTCCGGAGCGGGCGCCGGCGCGGCGCGTCCACGAACCTGCGGCATGGTCATCCGCTGCCGGCATCCGGGCAGTGTACCTGAAGCTGCCGATCCAGGGCAGGCCGCCCGCCCTTGCGCTCGGGGCTCTTTAGCTGCTGCCCTCGCGCATGCGGGCGACGCCCTCGGGGAAGGGGTAGGTCGGGAAGGCGCCGACGTTGCCGAGGCTCCACATCTGCGGCGCCGGGTAGATGTCGCCGCGGAAGCCGGCCTCGTACATCGTCTGGAGCACCGTCTCGAAGGCGGGCTCCTGGCCATCCGGGCCGATCAGCCGGTTGGAGCGGGCCCCGAGGAACGAGACGCTGGCCACCGGCTGGCGCTCGCGCCGGCCGCGGAGCATCTTGGCGACGGTCTGGAACCCGCGAGAAAGGTCGGCAGTGGTGAAGTGGTCGCGACCCTTGGGGCGCAGCAGCGCGAAGACCAGCAGGCGGTCGAGGTCGAACTTGAGGACGTACGGCTCGCGGTCGCCGGCGGCGTGTACCGCGGCCGACTCATGGAAGATGCGGGCGTAGCTGGTGACGGCCGGCTCGCGCCACTGGCTGGTCTCGACCAGCGTGACGAGCTGGGCGATCATGCCGTGGCTGTTGTCCTGGTCGTTGACGCCGCAGATGATGGTGCGGTAGCGCCCGTCGATGAGGTCGCGGAGCATGTCCTGACCCCAGAGGATGCGGATGCGCTCGCCAGCGCGGGTGCCGCCGGGCTCGCCGCCGGGGAGCAGGCAGACGCGCTCGGCGAAGGCGGAGGCGTCCATGAGGGCCTCGGCATCCTCCTCGTAGAGGCGGACGGGATGGGCCGGGGCGTGGTGCGCGTGGGATGTCGTCACAGCGGGGCTCCTTGCTGGGCGCTGTGAATCGTAGCGGGCTGGGGCGGTTGCCCGGCCCGCGGCGGGCACGAAAAAGGCCCCGCGCGCGGGGCCTGGGGTGGCCGGACGCCGAAGGCGGTCAGATGCAGCCGGCGGCGAACTCGTTCTGGAAGGCGAGGAAGTCGAAGAAATCGAGCAGGCCATCTCCGCTGAAGTCGGCGGTCATGTCGCCGGTGGCGAAGCGGGTCTGGAACTCCAGGAAGTCGAAGAAGCCGAGCGAGCCGTCGCCGGTGAGATCGGCGCGGCAGGCAAGTTCCCAGCTCAGCGTGAT